>DATDGZ010000347.1:0-48287 GCA_036521795.1 Thermoanaerobaculia bacterium | reverse complement strand
GCTGGGCGGCCTCGCTGACAGTCGCCGCCCGCAGGACAGCCGCCGGCGGCAAGGGCTCCGGCGCCGGCCGCAAGGGCTCCGGCGCCACCAGGCTCGGGTCCCAGTGCAGGTGCGAGCCGCCTGGCGCCGCGGGGGGCGGCGTCGTCCCCACGAGGAACTGTCGATCGAGCAGCACCTGGCTCGAGCCGACCGGGGGCGGCGCGGACCAGAGCGCCGTTCTCTCCAGCGACGGCCGGAGCGCCGCCTCGAGCTCTCCTGGCTGGACAGGAAAGCGGTCCTGCAGCGCGGCGATCTCGCGTGCGCACTCGGCGGCGCTCGGGAAGCGTTCGCCCGGCGCCTTGGCCATCGTGCGCAGCACGATCCGCCGCAGCTCGGCTGGGAGCCTGCCATGGGGATCGCTGACGGCGAAGTCGAGCGGCGGCCGGAAGAGATGTCCGGCCATGTAGGAGGCCGGATCGTTCCCGTCCACCGGGCACCGCCCGGTCAGCAGCTCGTAGAAGACGACGCCGAAGGAGTAGAGGTCGCTCCGGTGATCGATCTCCTGCGCGCGGAACTGCTCCGGCGACGCGTAGCGCGGCTTGCCGAGAAAGATCCCGGTGGTGGTCGCGGCACCCTCGCCGGCGAGCACTTTCGCGATCCCCAGGTCGATCAGCTTGACCAGCGGCTCGCCGTCCACCCCGCGCGTCAGCATCAGGTTGTCCGGGGCGACGTCGCGGTGCACGAACCCATTGCGGTGCAGATACCCTATCGCGCGGAGCGCCTGGGAGGCGATCTCCAGCGCCAGCCCCAGCGGCGGCGGGCCGCCGGTTCTGAGCACGTCCTCGAGCGTGAGCCCGGCGATGTGCTCCATGACGATGAAGGCCTTGCCGTCGTCGTCCACGGCGAAGTCGTGCAGCACCGCGATCGAGGGATGGCGCAGCCGGATCGCCATCCTCGCCTCGCGCAGGAAACGATCGGAGATCTCCTGGCTGGGCTCGAGCGTCGAGCGGATGACCTTGATCACCCGGATCTCGTCGAGGAAGCGGTGACGGACCTTGTACACCGCGCCCATCCCCCCCTCCTTGATCTTCTCGAGGATCTCGTACTTGCCTTCGAGCTGTCGCTGGAGGAGGGCCGTCACGGGTCTACCGCCTGATCATTCGCTCTGTCGCAGCCTCATCCTGTTTCGAGAGCCGCTTCGAGTCAAGGCAGGGCCGAGGTGCGCATGCCCAGTCACAGGAACCCGCGCTGTCAGCTGCCCTGCTCGAGCTGCCGCAACCCAGCGGCCTATGCTAGCATGTGCTAGCATAGCGGTGACCGGAGGGACGCGCAGATGGCGAACCTGACCATTCGTAGACTCGACGACCAGACGTATGAGCGCCTCAAGGAGCGGGCCGCGCGCGACAGAGTGTCCATGGAAGAGGAGGCCCGCCGCATCCTCGCCAGGGCTGTCGCACCGCCGGCCCGCTTGGGAGATCTTTTCGTGAAGACCTTCGGCGCCGCTCGGGGCCTCGACCTGAGTCTGCCAACGCGCCTGCCGCATGAGCCACCGGAGCTCGAGTAACCGCGCACGCCCAGGCCATGATCATCGTTGACACCAACATCGTGGCTGAGGTCATGAAAGCTGCCCCAGCGTCAGCCGTCGTCACGTGGTTCAACGCCCAGGACTCGGTGTCGCTCTTCCTGGCCGCCATCACCGTGGGCGAGATTCGCTACGGCCTCTGCATCATGCCACAGGGCCAACGCCGCCACGCGATCGAGCGCGGCTTTGACCAGATCATCGCGACCGCCTTTGCAGGCCGCATTCTGGCCTTTGACGAGCACGCGGCTACGCACTATGGGGAGGTGATGGGACGGCGCAAGGAAATCGGCCAGCCTCTCAGTGTACCTGACGGCCAGATCGCCGCGATTGCCCGCTTGCACAGCTTCGCGATCGCCACCCGCAACGTCCGCGATTTCCTCGCATGCGGCATCGAGATCGTCAATCCCTTTCTGCCGTCGGCGCCAGCCTGAACGCGTTGCTCCCGGCCTCGGTTAACTCCAAACACCTGCACCTTGGGAGAGGTCGAGATCACGCCGATGCTTCAGGCGGTGCTCGCCCACGATCCGCCGCTGCAAGAAAAGCTGTAAAATTGTTCACCGTGAGAGCAGATCTACAGCGCTATCGCTTCCTCCGGCGGCAGCTGGAGCCCCCTCTCTCGGCTCCCCGCCTGGTCCTCCTCACGGGCGCCCGGCAGACGGGCAAGACCACGCTCGCTCGGGCGGTCTATCCCGACCTCCGGTACGTCAATCTCGACGCCCCCGAGCAGCGGGAGGCGCTCCGGGAGATCCGCGCCGACCAGTGGGCGGAGACGGTCGGACCGGCGATCCTGGACGAGGCCCAGAAGGAGCCGGGCCTCTTCGACAAGGTGAAGTTCGCCTTCGACGCGGGACAGATCGAGCGCTCCGTCCTGCTGGGCTCGTCGCAGATCCTCATGTTGCAGAGGGTGCGCGAGACGCTGGCCGGCCGCGCCTTCGTCTACGAGCTCTGGCCACTGATGGCGGCGGAGATCGCGCACGCCGAGACCGAGGCGCCGGCTCCGCCGCTGCTCGACCGCCTGCTGGCCGAACCGAACACGATGGACGAGCTGCTGGCGGCGCTCCCCCCGGTTCGGCTCGGCGCACCGGCAACCGCGGCCGCGGCGAGCGTTCGGCATCTGCTCGAATGGGGAGGCATGCCTGCCCTCTTGCCGCTGCCGGATGGCGAGCGCCGCAAGTGGCTGGAGTCCTACGAGGTCACCTACCTCGAACGGGACCTCGCGGACCTGACGCGCCTCTCCGACCTGGTCCCGTTCCGGCGCTTTCAGCGCCTGTGCGCGCTGCGCTCCGGGCAGCTGCTGTCGTTCTCGGAGCTGGCGCGCGATGCCGGCCTCAGCGTCGCCACCAGCCGCCGCTACATCGAATATCTCGGCCTCTCGTACCAGGCCTTCCTGCTGCCTCCCTATGCCGTCAACCTGACCAGCTCGGTCATCAAGACGCCGAAGGTCTACTGGCTCGACCTGGGTATCTGGCGCCATCTCACGCGCTACCAGGGCGGGACCACGGGCCAGATGTTCGAGACCCTGGTCGTAACCGAGGTCTGGAAATGGGTCAAGACGGCGGAGCGTGCCGTGGACCTGGCCTTTTACCGCACCCGCTCCGGGCTGGAGGTGGACCTGCTGCTCACCACCGCGCACGGCGTCCTCGGGATCGAAGCCAAGTCGGCGGAGCGCCTGGGTCCCGTGGACCGTCGCGCGCTGCGCGAGGTCGGGCGGGCGCTGGGGAGGTCCTGGCGCGGCGGCCTCGTCATCCATGGCGGCGGCAAGATCGAGCGGCTCGAGGAGAACATCTGGGCGGTGCCGGTGGACCGGCTCCTGGTCTGATCGCCTGTCCTCGAGCTGCGTCGGCAGGCAACCATGGCGGCGGCAAGATCGAGCGGCTCGAGGAGCAATTCAGCAATCTAGGACACTGTAGCAATCCTCGCCGGGCGCCGGGGGAATTTGCTACGCTGGCGAGGCTGTTCCGACGAATGCCGCGACCGGCGACGAGGGGCGGAGCTCAGACCTGCTGCCGGGTCGGCGGCCGCGCCGCTCCCGCGGCGCCGCGGGCGGCCGGCGCACCTGGCACGGAGCTACCACGAGAGCATGAGCAATCTTCACGACCGCGTGTCGCGGCGGCGGACGTTCGCGATCATCTCGCACCCCGACGCCGGCAAGACGACGCTGACCGAGAAGCTGCTGCTGTTCGGCGGCGCCATCCAGCTGGCCGGCGCGGTCAAGGCGCGCGGCGACGCCCGCCGTGCGCGCTCGGACTGGATGAAGGTCGAGCAGGAGCGCGGCATCTCGGTGACCGCCTCGGTGATGACCTTCGACTACGCCGGCTGCACCTTCAACCTGCTGGACACCCCGGGCCACGAGGACTTCAGCGAGGACACCTATCGCACCCTCACCGCCGTCGACTCGGCGGTGATGGTCATCGACGCCGCCAAGGGCATCGAGGTGCAGACCCGCAAGCTGTTCGAGGTCTGCCGCCTGCGTGACGTGCCGATCGTGACCTTCGTCAACAAGCTCGACCGCGAGGCGCGCGACCCGCTCGAGCTGATGGACGAGATCGAGAGCACCCTGGCGCTCGCCGTCACCCCCGCCTCGTGGCCGATCGGCATGGGGCAGAGCTTCCTCGGCTGCTACGACCTGTTCCACGAGGGCCTGGTGCTGCTCGAGCGCGGCGGCGGCTCCCGCGGGACGGGCTCGCCGCGCCAGCGCGGCGCGCTGCCGGCCGCGGCAGCCGGCGGCAAGCTGGCGGGCGGGCTCGACGATCCCGCGCTCGACCACCTGCTCCCTGCCGGCGCGGCCGCCAAGCTGCGCGAGGACGTGCACATGGCGCGCGGCCTCTGCCCGCCGTTCGACCTCGCCAGCTATCGCGGCGGCCACCTGACGCCGGTCTACTTCGGCAGCGCGCTGAACAACTTCGGCGTCCGCGAGCTGCTCGAGGGCCTGGTCGAGCTGGCGCCGTCGCCGCGCCCGCAGCCGGCCGAGAGCCGCGCGGTCGACCCGGAGGAGGAGGCGGTCACCGGCTTCGTGTTCAAGATCCAGGCGAACATGGATCCCAAGCACCGCGACCGCATCGCTTTCGTCCGCCTCTGCTCGGGCCGCTTCCAGCGCGGCATGAAGCTGCTCCACGTGCGCAGCGGCAAGACGCTGACCGTCCACAACCCGGTGCTGTTCCTGGCGCAGGACCGCGAGCTCGCGGAGGAGGCCTGGGCCGGTGACATCATCGGCATCCCGAACCACGGCAACCTGCGCATCGGCGACGCGCTGACCGAAGGCGAGCCGCTGCGCTTCACCGGCATCCCCAGCTTCGCCCCGGAGCTGCTGCGCAAGGTGCGCCCGGAGGACCCGATGCGCGCCAAGCACCTGGGGCGGGCGTTGCTGCACCTGGCCGAGGAGGGCGCCGCGCAGGTCTTCCGCCCGAGCTTCGGCACCGACTGGATCGTCGGCGTCGCCGGCGCGCTGCAGTTCGACGTGCTGGCCGACCGCATCCGCACCGAGTACGGCATCCCGGTGCATTTCGAGGGCACGTCGCTGTTCACCGCGCGCTGGGTGGAGGCCGAGGACCACCAGGCGCTCAAGCGCTTCGCCAACGCCCACCACGGCAGCATGGCGGCGGACCACGACGGGCTGCCGGTGTTCCTCGCCCGCAACGCCTGGCACTTGAAGACCACCGGCGAGGACTGGCCGGCGATGCGCTTCCTGAAGACGCGGGAGCAGGTGCAGTGAAGGGCGAAGGCGAGGGCGCGGGCAGTGCCGTCGAGACCGTCGCCGAGCCCGCGGTGAAGCGCCGCCCGCGGCGCGCGTCCCGCTACCAGGTGGTGATGCACAACGACGACTACACGACCATGGAGTTCGTCGTCACCATGCTGATGAAGCACTTCCACAAGCCGCCGGCCGAGGCCCTCCACGTCATGCTGCAGGTGCACCACAAGGGCGCCGGGATCGCCGGCGTCTACACGCGCGACGTGGCCGAGACCAAGGTCGCCGAGGTCATCGACGAGGCGCGGCAGGAGGGCATGCCGCTGCTGCTCACCGTCGAGCCGCATGGCTCCGACGAGCCCGATGGTCCCGACGACCGCCATGATCCCTCCTATGACCCGGAGAGCTCCGAGGACGCCGGCGGCCCCGCCGGCCGCGGAGGCCAGCGGTGAGGCTGTCCCAGGACCTCGAGATCGCGCTCACCGTGGCGGTCACCGAGGCCGGCCGGCTCGGCCACGAGTACGCCGGCCCCGAGCACCTGCTCTATGCCCTGACGTTCGACGAGCCCACCGGCAAGGTGCTGCGCCATGCCGGCACCGATCTCGATCTGCTGCGCCGGCGGCTCGGCGACCGGCTCGAGGCGGAGCCGCGGGATCCTGCGCGCGGGCGCCAGGGCCGCGACGCCGGCAGGGCGCGCCCGCCCCGCGCGACCGCGGCGACCATCCAGCCGCGCCTGTCGCTGGGACTGCGGCGGGCGCTCGAATGGGCGGGCGCGCACGCCGAAGCCGCAGGCAAGGCGGAGATCCAGGGCGCCGACGTGCTGGTGGCCATGCTCTCCGAGGTCGACTCGCAAGCGGCGGAGCTGCTCGCCAGCCAGGGCGTGACGCGCCTCGACGTGGTGAGCTTCCTGGCACACGGCATCTCGAAGCTGCACCCCGGCCGGCCGGCCCCCGCCTCCCGCCGCGGCACCAGGACCGGCGCCCCGGGGCCCGGTACGGCGGGTCCCCCCGGGACGCCGCGGGAGGCATCTCCCAGAGCGGATGCCGCGGGGCTCCCCGGACGCACCGGAACGGACGCCGCACCCGGCGCGGACGGCGGCGATGTCGACGACGACGAGGCCGCTCCGGCGCCGCGCGATGCCGACGAGGCGCTCGCCGCCTTCACCCAGGACCTCACCGAGCTGGGGCGGCGCGGCGGCATCGATCCGCTGATCGGCCGCGAGACCGAGCTGGCGCGCACCCTCCACATCCTGCGGCGGCGGCGCAAGAACAATCCCATCTACGTCGGCGACCCTGGCGTCGGCAAGACCGCCCTGGTCGAGGGCCTGGCCCTGCGCATCGCCCAGGGCGAGGTGCCGGCGGCCTTCCGCGACACCCGCATCTATCGCCTCGACCTCGGCGCGCTGCTCGCCGGCACGCGCTACCGCGGCGATTTCGAGAACCGCCTGAAGGCGGTGCTCGCCGCGCTGGCGGCGCAGCACCACCCGGTCCTGTTCATCGACGAGATCCACAACCTGATCGGCGCCGGCAGCGCCGGGCGCGGCACGATGGACGCCTCGAACCTGCTCAAGCCGGCGCTGCAGCACGGCGGCCTGCGCTGCATCGGCGCGACCACCTGGGAGGAGTTCCGCCAGAGCTTCGAGCGCGACCAGGCGCTCGCCCGCCGCTTCCAGAAGGTCGAGGTCGTCGAACCCTCGGTCGAGGAGACGGTGCGCATCTTCGGCGGCCTGCGCGGCCGCTACGAGGAGCACCACGGCGTCCGCTACACCGACCCGGCGGTCGCCGCCGCCGCCGAGCTCGCCAGCCGCTACCTCCGCGACCGCCGGCTGCCGGACAGCGCCATCGACCTGCTGGACGAGGCCGGGGCCACCGTGGCCTTGGCGGAGGGAGGCGCGGGGAGTGCCGAGGGGACCGCCGCGGCCGGCGGCCGCAGGCCGGTCGTCGACGTCGCCGATGTCGAGAGCGTCCTCGCCACCATGGCCCAGATCCCCGCCCGCCGCGTCCAGGGCGACGACCGCGAACGGCTGCGTGGCTTGCGCGACGAGCTGGCGAAGGCAGTGTTCGGCCAGGACGAGGCGATCGACCGGCTGGCGGCCGCCATCCAGGTGGCCCGCGCCGGCCTGCGCGACCGCGAGCGGCCGGTCGGCTGCTTCCTGCTCACCGGTCCCACCGGCGTCGGCAAGACCGAGATGGCGCGCCAACTGGGGCTGGCGCTCGGCATCAGCTTCCTGCGCTTCGACATGAGCGAGTACATGGAGCGGCACACCGTCTCACGCCTGGTGGGGGCGCCGCCCGGCTACGTCGGCTTCGACCGCGGCGGGTTGCTGACCGAGGCGGTGGCCAAGAACCCGCACGCCGTGCTCCTGCTCGACGAGGTCGAGAAGGCGCACGAGGACGTCTTCAACCTGCTGCTCCAGATCATGGACCACGGCACCTTGACCGACACCAACGGCAAGCGCACCGATTTCCGCCACGTGATCCTGCTCATGACCTCGAACCTCGGCGCGCGCGAGATGGCCCGCCGGCCGTTCGGCTTCGCCGCCGGCGCCGACGAAGGCCACCGCGACGCGGAGACCGAGCGGGCCTACGAGCGCCTCTTCAGCCCCGAGTTCCGGAACCGCCTCGACGCCAAGCTGCAGTTCCGGCCGCTGTCGCGCGAGGTGATGGAGAAGATCGTCGACAAGCTGGTCGCCGAGCTCGCCGTCCAGCTGGAGGCGAAGGCCGTGCACCTCGAGCTGACCCCCGAGGCCCGCCGGCTGCTCGCGGAGCGCGGCTACGACCCGGCCTTCGGCGCACGCCCCCTGGCCCGCGTCCTCGACCAGACGGTCAAGCAGCCGCTCACCCGGGAGCTGCTGTTCGGCGCCCTGCAAGCCGGCGGCACGGCGGTGGTGGACGTCGCCGCGGCAGACACGGCAGCGCCCTCGGGAGAGCCCCCTGAGCTCGTGGTGAGCTGCCGGCCGCAAGGCTCGGACGAGCTTTGACCTCGGCTGGCCGGAAGACCCGGACGAGGTTTGGCCGTCGACGCTGACATTTTTCGGCAGCCGACGGCTGCGCGCGTCCGCCAGCACCTCGTGCAGCTTCCGGCCCGCAGCCCTGAACTCCATTGACATCAGTTACTTGGCTGGCGAGGGCCGCGAGGGCGAGGCGGTAGTCGCCGGGGCGGCGAGGCTGGCGCGGAGCCTGCACCGTCTCTCTGTCGTCAGCATGCAGGATGGGGTGCCGCGGGCGAGGGATGCCGCGGGCGGCGGACTCCGGCATCCGGGACCTGAGCACGGTCTCGGATGCCGGAAGCCCGGCGGAGCGGAGAACCGCAGGACTTCAGATCCGTCAGGGTTGGCACGTAGAGACAAATAGCCTTATGCTCATGCGTCGCAACGCGCAGCACGTCGCGAGCACAGGAGCGAGTACAGGAGCGAGTACAGGAGTGTTTCATGCTGGAGCCTTACCGTAGATCTGCCAGCGCCCGCCCTCATCCGCGGCCGGCGCTTTCCCTGATCATCGTCGCCCTGGTGGCGACAGTGGCGACAGTGGCGACAGTGGCGACGGCGACGGCCGCCGCCGTACCCGCCTTCGCAGCCGCCCCGCCGACGTCCGCGTTCGATCCTGCCGTCGACCTGCCGGCGGCGCGCGCCGTTCCCCCGGACGCCCCGGTGGTGATCGTCAAGGCGCCGGACCTGGCCAGCGACGCGGAGCTCGTCCGCTTCGACGCCGAGCTGCTGCCGGCGCTGCTGCGGGTGCGGACCGGCGAGCGCGTACGAATCGCCGGCTGGCCGGTGGCGCCGGGGACCCGCCGGGACGTGGTGATCGTCCGCCACGAGATCTACGCCCCCGGCGCGCGCGTGCTGCGAGTCGATGCCGGCGGCACGCACGAGGTCCCGCGCTCGCGCCTGGTCTTCTTCTGGGGCGCGATGGCGGACGACCCGAGCTCGGGGATCTACGTCGCCGTCGACCCGGTGACCGGCACCGTCGAGAGCTTGAGCCGAACGGCCGCCGGCGGCCAGCACCAGCTGCGGCCGCTGGTCCCGGGCAAGCCGGGCCTGCACCTGCTCGCCACGCCCGAGGCGTTCCTGGCCGGCCAGGGATCTCACCCGAAGCCGGCATGGAGCTGCGGCGAGGACCAGCTCGCGGGAGGCTCTCCGGCCGCCCAGGGCTCCGCTGACGCGCACGGCTCCCCGACCGCCGGCCTCGCACCCCGGTCGCCGCTGCTCTCGCTGCCGGCGCCCCCCGAACCCGCCGCTCCGCTGCCCGCCGTCGCGGAGATCTCCGGACCGATCACCGCCAGCGCCGGCTTCAACCTCGCGACCGTGGCGATCGACACCGACCACGAATTCATGTCGCAGAAGTTCTCGGACGACACGACCGCCGCGACCAATTACATCGCCTCCCTGTTCGCGCAGATCAACGTCATGTACGAGCGCGATCTCCAGGTGCAGCTGCTGGCCGGCACCGCCATCCTGCGCACCGCGTCGGTCGCCGACCCCTACACGCAGCAGCCGAGCACCGGCGGCGCCGCCAGCAGCGCCGAGCTGACCGAATTCTCGAATTACTGGGCCGCCAACGAAGGCGCCGTCACCCGCACCGTCACCAGCATGCTCTCGGGCAAGTCGCCCTCGGCTTACTCCGCCTCCGGCATCGCCTGGGTCGGCAGCTTGTGCGACCACGGCTACGGCTACAACTTCAGCCAGGTGTTCCTGATCGACTACCTGGCCGGCGACGCGCTCATCGTCGGCCACGAGATCGGCCACAACTTCGGCTCCGTGCACACCCACTGCTACTCGCCGCCGATCGACGAGTGCTGGAACATCGAGCCGGGCTGCTACTCGGGCCCGCAGATCTGTCCGGCGCCCTCGACCATCAACGGCGTGCCGAACGTCTACGGCACCATCATGGGCTACTGCCACCTGCTCAGCGGCTGCGAGACCGACATGGTCTTCCACCCGCGCACCGTGGCAGTGATCAATCCCCACATCAGCGGCGCCCTCGGGGTCTGCATGACGCAGGGGAACGTCGCGGCGCCGGCGGTGTCCGGCATCCACCCCGATTTCGGCGCAGCCGCTGGCGGCACCGCGGTCGTCATCTCGGGCAGCAACTTCCAGGTCGGCGACTCGGTGACCATCGGCGGCGTCGCCGCGACCGGCGTCAACGTCACCGGCCCGGGAACGATCACCGCCGTGACCGGGGCGCACCTCACCGGCCTCGTGGACGTCGCGGTCAGCGGCGGCGGCGGCACCGGCACCCTCGCCAAGAGCTTCTTCTACTCGCCGGCTCCCGTGCCGACCGGCTTCTTCACCGTGCCTCCCTGCCGGGTCGTCGACACCCGCAACGCCGCCGGCCCTTCCGGCGGGCCGGCGCTGGCGGCCACCCAGACGCGGAGCTTCACGATCGCCGGCGGTTGCGGCATCCCCGGCTCGGCGGTCGCGGTCTCCGCCAACCTGACCGTCATCAGCTCGGCCGGCGGGTTCGTCAGCCTCTTTCCCGGCAACGCCCTGCCGTTCGGCACCAGCAACCTCAACTTCGGCGCCGGCCAGACCCGGGCCAACAACTCCGTCCTGATGCTGGCGACCGACGGCACCGGCACCGTCGGCGTGCTGAACTCCTCCTCCACCGCCACCCAGGTCCTGATCGACGTGAACGGTTACTTCCAGTGAGCGTCGGCAGCTAACTCGACGAAGTCTTCCTCCTCATCGCCGGCCGCGACCGCCATCCGGCCGCCGCACAACTGTGCTAGTTTCCCGGCCGACCGTCCCCGAGCCGGTACCGGCTGCCCCGCCCCTATGACCAGATCGACCAGATCGACCAGATCGACCAGATCGCTGAGCTCGCTCGAATCGCTGCCCGCGACCTCCCCGCAGACCATCCCGGCGCCCGCCGCGCCGGAGGTCGCCGTGCGCTGCCGCGGCCTGGTCAAGCGCTACGGCGAGGTGGTCGCCGTCGACGGTCTCGACCTCGAGGTGCGGCGCGGCGAATGCTTCGGCCTCCTGGGGCCGAACGGCGCCGGCAAGACCACCACTCTCGAGATCCTCGAAGGGCTCACCGTCCCCGACGCCGGCGAGGTCGAGGTGCTGGGCTTCGCCTGGGGCAAGGGGAGCCAGGCGCTGCGCCAGCGCCTCGGCCTGGCGCTTCAGGAGACCCAACTTTCTCCGAAGCTGACGGTCCTCGAGACGCTGCGGCTGTTCCGCTCCTTCTACGTCCGCGGCCGCCGGCCCGAGGAAGTGATGCGGCGTCTCGCTCTCGACGAGAAGCGCGACGCCCCGGTGGGCAAGCTCTCCGGCGGCCAGAAGCAGCGCCTCGCCGTCGCCTGCGCGTTGGTGGGCGATCCGGAGCTGCTCTTCCTGGACGAGCCGACCACCGGCCTCGACCCGCAGAGCCGCTTGCAGCTCTGGGAGCAGGTGACCGACTTCCGGGCCGGCGGCGGCACCGTCGCGCTCACCACGCACTACATGGACGAGGCCGAGCGCCTCTGCGACCGGGTGGCGATCGTCGACCATGGGCGCGTCATCGCGCTCGGCACGCCCGCCGAGCTCATCGCCTCCCTGCACGCTGCCGACGTCGTCGAGTTCGCCTCCGAGCCGGAGCTGCCGCGCGAGAGCCTGCTGCGCCTCGAGGGAGTCCGCGAGGTCCGCCGCAGAGGCGCCAACTGGTCGCTGGCCGTGGGGTCGCTGATCGCCGGCGTGCCCGCCCTGCTCGCGGCGGTCGAGCGGTCCGGGGCTCGCCTGGTGCACCTCTCGACGCATCGCGCGACGCTCGAGGACGTCTTCGTGGCCCTCACCGGCCGGGCGCTGCGCGAGGAGTGACGGCAATCGAGCCGCCGGCAACGCGCCTCCCGCCCTTGGAGAAGCCTCCCGATGAGCGACCGTCCCTCGCCGCTATTGCAGCTCACCCTCTCGCGCTTCCGCGAGTTCGTGCGCGAGCCGGAAGCGCTGTTCTGGGTCTTCGCCTTCCCGCTGCTGCTCGCCGTCGCCCTGGGACTGGCGTTCCGCGACAAGGCGCCGGACCGCATCCCGATCGGCCTCGTCGCCGGCGCCGGAACGGACCGCGCCACCACCGCCCTGGCGCGCTCCCCGGTCCTGCTCGCCAGGACGATGTCTCCCGGCGAGGGGCGGGAGGCGCTGCGCACCGGGAAGATCTCGCTGCTGATCGAGCCCGGGACGCCGGTGCCGGCGACTCCACCTCCGGCGGCGCCCGCGGGTCCGCCGGCTCCGGCTCGATCTCGGGCAGGGGGGGCCGGGGGGGCCGGGGCGCCGGCGGGGGAGGCCGGGGTGAGGCGGTCCTGGATCTTTCACTTCGACCAGACCCGCCCCGACTCGCGCATCGCCCGGCTCGAGGCCGAGGATGCGTTGCAGCGCGCCGCCGGGCGCACCGACGCGCTCGCCATCCGCTCCGCCCTGGTGACCGAGAAGGGCTCGCGTTACATCGACTTCCTCATCCCCGGGCTGATCGGGATGAACCTGATGGGGACCGGCATCTGGAGCCTGGCCTTCGGCATCACCACCGCCCGCCAGAAGCAGCTGCTCAAGCGGCTGGTGGCGACGCCGATGCGCCGCAGCCACTACCTGCTGGCCCAGGTGTTGGGACGCCTCGTCTTCCTGCTGCCCGAGATCGTCATCCTGGTGGGCGTCGGCTGGCTGGTGTTCGGCGTCGCGGTGCGCGGCTCTCTCTGGTTGCTGCTCGTCACCAGCCTCGTCGGCGCGATGACCTTCTGCGGCCTGGGGCTGCTCATCGCCTCGCGGGCGCGCACCATCGAGGGGGCGAGCGGCATGGCCAACCTGGTGATGCTGCCGATGTGGCTGCTGTCGGGGGTGTTCTTCTCCTCGGAGAGGTTCCCCGAGCGCGTTCAGCCGCTCATCCGGGCGCTACCGCTCACCGCCCTCAACGACGCCCTGCGCGGCGTCATCACCGAGGGGCAGTCGCCGGCGGTGGTGGCCGGCAAGCTCGCCATCGTCGCCGCCTGGGGCCTCGCCAGCTTCCTGGTGGCCCTCCGGATCTTCCGTTGGCGCTAAATGCATTGTAGGATCACAGAATGCCATCTGCCGAAAGTGATCGCATCACCTCGCTGCTCAAGAACGCCATCCGACTGTCGAACTTTACCTATCGCGACGTCGAACGGGAGCTGGGCTGGCGGGTCGGCACCATCACCCGCCTGCTGCGCGGCGGCCTCGGCTTGAAGGTCGAGCACCTGCTCAGCATCCTGCGGGTGATCGGCTTCTCGCCCGGCAGGTTCTTCGTGGCAGCCTGCCCCGTTGCCGCCGGCGCCGGACCCGCGGAGGACCGCCTCTTCCGCCTGCTCGAGCAGATGTACGCGGATCCCAGCACGCTCAACGCTCCCCCGTCAGCCACCAGCCCCCAGGACGAGATCGACGAGATGGTCCAGACCTCGCTCCGCAAGCTGATCGGCTCCGGAGCCCTGGCCGCCGGCGCCGCCGGGAGCCAGGAGCCGCCGCAAACCTGATCCCGCTAGAAGCCCATCGAGGAAGGAGAGCGATGGCCGTAGAGACCCGCCAGCCGGAGGGGGAGGAGGAGGGCCTCGGGCGGCGGGGTACCCCGGAGGCGCCTACGCCGACCGTACCAGCAGGCTGGTCCGCTCTTCGGGCGCCGTGTCGCGCAGCAGCTGCAGGATCTGGCCGACCAGCTCGGGAGTGACCACGGCGGTCTTCTCGAGGCGCACCTTCTGGACCGCCAGCGCCGCCGAGACCTCGCGGCTGATGTCGAGGCCGAGCACCAGCTCGGCGGCTTCCACCGCCAGCCCCCGCGCCGCATCCTCGCGCCCCTGCCGCAACCGCAGGCCCGCCAGCTCCACGGTGGCCATCGCCTCGCTGTGCGACTTGCCGGCTTCGCGCAGCCCCAGGCGCACCTCCTCGAAAGCGCGCTCGGCGCGGCCGTAATCGCCGAGCCCGGCGTAGATCTGCGCCTGCAGCCAGCGCAGCTTGAGGCGGTCCTGGCGGCCGGCGTGCTGCTCGTAGAGACTGAGATGCCGCCAGAGCAGCGATCGGGCCTCGCGGCAGCGGCCCCCTTCCATGAGGCAGCAGGCGGTGTTGTGGACCGCCGCCAGCACCAGCGGGCCGTCCTGCGCCGCATCGATCATCCCGAGCCCCTCGGTGAGCAGCTCGATCGCCTCCTGCTGGCGCCCGGCGTCGGCGGTGTACAGCCCCTTCTTGATCAGGCTGCGGCCCGCCAGGTGAGGATCGCCGTGGCGGCGATAGACTCGCAGCGCCCGGTCGAGAGCGGCCAGCGCTTCGCCGAACTCGCCGCAGTCGCCGTGGATGTTGGCTTCCACCTCGAGCAGCCGGGCCCCGAGCAGGCGGTCCTGGCTGCCTTCCCGGTAATGCCGGCGCGCCGCCTCGAGACCGGCCCGCGCCTCCTCGAAGCGGTCCATGACGCGATAAGCATTGGCGAGCTCGATCGCCGCGCGTGCCTGGAAGTCCTCCACCTGTCCGGCGCTGAAGCCCTCCTCGCCGAGACCGGCCGCGGCCTCGACCGCCAGCTCTGCCAGCCTCACCATCTGCTTCGGGTCCTCGCGGCGCATTGCCCAGCTGCGATCGAGCAACACCTCGTAGCCCGCGAAGCCGCGCAGGTCGGCGGGCAGCCCCCGCACGGATTCGATCTGCTCGGCGGTGAGCTGGGCCAGCGCCTTGCCGGCCCTGGCGCCGCTACGGGCAGCGTTCTCGCCATGCTGCATCACAGCGGCGAAGGCACGGTCGATGGCGCGGTCATAGGCATGCTCGAGCAGAGTCCGATCAGGCTCCCCGACGGCTTCTGGCGGCGTAGGAGGGGATGGCAGGGCAGGGGCCGCCGCCGCTTCGCGCGCCGCCGGTGCGCCGGCCGGCGAGACGAAGCGGCTCCCGGAGCGCGGCGTCGCGGCGGAGCGCCGAACCGTGCCAGCGCCGGGCGAATCGCCAAGCGAATCGGCAGGCGATGCTTGAGCGGCAGGTTCGCCCTGCCTGGCGGCGGGATCGGCGAGCAGCATCGAGGCGTAGGGGGCGATCTGCGCGACGCAGCTCTCGCAGCCACGCAGCAGATGACGAACCACCAATCTTGCCTGCTCCCGGCTCAGATCGCCGCGAACCAAGCCCTCGAGCTCGGTCGCGGTCGGATGCTCGCTCATGGCTCCGCCCTCCTGACGATGATGAGAAGAGCTTACATCAGCGGCGCGCAAGCCCGAAACGACGGGCCACCGCGCGCGCCACGCCTCCCGCTGCCGCCGGCGGCCGCGCCGGCCTGGCGCGATCCCGGTGTGATTGCACCAGCGCTCGGTTACCGGCCGGGCGCCGCGCCGGCGCTCTGCCCTTATGTGGGCGGTTGACCGTCCGGGTTGATCATCGAGCCGGTGTCGCCCGAGACCGTGCCGCCGCTGTTGCCCGTGGTGCTCTTCTCGACGGCGGGGCCGTGCGGCCTCGCGGTAGCCGGGGGCCCCGGCACATGCGGCGGCACCCTACCAGCGCCGCCGAATATCATCATCAACTCGTCCCAGAGGGAGGAGATCCAGGACCAACCGTCGGTCGAGGCATCCCCCGGGCCGCTGACACCCCAGACGGCGGCTTGCGCCGGGGAGGGCGCCACCAGCAAGAAGGTCGCCAGCAGGGCCAGCCCGGCGACGGCGTGCTTCCAGGTGATTCGATTCATGACAGACCCTCCTCCTCGGGCCGCACCTCCGCCGGAGCCCCGAGCGGCTTCGGCAGGCGCGGCACACCAATCCCTAAGAGATCTAGTGCCGCGAGATGGGCTTTGGGGGCCGGCGCCGGGGCGCCGGATTCCGGTCAGCCGGTCGGGCCGACCTGCAGGTGATTGATCACCTCCCGCACTCCTTCCGTGCGGCGGGTGATCTTCACCGCATCCAGGACGTCGTCATGCGTGACCACGGTGCCCTCGAGCGTCACCTGGCCCTCGCGCGAGCTGACATGGATGTGGATGCCGCCGAGGTCCGGGGCGGCGATCAGCCGGGCCTTCACCCGGGTGGTGAGCGTCGCGTCGGCCAGCGTCTCGCGCGCCACGGGGCCGACGCGCCGGTCGACCTCGCGCGCTCCCTGCTCGACCGCCCGGCCGAGATCGTGAGCGTCCTTGCTCATCTCCTGGCCGGCCTTGTGGAGACTGTTCTCGATCCTCGTGCTGTCGACGTGGACCCGCTCGTTGCCCTTGTCGTCCTTCCTGATGTCGACGGCGGAGTCCCGGCCACAGCCGAACGACGACGCCAGCGACGAACCGAGAAGCACGGCCGCCGCGAGATGGAACGGTCTGGTCTTCATTCCCATCCTCCTCCCCACGAGGACAAGCAGCAAGCAAGAATCGCACCGAAGGTTCCGGGCGCCCGTGCGCGCCAAGGCCTCGCCCCACTCGTCCCAAGGGATGGCCGGAGGACGGACGACGCGGTGTGCTAGCCGCCGGCCTTGATCAGGTTGACGACCGAGGTGACGCCCGGGGTCCGGCGCGCCTGCTGCTCGGCGGCGGCACGCTGCTCGGCGCGGTCGACGCGGCCCCACAGGGTCACCCGGCCCGCCTCGGCGTCCATCTCGATGGGCAGCTGCCGCAGCCGCGGGTCGGCCGCGAACCCCGCCCGCACCTTGCTCGCCAGGGCGGTGTCGGCAGTCTCGATGCCGGTCTTGACCGGGTCCTCCTGGATCTCGACCGCCTTCGCCGCGGGCGCCACGTGGCTGCCGGAGCCTGCCGGCGGCGCGGCGGCGGCCCGCGGCGCGCGGCCGCAGCCCGCCAGGCAGCAGCAGGCGAGGGCCAGCCAGCCCAGCCGCGCGAACCGGCGCGGCGGCGCCGCCGCGGGCGCGGCGGGCGGCGCGATCTCTGGATTGCTATGCTCGGGAAGACCCACGCGGCGCATCTCCGAGCCCAGCTTCTCACAAACCCGCGCCGCGGTCAGCTCCCGGGAGGAGAACCCAGCGGCACGTATCTTGCTAACCCATTGAGTCGCAAGCCCTTGGGAGGGATTCGCCATGGCGCGATCGATCTGGAAGGGCAGCATCAGCTTCGGGCTGGTCAATATCCCGGTCGGCCTGTACACGGCGGAGAAGAGCAAGGAGCTGCACTTCAATCTCCTCGATCGCCGCAACCTCGCGCCCGTCCACTACCAGCGTGTCAACTCCGAGACCGGCAAGGAGGTGCCCTGGGAGAACACCGTGCGCGGCTTCGAATTCGAGCCGAAGCGCTACGTCGTGCTCACCGACGACGACCTGAAGCGTGCCAACCCCGAGAGCACCCAGACGATCGAGATCATCGATTTCGTGGACCTCGCCGAGATCAGCCCGGTCTTCTTCGAGAAGCCCTACTACCTGGCGCCGGAGCGCCGGGGCGCCAAGAGCTACGCCTTGCTGCGCGAGACGCTGCGGCGCACCGGCAAGGCCGGCATCGCCAAGGTGGTGATCCGCACGCGCCAGCACCTCGCCGCGGTGGTGCCGTTCGACGATGTGATCGTGCTCGACCTGATGCGCTTCCAGGACGAGCTGCGCGACGCCTCCGAGCTCGACCTGCCGGCGGGCAAGCAGGGGCTGACCGAGAAGGAGCTGAAGATGGCGCAGCGGCTGGTCGAGACCATGATCGACGCCTGGGGCCCCGAGCGCTACCGCGACGACTATCGCGTCGACCTGAAGGCCCTGATCGACGCCCGTGTCGAAGCCGGCGAGCTCGAGGGCGGCAAGGCGAAGGCGCCGCCGCCGCGGCCGTCGCGCGGCAAGGTCGTCGACCTCATGGAGCTGCTGAAGCGCAGCGTCGACGAGGGAGGGCGGCGCCGGCCGCCGGCCCGCCGCCCGGCCACGCCGCGGCAACACCACCGCACCGCCAAGCGGAGCGCCTGAGCCCGTGCCTCTCGAGCAATATCGGCGGAAGCGGGACTTCTCGCGCACGCCGGAGCCGGCAGGCGGCAAGCGGCCCCGGCGCCGCCCGGCGCCGCCGGCCGCCGGGCCCGTCTTCGTGGTGCAGAAGCATGCCGCAAGCCGCCTGCACTATGACTTCCGCCTGGAGATGGACGGCGTGCTGAAGAGCTGGGCGGTGCCGAAAGGGCCGAGCCTGGATCCGCACGAGAAGCGGCTGGCGGTGCAGGTCGAGGACCACCCGATCGAGTACGGCGACTTCGAGGGCGTCATCCCTCCCGGGGAATACGGCGGCGGCACCGTGCAGCTCTGGGACCGCGGCACCTGGCGCTCCCTGGAGGGCGAGCCGCTCGAGGCGTGGCGCAAGGGCAAGCTCAAGCTCGAGCTCCAGGGCGAGAAGCTGCGCGGCGGCTGGACGCTGGTGCGCATGACCGGCCCGCGCGCCGGCGACAACCGCGAGAACTGGCTCCTGATCAAGGAGAACGACGCCACCGCGCGGCCCGGCAGCGACGACGCGCTGGTGCGCGAGCAGGCGAGGAGCGCCGCGAGCGGCCAGACGATCGAGGAGATCGCCGCCGATCCGCCGCGGGTCTGGGGACCGGACGGCGCGACCGAGCTCGAGCCGTCCGCGAAGCGGGGAGCCTCCCGGCGGCGCCCCCCGGAGCCGGCGAAGCTGGCCGAGCTGGCGCGCGCGGTGCCCGGGGCGCGCCGCGCGGCCATGCCGCGCACCGTCGCGCCCGAGCTGGCGACTCTCGTCAGCGCGCCGCCGGCGGGCGGCCAGTGGCTGCACGAGATCAAGTTCGACGGCTACCGGCTGGTGTGCGAGGTCCGGCGCGGCAAGGCGCAGCTCCTCACCCGGCACGGCAAGGACTGGAGCGACCGTTTCGCGCCGGTGGCCGCGGCGGCGGCAGCGCTGCCGGTGGACACCGCCATCCTCGACGGCGAGGTGACGGTGCTGCTGCCGGACGGCAGGACCAGCTTCCAGGCGCTGCAGGAGTCTCTCGGCGACGGCGGCGGCGGCGATGTCGACAGCAAGGACGGCAGCACGGGCAGGGGCACCAGGAGACCCGATGGCGCCGAGATGGTCTACTTCGTCTTCGATCTGCTCTACCTCGACGGCTACGACCTCCGCCCGGCGCCGCTGCTGGAGCGCAAGCAGGCATTGCGCGAGCTGCTCGACGCGGCGGGCGCCGGGACCGGCGGCGGTCCGATCCGGTGGAGCGACCACGTCGCCGGCCACGGCGAGGACTTCTACCGCCAGGCCTGCCGCTTCGGCCTCGAAGGGATCGTCTCCAAGCGCGCCGACCTCGCCTACCGCTCCGGCCGCAGCAAGGACTGGCTCAAGGTGAAGTGCCTGCAGCGCCAGGAGCTGGTGATCGGCGGCTTCACCGAGCCGGAGGGCACGCGGGCCGGGCTCGGAGCCCTGCTGCTGGGGTTCCACGAGGACGGGCGGCTGGTCTACGCTGGCAAGGTAGGCACCGGGTTCACGGCGCAGGTGCTGGTGGGCTTGCGGCGGCGGCTCGAGCGGAGCGAACGCCAGTCGCCGCCGTTCGTCAATCCGCCTCGCGGCGCCGAGGCGCGGGGCGCCCACTGGGTCGAACCGAAGCTGGTCTGCGAGGTGGCGTTCACCGAGTGGACCCGCGACGGCCACCTGCGCCACCCGACGTTCCAGGGGCTGCGGGAGGACAAGCCCGCCCGCGAGGTGAGACGCGAGCTGCCGCAGCCGCCGCCCGCCGCGAGCCGCGGCGTCGCCGGGGCCCCGCACCGCGGCTCCGCCGCAGGCGCGAAGAAGACCGCGCCAGCGAAGGCGGTGAAGAGCGCCCGCGCCCACGTGTCCGCGCCGAAGCCGCGCGGGGCGGTGGAGGTCGCGGGAGTGCGGCTCACCCATCCCGACAAGGTGCTCTATCCCGGCCGGGGGCTGACCAAGCGCGACCTGGCAGAGTATTACGAGCGCATCGGCGGCTGGATCCTGCCCCACATCGCCAACCGCCCGCTGGTCCTGGTGCGCTGCCCGGAGGGGCAGGGGGGCGAGTGCTTCTACCAGAAGCACCTGACCGGGCAGTTCCCGGACGCCGTGCTGCGCGTCGCGGTCGAGGAGGGCGGCAAGACGGTGCAGTACGGCGCGGTCGACTCGCTCGCCGGCCTGATCTCGCTGGTGCAGATGGGGGCGCTCGAGCTGCACGTCTGGGGCGCCCACCGCGACCAGATCGAGCGCCCCGACTACGCGGTGTTCGACCTCGATCCCGACGTCGGGCTGGCCTGGGAGCGCGTGGTGGAGGCGGCGTTGGGCCTGCGCGACCTGCTCGCCGAGACCGGGCTGCGCAGCTTCCTCAAGACCACCGGCGGCAAGGGGCTGCACGTCGTGCTGCCGCTCGCCCGCCGCCACGGCTGGGACGAGCTGAAGGCCTTCACCCGCGCCGTCGTCGACGGCATGGTGGCCAGCCACCCCGATCGCTTCACCTCCAACCCGCTCAAGGCCCGGCGCCGGGGACGGATCTTCGTCGACTACCTGCGCAACGGCCGCGGCGCCACCTCGATCGCCGCCTACTCCACCCGTTCCCGCCCCGGCGCGCCGGTGTCGACGCCCCTCGCCTGGGAGGAGCTCGACGGCGACGTGCGCGGCGACACCTACACGATCGAGAACCTCCCCGAGCGCCTGGAGAGCCTCGCCGCCGATCCCTGGCGCGAGCTGAGCGCCGTCAAGCAGTCGATCACCGCCGCCATGAAGCGCCGCTGGGGCGTGACCGGCTAGCGTCCCGCTAGCGGCTGGCGGGAAGTCAAGCCCCTGCCGCAAGCCACGCCAGCCACACCCGCCGCACCCCCTGCCTGCAGCCGGAGTATGCGATCCTTCGGCGATGGACGGTCACCCGCGGCTGGACCGACGCAGCTTCCTCAAGGTGAGCGCCACCGCGGCCGGCGGCCTGCTGATCAGCGGCGGACTGGCCCGCGGCACGGGCCGCCTCCTGTGTTACCCCCCGCCGTCGGGGCGGTAGGGGTCCGGCGCGAAGCCGGGCTCGAATCCGCGGGAGCGCTCACGGCGCTGGAGCGGATCGCTCGGGCGCACCGGAGGAAGCAGTCCGAGCCTCACTAACGCCGGCCGGTACTCGTAGCGAATCTCCAGGCATGTCGCAGCGGAGCGCTCGGCGTGGAAACGCACGCGCTTCACCTGGTGGTCGACCTCGCGCCCGATGCCAGTCGCGGCGTACTCGTCGGAGAGCTGGGCTTCGGACTCCTTCGGCCCAGGGCGCGACTCGGCGCGCGCATCGACCCGGTCGGGCTCGGCGGGCACCGGCGCGGCTGCGGACGGTGCCCCGCCGGGCACAGCGCCTTCGGCCCTGCTCTCGGGGATCAGCGGCGAGCTGCGCTCGTGGAAGAGCATGGGCTGCTCGGTCTCTGGCAGGCGCTCGCGAAACACGACCGCCGCGATCATGCCGAGGTTGTCGGTCTTCCCGAGCCACGCTCCGTACGAACCCTTCTCGGTCGTGAAGTAGAACCGGCGCGCGAGTGCCGAGCTCGTCTGCCAGCCGTCGAGAACGATCGATTCGTATGGCCCGAGGATCCACTTCGAGCCCGCCTGTGCCGTGGTCGTCTTGGCGTCGATCGAATTCAGCCCGTCGACGGAGACCGCGATCGCCACTCGTCGTCCGGTGTTGTTGGTGAGCCGCAGCGAGTACTCGCGACCGGGAAAGGCCTCGACGTAATGGCGCCCGTTGCCGTAGAGCTCGGCGAGCGGCCGTCCGTCGACCAACACTTCGAGCGTGTAGGGGCCTTGCGCCACGGCCAGCGCGGGCACCGCGCCGGCGAGCGGCAGCGCCAACGGAACGAGCGCGAGAGCGGCTTTGAGAAAGCGTGCGGCGCGAGCGGCGAGGGGTGTGTCCATGGGCGTCTCCTTTGCGTCCTGCAGATATAGACACCCCTGGGCCTGCGAAAGGAAACCGCCAGCGACTTCTCCCGGGCGTCAGCGACGGTCGGGTGCCCGGGAGAGGCTACAAGGAGCGGCTCGGCGGGACCCCCGGAGCTTAAACCTCAACCTGAACCCGCTCAGGCGCCCGGGGCCGCCGCGCTGCCGCGCTGCTCCCTGGCCGCCAGGCGGGCGTCGTGCCAGCTGTTGAGCAGGGTCGCGGTGAGGATCATGGCGCCGCCGGCGAGCACGCGCGGGCCGACGCGCTCGCCGTGCACCAGCCATGCCCACAGCGGGTTGAGCACCGGCTCGAGCAGTAGCAGCAGGGAGGCCTCGAGCGCCGGCACGCCGCCGATGCCGCGGGACAGCAGGATGTAGGCGAAGGCGATCTGGAAGAGGCCGAGGAAGGCGAGCACCAGCCAGTCGGTCGCGCGGCTCGGCGGCAGCGGCAGGCTCAGCGGGAGCGCGGCGGCGGCCGCCAGCACGTTCCCCCAGAAGGCGGCGACGAGCGCGTCGCCGCCCGGCGCCGTCGGCGCACCGCGAGCACCGTCCGCTGCGGCCCCGCGATCGCCGTCCTGAGCCGCCCCGCGTTCGCCGTCCTGAGCGGCCCCGCGTTCGCCGCGCGCCGCGCCGGTATGCCCGTAGCCCACCGCTCCGGCCGCCGGCGCCGCCGCGGACCCACCGGCCCGGCCGAGGCCGCGCAGGCCCATGATGGTCAGGGCCCAGGTGAGTCCGGAGAGGGCGGCCAGGAGGTTGCCGCGGAGCGGCCTGGGCGCGGTGGCGGACGCCGGCTCGAGCCCGGTCACCAGCAGCACCAGGCCGAGCGCGATGGCCGCCATCGACACCAGGTCGGCGCGCCGGACGCGCTCGCCGAGCAGCCAGGGGCTCAGCAGCAGCACGAAGAGCGGCGCGGTCGACTGCAGGTAAGTGGTGCTGGCGGCGGTGGTGAGCTTGTTCGCCAGCACGAACAGGATCATCGTCGCCGCGTAGCAGGCGGCGACGCCCAACATGCGCGCGGTGGGGCGCCGGCGCACCTGCGGCAGCAGCAGCAGCAGGGCGGCGCCGGCGATGATCGAGCGCAGGCAGGCGACCGGCCAACCCGAGAAGTGGACCGCCTTGATGGCGGCCCCGCCGGTCGAGAACAGGGCGGCGGCAGCCAGCAGCTGCAGGCGCGGCGCCAGCGCCCGCCGCGCCGCCGGCGGCGGCTTGGGACCCGATCTCCCTGCTTCCTGCACGGAACCATCGTGCACAGGTCGCCCCCCGTCGCCCGCGGTCGCACCGCCGTCGCCCGCCGTCGCCCTCCGTCGCCCGCCGTCGCCCGCCGGGCGGCCCGCGTCAGCCGGGCAGGAAGAAGAACAGCACCGCGAGGACGACGTACGCCGCCAGCAACTGCACCCCTTCCAGCCAGTTCGACTCGCCGTCGGCCGCCACCTGGCCGCCGATGGCGACGGCGGCGGCCATCGCCAGCGCCTCGGGGACCGTGAAGACCAGGTCCATCGGGCGCGGACCGATGAATCGCGACACCAGCACGAGCAGCGGCGCCACCAGCAGGGCCACCTGGATGCTGCTGCCGACCGCGATGCCCAGCGCCAGGTCCATGCGGTCGTGGCGCGCCACCTGCACGGCCGAGACGTGCTCGGCGGCGTTGCCGACGATCGCCAGGACCACCACGCCCACGAACAGGTCGGTCATCCCGAGGGCGCGCGCCGCCGGCTCGACCACGCCGACCAGGACCCCGCTCACCCAGGCCGCCAGGGCGGCGGCGGCGGCCAGCACGGCGGCCGCCTTCGCCATGCTCCAGGGCACGAAGCCGGGCGGTTCGCCTTCCGACTCCGAGGCGCGGCACACGGCGCCCAGGAACAGGCGGCGGTGGGTGCGCAGCGAGAACAGCAGGCCGCAGGCGTAGGTGACGATCAGCACCGCGGCGATGGCCAGCGACAGGCCGCCCATGGCCGCCGGGCGCCCCCCGAAGGCGCCGAACACCGCGGGCGCCAGCAGGGCGATGGCGGCGAGGGTCAACATGGTGCCCTGCGCCCGCGCGCCGGTGGCGTTGAAGCGCTGGACGTCGCGCCGCAGGCCGCCGGCCAGCACGGCGGCGCCCAGCACCAGCAGCAGGTTGCCGAGGATCGAACCGATCAGCGAGGCCTTGACGATGCCGACCAGGCCGCGGCGCAGGGCGGCCACGCCGAGGATCAGCTCGGCGGCATTGCCCAGGGTGGCGTTCAGCAGCCCGCCCGCACCTTCCCCGACGCGCTCGGCCAGCTGCTCGGTGGCGCGGCCGATCCAGGCGGCCAGCGGCACCATCGCGGCGCAGGCGCAGACGAAGAGCGGCACCTGCCGCTCGGGCGCCAGCGCCGCGAGTCCCGCCGTGACCGGCAGGAACACCAGCATCCAGACTCGCGGCGAGCCCGCCCAGCGCCAGGAACGGATCATTGCCGGATGTTAACCCGCGGGGCAGGCGGCCGGACCTGGTCGACCCTGACCCTGCCCCTGACCCACGACCAGAGCTTGCTCCGAGGGAGGGTGGCGGGTTAGCCTGTGGTCAGCAGCCGGAGACACGGAACCTCGGGAGACACCGGAGCCATCTCCATCGCCTCGCACTTCCCACGAGAGCCTAATGCCAGGAAGCCTGCCCAAGATCTTCGTCCTCGACACCTCGGTCATCCTCTACGACTTCAACGCCATCCTCAACTTCCAGGAACACGACGTCGCCGTCCCCATCACCGTCCTCGAAGAGCTCGACCAGTTCAAGAAGGGCAACTCGGTCCTGAACCTCCAGGCCCGTGAGTTCATCCGCCAGCTCGACCGGCTGTCGACCCGCAACATGCTGGCCGAGTGGATCCCGCTCGACGGCGCCGCGCACGGGCGCTTCCGGGTGCTCACCGAGGAGAGCTCGCAGCACCCCGACTCGGCCGAGGTCTTCGGCTCCAAGAAGGCCGACCACCGCATCCTCAACGCCGTGCTGTCGCTCACCCGCCGCGAGCCCGACCGCAAGGTGGTCCTGGTCACCAAGGACATCAACCTGCGCCTCAAGGCGCGCGCCCTGAACCTCACCGCCGAGGACTACGAGACGGTCAAGATCAAGGACCTCGACCACCTCTACAAGGGCAAGAGCGAGATCCAGGTCGACGATCCGGCCTCGATCGACCGCCTCTACCGCGGCGAGGCGCTGCCGGTCGAGGAGCTGCTGGCCGAGCGCCCCCTGCCGAACCAGTACTTCATCCTGCGCAGCCACTCGAGCTCCGGCCTCGCCTACTACAACCCGCGCACCGACCGTCTCGAGCGGGTGGCGAAGCCGCTCGCCTACGGCATCTCGCCGCGCAACGCCGAGCAGACCTTCGCGCTGCACGCGGTGCTGAACGACGACGTGCCGCTGGTGACCCTCTCGGGCGCCGCCGGCACCGGCAAGACGCTGCTCGCCCTGGCCGGCGCACTCGAGCAGCGCCGGCAGTTCCGCCAGATCTACCTGGCGCGGCCGATCGTGCCGCTGTCCAACCGCGACCTCGGCTATCTGCCCGGCGACATCCACTCCAAGATCGACCCTTACATGCAGCCGCTCTGGGACAACCTGTCGATCATCAAGAACCAGTACGGCGAGAAGGAGCGCGAGTACCGGAAGGTCGAGGAGCTGGTCGAGACCGAGAAGCTGCACATCGTGCCGCTGGCCTACATCCGCGGCCGCAGCTTCTCGAACGTGATCTTCATCGTCGACGAGGCGCAGAACCTGACCCCGCACGAGATCAAGACCATCATCACCCGCGCCGGCGAGCGCACCAAGATCGTGTTGACCGGCGACATCTTCCAGATCGACACGCCCTACCTGGACGCCCACACCAACGGGCTCTCCTATCTCATCGACCGCACCAAGGGCAGCGCCCTCTACACCCACGTCAACCTCGAGAAGGGCGAGCGCTCGGAGCTCGCCAACCTGGCCAGCCGGCTGCTCTAGGCGCGCCGCCGCCGCACCTTGCGCCAGGCGGCCAGGCCCAGCAGGGCGGCCAGCGCCGCCAGCCCCGCCGGGTCGAGGGTGGGTATCTCGGCGATCGCGACCGGCAGCTGGAACGTGGTCGGATCGCTGTTGTCGCCCGGGTTGCCGTCGCCGTCCGGATCGGGGTTCGAGCCGTTCTCGGAGACGTCGGTGACGGTGGCGCCCCCGGGGCTCGTCGCGCTCGCCGAGGCGGTGTTGCTGTAAGGGCCGGGATTCCCGGCCGTGTGCACCTCGACGACGAGCTGGATGACGCCGGTCTTGCCTGCCGCGAGGGTGGCGCCCGGCGCCAGCAGGTTCAGGTTCGCGTGGCCGTCGTAAGCACCGTTGACGGCGAAGTCGGCGCTGGTGAGCGAGATCACCGAGGAGCTCGCCGGCGGCGGGAAGGCCGCCGCCAGGGAGTCCGTGGCGTTGACGTTCGAGAGCGCCACGTTGCCCATGTTGACGAGGTAGAACGCGAAGGTCACCATCGACGACATCGCGTCCGCCGGGTCCTGGGTGACCGACACCAGCTGCTTGGCGAGGCCGATCACCGGGCGCTCGCCGAGAGTCACCAGGTAGTCCTCCACCTCGCCGTCGTTGGCGGTGCCGGTCGGTCCCAGGCCTCCCGCCGAGGAGAGCCGGAAGCGGGCGTAGCTGGTGCCAGCCGCGGCGGAGCAAGGCACGTTGAAGTCGAGCGTGTTGTTGCCGGGGGCGACCGGCTGGCTGGCGAAGATCTGGTTGCCGGCGCCGCTGAAGGTGCCACCCTGTGAGAAGTCGATCCAGGCGTCGAGCTTGCCGCCGGTGCCGGTGACGAAGACGTTCACCTGCGCCGGCTTGCACGCGACCAGGGGAGTCGGGAAGGTCACCCCGTCCTCGTCGTTGAAGCAGTTGCCCACGCGGCTCGTGCCCGCCGCCTTGTCGTCGCCGTCGGCCAGCGGGCTCGGCTGCCCGTCGGGCTCGGTGTCCACGCATTGGCCGAGCATGAGCGGCGGCGCCAGCGGATCGACGCGATGGCGCGCGGCCCCCGCGCCCGCCGTGCCGTAGCTCTGCGGCGCGTCGCCGTAGTCGTAGCCCACGATGCTCAGGGCGTAGTCCTCGACCTCGCCGTCGGGCGCTGGACCGGTCGGCCCGAGGCCCTTCGCCGTGGAGCAGCGGAAGCGCGCATAGGTGATCCCGGGCGCGGCTGCCGCCGGCACCGTGGGCGTCAGCACCGCGGGCGACCCCGGGGACACCAGCAGGTCGGTCGCGATCTGCTCGCCTGCCGAATCACCGAAGACCCCGTCGGCATTCCAGTCCACCCAGGCGTTGAGCACGCAGGGCACCGGGCCGCCGGCCGTCACCGTGAAGGTGGCGGTGCCGCCCGGGGTGAAGGGCCCGGTGAAGGACACGCCGTCCTCGTCGTTGCCGGAGCTGCCGCAGGTGCCGACGACGAAGCTGGAGAGAGTGAGGTCGTCGCTCGTCGCCAGCGGGTCCTGGTTGAACCCGGTGTCGGCGTCCACGCACTTTCCCAGGAAGGGGGCGTTCGGCACGCCGAGCAGGTGGTAGGGGCCGTTGTGGAGGGCCGTCGTGTTGTAGCTGCCGTGGCCGGTGGCGGCCGAGACGTCCGGCGCGTCGCCGTAGTCATAGTGCGGTTGGCTCGCGGCATTGCCCGCGGTGAAGCCGAAGTCGACGGTGAAGTTGGTGTTTGGCCCGCCGCTGCCGCAGTTGGTCTCGCCGTTCGTCAAGGTGAACTGCAGAGTGGCGGTGAGCGAGCCGACCGGCGTCCCCTTGTCGACGCCGTCCGTGCAGCTGTTCGGGCTGGGCGCCGGATCGTTGCCGGTGCTCGACACCAGCCCGGCGAGCGGCCCGCTGCCCGAGAAGTTGCCTGGGTCGACGACCACGATGTAGTTGCCCGGAGCCAGGTTGCCGAACTGGTACCTGCCGGAGAAGCCGGCGGCAGTGCCGGTGAAGGTGGAGCCTGCATACTCGTCGAGCGTCGGCAGGCCGTCGCCGTTGGCGTCGAGATAGAGATCGAGACGCACGCCGTCGATCCCGAGCTCGCCGCTCTGCGGCTCGAAGATGCCGTTGTTGTTGGCGTCGAGCCACACCTGGTCGCCGATGGCGAGGCTGCCGGAGGCCGCGATCAGGCCGGCGTCGAGCGTGCTGTCGTACTCGCCGGGAGAGAGCACGACCATCTGGGTGACGCCGCTCGCCGGCGCGGCGTCGGAGTCGACGGTCGGATCGGCGCCGGCATGCTGGGAGGTGAAGCCGGTAGCCGCCGCGGGCTTGATGAACTGCACGAAGTAGCTGAGGCCGGGGATGAGGCCGTCGAACCGGTAGTAGCCCGGGCGTCCGTAGACGTCGTCGGCGGTGACGGCGGTCGCCACCAGGGCGTCGCCGGTGCCCGGCTCCGCGATGCCGTTGCCGTTGTCCGCCCAGAGCTTCACCGTGACGCCGTTGGCGCCGTCCCATGTCGACTCGTTCTGCACTCCATCGGCGTTGCGGTCGAACCAGACGTAGTCGCCGAGCGCCGCGAGCTGCGTGGCCAGGAGGCCGAAGTCGACGGTGAGATTCTGCTGGTTCGCGGCGAGCGTCACCAGCGGCGAGCAGCCGGTCCGCGGGTTCCCGACCGAGCCGTTGCCGGCCGCGCCGGCATTCGGAGTCGTGAACTTGAAGGTCGGCGGCGGCGTCACGCAGACGAAGTAGCTCCCCGGCGCGAGGCCCGGGAACTCGTACCAGCCGGGAGCATTGGCCGGCCCCTGCTGGGTGATCGTCGTCGACAGCAGCACGTCGTCGGGTGTGCCCGGCACGCCGTCCGCGCCCGGCAAGTAGAGCCGGGCATAGATTCCATTGAGGCCGGTCTGCCCGTCGTCCTGCAGGCCGTTGCCGTTGGCGTCCACCCACACGTAGTCGCCGAGGGTGGCGGCGCCGCAGGAGCCCAGGGCGATGCCCACCTTCTGCGGCTCGGCCGCCAGCGAGCCCAGCCCGTCGGCGCGGTTCGCCTGGTAGGCGAAGGAGTTGAAGGCGCTGCCGGCCGGCGTGTTGCCCGGAGCCACCAGCTGGAACGTGAAGGTGAGCGCGTCGAACGGCCCGACCACCCGGCTGCCGAAGTCGAGCTTGAACGAGCGCGCCGCGGTGATCGGCACCGGCGGCACCGTCGTCCAGTTCGGCGGATCGCAGCCGGCCGACGGGCCCCCGACCTCGGGGCGGCAGGGATTGCCGGACGTCGAATAGTAGAGAGTCGTGCCGGCGGGAGGCAGGATCGGCGCCGCCAGCAGCGGCGTCCACTGCGAGCCGCGCGGCGTGAGGTCGCGCACCCCGGTGTCGCCGACGAACGGCAGGATGTCGATGATCACCATGTTCTGCATCGGCACGGTGCCGACGTTCTGCACCCGCAGCTGGTACTGGATGGCGCCGCCGATGAGCGTGCCGCTCGAGGTCGAGGTGAAGCCGCCATCGCAGAGGCCGCGGATCTGCTTGCTCGACACCAGCTGGGCGATCGGGGCCACGTTGATCGTGCCGGTGGAGGCGCAGAGGGTCTCGGAGGTGTTGCCGGTCCCCTCCACGTCCAGGGTGTTCGGCTGCGACGCGCCGGAGC
Organism: Thermoanaerobaculia bacterium; assembly: GCA_036521795.1. GTDB lineage: Bacteria > Acidobacteriota > Thermoanaerobaculia > Multivoradales > UBA5704 > JASLEW01. Next base: position 18,788 of record DATDGZ010000347.1, on the reverse strand, counting down.
AGCGCAGGGCGAGGCCGGGGTTGTCGGAGCCGAGCGTAAAGGTATTGCCGAGCGGTCCGAACGTGGCACCGGATCGGATCGTCGTGCTGAACAGGATCCAGACCTGCTGGTTGACGCCCAGGCTGCCGCTGCCGGCGTTCCACTTCCAGCGCAGCAGCGTGCGGCCGGTGCCGGCGAAGTTCGGAATCTCCTCGAAGCTCTGCGGCGCGGGGAGGCCGGTGCCCTGGTCGTCGAAGCTCCAGCTGCCGGCGTAGACGAGATCGACCGGCAGCAGGTCGGTGGCGACCAGGCCCTCGAGCGGCGCCGGGTCGCTCGACTGCGGCGCGCTGCGCACCCGCAGGCGCCAGCTCACCGTCTGTCCCGGGTTGAAGGGGCCGCCGCCGGAGAGGTTCTCCTTGGCCGGGTTCAGCTGCACGAACGGACCGCTCAGGGTGAAGGTCGAGCAGGTGGTCCGGTTCACGTTCGTGGGGCCGGCGGTGTAGACCGCCGCCAGGCTGGCGCAGTTCTGGACGGCGTCGCCGAACGCGACCGGGTTGCCGGCATTGTCGGGATTGACGATCTGGCCGGAGATCTGGGGCTGGGTGGACGCGCCCATGCCGGGCGCCGCCTGGCCGAGCTGCCACTCGATCCGCGTGATGTATTCGCCGGCGCCCAGGCCGGGAGGAGGGGCGGTGAGCGTCGTGTTGGTGGTGGCGTTCGGCGAGCTTCCCCAGAGAGTGAAGATGCCGGGTGCGGTGTTCTTCTCGTAGCTCACCTGGACGCCCACGCCCGCGGCGAAGTCGCTCGCGCCGTTGTAGGCGCCGGTCGTGACGCTGGCGATCTGCAGCTGGATCGGCACCGTGTCGATGACGGTCATGCCATCGAGCGGAACGTTGCCGTTGTTCGAGGGCGAGAGAGAGTAGCTGAAGGCCTGGTTCAGGGTCGGCGGGTTCGGGCTGCCGCCGGAGACGTTCTTGCCCAGGCCGGCGCTGGGGCTTGGCACGAAGGTCGTCACCGGGTGAGTGACCTGGCCGGTCCCCAGGCTCTGCGGCGTGCCGCCGAGGGGAGTGCCGGTCGCCGTGAAGCTGTTCGTCACGTTCGTGCCGCTGGTGAAGGTGGCGCTCGGGAAGGTGACGTTCACCAGGACGTCGCAGTTGCCGCCGGGATTGATCGGCACGCTGCAGGGGCTGGTCCAGGTGACGGACGCGGGGGTCGTGCCGTCGCAGCCGGGCTCGCAGTCCGCGGCCGGCGAGGCGCTGTTGAACACGACGCCCGCGGGCAGGGTGTCGGTCACCGGGCCGACGCTGGTCAGCTCGAGATCGCCGCCGCCGCTGCCGACCGCGATGCGGAGGCGGTACTGCTCCGGCATGTCGAGGTTGGCCGGGGCGGTGGTGAGGGTCTTCTGCAGCGTGACCTGCAGCGAAGCGGTCGCGGTGACGTTGACCGGCGGCGTGGTGAAGGTGCCGGGCGTCGCCCCCAGGTTGACGGCGTCGGCGGTGTTGGTCGCCACCGTGCCGTTGGGAGTGGAGCCGTTCGGGAAGCGGACGTCGATCAGCAGGTCGCCGCTGTTGCCGGCCGGCAGCGGAGAGATCATCACGAATTGCACCCGCGTGCGGCCGGAGCCCATGTAGTTCGGCGTCACGTTGATCGCCGCCACGTCCCCGGTCGGGCTGGCCGGCACGGTGGACACGAAGCTCACCTCCGCCGGCAGCAGGTCGTCGACCTCGGCGTTGAGGCAAGGGCCCGAGGTGCTACTGCAGTTGTAGGTCAGGCGGTAGCCGAAGGTCTGGCCGGCCGGCTGGGTGTTGCCGGCGCCGACCATCACCGCCGACTTCTGCAGCGGCTGCGCGGCAGCCTGGACACCGGCCAGCACGAGCCCGGCGGCGGCAAGGAGACACACGGATCGCTTCGACACGGAAAACCCCCTTGGTAAGATCGCTGCGGGCCTTCCGGCCAGCGACACGAGCACGCGGTTCTGATTGGGTGCCGCGCATCTTAGCAAGCATGGCTGGCGATCGGCAAGGCACGAAGGGGGTGAGGGGGTAGTGTCCTGGCACTACCCGGACGGAGGCGGTGGGTCGTTCCCAGGACACTACCCGGCGGTGGCCGCACACCGCTCTAGCGGGGCGCGGAGGGGGCGGGTCGAGGAGAGCCGGGCGCGCTCGCACCGGCGGCGAGATGGCTCTCGCCGAGGTACCAGCGCGGCCGCGGCTGCCAGATCAGGCCGAAGTCCGTCACCGAGCTCATGATCCGGCTCATCGCCTCCTCCGGCGAGTCGGTGAGCAGGAGGCGTTCGACGTCGAGCGGCGAGATCGTGGCCTGCGGGACCATGCTGTCGCGGAACAGGTCGAAGAGGGGCCGCCAGAAGTCGACGCCCATCAGCACCAGCGGGAAGTTCCGGATCTTGCCGGTCTGGATGAGCGTCGCGGTCTCGAAGATCTCGTCCATGGTGCCGAAGCCGCCCGGCAGCACCACGAAGGCATAGGAGTACTTGACCAGCATCATCTTGCGCAGGAAGAAGTAGTGGAACTCGAGCCAGAGGTCGAGGTAGTCGTTGTGCTGCTGCTCCTGCGGCAGGATGATGTTGCAGCCCACCGAGCGCGCGCCGACGTCGCGGGCGCCGCGGTTGGCGGCCTCCATGATCCCGGGGCCGCCGCCGGTCATGACGGTGAAGCCCGCCTTGCCGAGGCGCTGCCCCATCTCCCGCGCCAGCTCGTAGTAGGGGTGACGTTCGGTGAAGCGCGCCGAGCCGAAGACGGTGACGCAGGGTCCGACGAAGTGCAGCCCCCGGACGCCACGGACGAAGTCAGCGCAGATGCGCAGCAGGCGGGCCATCTCGGAGGAGCGGGGCTGCGGCCCGCGCAGGAAGACCCCCTCCTCGCCGCTCAGCGTGCCCTTGCCCCAGCGCGGCTGCTCGCCGCTCGCGCGGGAGACCTGCAGCTCGGTGGGCGGAATGCCGCCGGACTCCGGGTCGGCGCCGGGCCCCGCGGGTGCCGGCCCCGGTCCGGCCGGGGTGACCTGCCGTGCGGCATCGGCCTGCAGGCCGGGCTTCGGCGGCAGCTCGTCGTTCACGGGCGGGATTGTAACCTGCGGTCGCTGCCCGGCGGGCGGTGGACGCGGAGGCCCGGTCCCGCGGCCTCCGCGACGGCGGTCAGCCGCAGGTGGGATAGCCGTAGTGGGTGTAGCAAGCCTTGCAGATCGAGGGGAGCTGGCAAGTCGCGCTCTGGGCGCCCTTCGCCTGCCCCAGCTCTCCGCCGTCGGTCGCGAGCGCGCGCAGCGTCTCTCGGTGCAGCTTCATCTTCTTTCGCACAGGTTCTCCTTTCAAGGAGGGTCCCGGCCGGTCCGCGGGCGTTCGCGACGCTCGCCCCACCCCGGTCGCCCGGAAGCCCAACGATTAGTGTGCAGGGGGAGCGGCTCGAGGCGCCGGGCACGGGAGGCCGGTGAGGGGTGAGAGGGGCGAGCGGACCGCAAGAGAGCCGGGTGCGGGCGCCCTGCTATGATCGGCCGCGGCCGGCGCCTCTTCGCCGGCGCGTCCTCGAGTGACCAGCCTGTCCATCCTCACCTGGGTAGTGTCGGCGGCCGTGGCCGCCGCGGCGGCGGCGCTGGTGCTGCTGCTGCTCGCTGCCGCAGCCCTGGTCTGCCTCTTCGCGCTGCTGATCCTGGGCACGATCGCGGCGTACGTCGTGCTGGTGGTCCTGGTGGTCGTCGCGATCGCTAGCGACGCCTCCCGGCGGCCGGCCGCGCCGCCCGCGTAGCACCTCGAGGCGCCTCGATGTGAGCACGATCAAGCCCATCTTCCTGCTGGCCGACAGCCAGCTCTTGTTCTGGCGCGACGAGGGGGAGCTGTTCCTGGGTCGGGCGCGGGCGTTGATCGACGCGGACGCGGCCGAGGAGCACGCCGGACGCTCTCCGCGGGCGGCGTACCTGGGCGCCTCCAACGGCGACGCTCCCGAGTTCTACCAGCTCTTCCTCGCTGCCATGGACCAGATCGACGTCCACGACTGCCGCCAGATCCCGGCCCAGCCTGCCGCCGAGGACCTCGACTTCCTGGCGGCGGCCGACCTGATCCTGCTCGCCGGCGGCGAGGTCCGGCGGGGATGGGACGCCTTCAAGGCCGCCGGGCTCGACCAGAAGCTGGTCGAGCGCTACTACAGCGGCGCGCTGCTGCTCGGCGTCTCGGCGGGGGCCGTGCAGCTCGGCCTCAAGGGGTGGGACGAGACCGGCGGGCGGACGAGCGACATGCTGCGCATCGTGCCCTTCGTCGTCGACGTCCACGATGAGCCTGGCTGGGGGCGCCTGCTGCAGGCGGTCCCACGCGCCGGCGAGCACGCGCGCGGGATCGGCATCCCGAGCGGCGGCGGCGCCATCTATCATCCCGACTACTCCGTCGAGCCGGTGCGGCACCCGCTGGTCGAGGTGAGCCAGGCCGAGAGCGGCATGCAGCAGGCGCTGCTGCTGCCGGGCCAGGCCGCCGGACCGGCGGCAGAGCCGCAAGCGCCGGCAGAGGCGGGCTCAGCGGCAGGCGCCGGGCTGGCGGCAGAGCCGGGATCGGCGAAGCCGGAGGGGCAGGCCGGCGATGGCGGGCGAGACCCCGAGCGGGAGCGGCAGGAGCTCGGCTACACGATCGGCGCCGACGGCGTGATCGAGATCCTGCGCCCTGGGGATCCGACGGGAGAGCCGGTCAACTGAAACTCTACGCCATCGCCGACCTGCACCTGCGCTACCCGGAGACGCGCGAGGCGCTGGCCGCCTTGCCGCCCCATCCGGAGGACTGGCTGATCGTCGCCGGCGACGTCGGCGAGACCGAGCAGCACCTGCACTACGGGCTGAAGCTGCTCAGCCGCCGCTTCGCCCGCCTGCTGTGGGTGCCGGGCAACCATGAGCTGTGGACCGTTCCCGCCCATCACGGCGAGCCGCGCGGCGAGGCGAAGTACGAGCGGCTGGTCGCCATCTGCCGCGACTACGGCGTGCTCACTCCCGAGGACCCCTACGTCACCTGGCCGGGCGCCGGAACGTGCTGCGTGCTGGCGCCGCTGTTCCTGCTCTACGACTACAGCTTCCGGCCACCCGAGGTGCCGCCGGAGGATGCCATCGCCTGGGCGGCGGAGGACAACCTGCTGTGCTCCGACGAGGTGCTGCTCCATGCCGACCCCTACCCCGACAAGCCGAGCTGGTGTGCCGCGCGCTGCCTGGCCGCAGAGCCTCGCCTCGCCGCCGCGGCCGCCGAGGGGCCCGTGGTGCTGATCAATCATTACCCGCTCCGCTACGACCTCGCGGTGCTGCCGCGCATCCCGCGCTTCTCGATCTGGTGCGGCACCCGCCGCAGCGAAGACTGGCATCGGCGCTTCAACGCGCACGCGGTGGTCTACGGCCACCTGCACATCCGCGGCACCTACCACCGCGACGGCGTGCGTTTCGAGGAGGTCTCCCTGGGCTACCCCCAGAATTACGATGCCCGGAGGCCCGTCGCCTCCTACCTGCGCGAGATCCTGCCCGGACCCGATCCTGCGGGATGAGCGCCGCCGGCACCCGCGGGCGGCCGGCGGTAGCGGTCGAAGACCACCGCGGTGCGCCGCGTCCGGGGCGTCCCGTGGGCCTCCCGCCGGCGGCGCCAGCTGGCGCGCAGGAAGAGCCATGCGGCGGCCAGGACCGCGAGCAGCGCCAGCAGCACGGCCCGCGGCAGATCGGCGTCGAGAGACCACCTGAGGAGCAGGTCGGGAACCGTCAGCAGGATCATGTACGCGAGGTAGCGGGCCACCAGCCGCCGCGGCTTCGCGAGCAGCGGCCGGAGCACCAGCAGGGAGAGCAGGCTGGTCACTCTCCCGCCCTCACCAGCGATTCGGCATCCCGCGCCGCACCGCCGTCCCGCCGGCGAAGAGCCATGCCGGCCCCGACCATCGCCAGCGCCAGCAGCAGTCCCGAGGCCAGGATCCTCCAACCGCGTGGCGTGATGCCGCCGAGACCGGCGCTTCCGGGCATCCGGAGCGCTGCGGGGCGCGTCGAGGCCCCGCAGGCGAGCGGGCTTGCCGGGCGCGTGGGCCAGGTAGCACAGATTGGGGAAGAGCCCCGCCAGTCCCGTGACCGCCACCAAGCTCCAGCATCCAACCCTGCCACGCATCCGGGACTCTCTCTCTGGCGAAGACGCCCTCGCTCCCTGGCGGCTGCGACCCTCCCCCACCCTTGATTGACGTAAGAGCCCGCCGGTTTCGCGCTCGCCACCTCGCCACCGGCCATCCGGTGGGCGGCCGCCGCGCGGCTGTTACAATCGGCCCGATGGCCGCATCGCATGGCTGGGAGCTGATCGACGCCGAGCGCAAGCGAGAGCTCATCGCCGCGATCTGCGACGACGCCCTGCCGCGCGGCCCGCTGCACGTCGAGCTCGACCTCACCGACCGCTGCAACGTCGCCTGCTACTTCTGCAACCAGCAGGACGTGCGCACCAGGCAGCAGCTGCCGCTCGAGCGCGTCGCCGAGCTGCTCGACGAGCTGGTGGCGGGCGGCCTGCGGTCCGTGCGCCTGTCGGGAGGCGGCGATCCGCTGTTCCATCGCGAGATCCTGAACGTCCTCGACGAGCTGACGGCGCGCGGGGTGGTGATCGACAACCTCACGACCAACGGCGCTTTGCTCGGCCCGGAGGTCGCCCGGCGCCTGGTCGACAACGGCTGCCGGGAGGTCATCTTCTCGCTCAACGCCGCCGACGCCGCCGACTACCACCGCATGATGGCGGTCAAGCCCGGCACCTTCGACCGCGTGTGCGAGAACGTGCGCCATCTCGCGGCGGTCCGCGCGGCCGGCGAGGGCTCCCACGCGGCCGAGGCCGCGAAGGGCTCACGCCCGCGCCTGCCGTTGATCGTCGTCCAGTTCCTGATCGACCGCGAGAACTTCGAGCGCCTTCCCGACATGTATCGCCTGGGCGCCAGCCTGCATGCCGACCGCTTGACGATCAGCCCGGTGCTCGAGATCCCGCGCGAACGGATCGCCACCGACCGTCTGCTGGGAGCCGGCGACGGCGAGCTGATCCGTCCCTATCTCGAGCAGGTGCTCGCCTGGGACCGCGGCGCGGAGCTGCTGCAGCTCACCTTTCCCTACCAGGAATGGAACGGCATCCTACGCCAGGCGCGCTTCAAGGCGGCGGGCCGGCTCGACCTGCCGTTGGCCCCCGCCGGCAGCTTCAGGGAGAAGGACGGCCAGTGCTTCTTCGGCTACTACACCGCCACCATCCGCGGCAACGGCGACCTCTATCCGTGCTGCATGCTGATGCACCCCGACTACCAGCCGCTCGGGAACGCCCTGACCGGCACCTTCGCGGACCACTGGCGAGGCCCGGCCTTCACCCGGCTGCGCGGCGAGATGCGCGAGCTGCTGCTGCGCGGCGGCCGCATGTTCTACCACCCCAAGCGCTTCCGCACCCTGGGCCGCCAGTGCGTCGAGGCCCACCAGTGCGGCCTGAAGAACATGTACTTCCGCCACGACGAGCAGTTCTACGCCGACCTGGGCCGAGCCCTCGACGCCAAGCGCGCCGCCGAAGTCCGCTGGTTCGGCGCGCCGCGCCAGCTGGCGAGGGCAGCCGAGATCCTGGCCTTCCGCGTCTACCACGGCCTGCGCGTGCGCGCCCGTGCCCTGATCGCTCGCCTTCGCCGGCCAAGCCGGCTGCCCACCTCGACCTGACTCCCGCGCGGTCAGTTGTCCGCATCGACCCGCCAGAGTCCACCGCTGCTGACGGCCGCATACAGGCGCCGGGGACAGGCGAAGTCTTGCGCCAGCGCGCCGATACCGATCATGCCGGATTCGGGCAACCCGCCCGCCAGGGGCGCCCACGAGACGCCGCCGTCGGGGCTTGCCAGCATGCCGCCGCCCAGGGTGCCGGCATAGAGGACGTCCGGCCGGGTGCGGTCGATCAGCAGGTTGGTGACGACGTCCGGGGCGTCGCCGCCAACCGCCTCGAAGCTCTGACCGTCATCGAGCGTCCTCGAAATCGTCACCAGAGTCGCCACGTAGGCGACGCCCGGTCGCGTCGGCGAGAGCGCGAGGACAGCACCGCTGCCCCAAACATGCCAGGTGAGACCGGAGTCCTGGCTGCGGTAGATCGTCGGCAAGCTGCCGCCGTCGTGCTCGATGGTCTTGGTGCCGAGCGCATAGAGGACGGACGGTCGCAAGGGGTCGGCCACCAGGCCGCTGAAGAGAAAGTAGGCATTGTCTTCCTGCGGCACGATCTGGGCGACAAGCCGCCAGCTGATGCCGTCGTCCTGACTGCGATACAGCGAATCTCCGGCCGCGGCGATCAGCGCCTGTGGCGCGATCGCCAGGGCGACAGTTCCGTCGGCGGGCGGCAGGCCGACCGTGGTCCAGGTCGCGCCGGAGTCGCGGCTCTCCAGCAGTTGACGGGCCGCTCCGTGGGGGCCGGAGGCAATCGCCAGCAGCCTGTCGCGAACGAGCGGATCGAGCTCGATGACGTCGATCTGACGCCGGGCGAGCGACGTGACCCGCGCGAACGTCCCGCCGCCGTCGCCCGTGATGTACAGGTCGTCGAAGCTCAGGAAGAGGAACCGCAGTGGGTCGAGCGGGTCAGTCCGCAGGTTGGTCACGGCATTCTGGTGCAGGCCCATCCCCGCCGCTCCCTGCCAGTGATGCCCCTCGTCTGCGCTCCCCCAGAGGCCTTTCCGCGTGGCGACGAGGATCCTGCCCTGAGAGCCGGTGCGCAGCGCATTGACGCCGCTGTAGGCGGTGCGGTCGGGGGACAGCTCGGGAAGGCCCCGGATGACGCGCTGAAAGCTCTCGCCGCTGTCTCGGCTGACGAAGAGGCCGTCCGATCCTGCGGCGTAGACCGTGTCGGCGGCGCGCGGATCGACAAGCAGGAGATCGCGAAAGATGTCGTCGCCCGTGGGTGCCGGAAAGGGCCCGTCCCAGTGCGTCCCGGCGTCGCGGGATCGGTACACGACGGAGGTGAATTCAACGTGCTCATAGAGCGTCGTCGGCCTGGTCGGTGCGACGGCAAAACCGAAGACTCCATCGACGCCGAAGGGTGGGTCGGCGATGGGGAACCACGTGACGCCGCCGTCGGAGCTCTTCAATCGCTGATAGGAGGCGACCCCGTAGATGGTCCGGGGATCGCTCGGATCGCGGATCAGGGTGTGGAAATCGAGCTCGCCGCCGAAGACCATAGGGCCCTCCCAGCGGTTTTGCCAGGTCCGGCCCTGGTCGACACTGCGCCAGATCCCGAACTCGGTGCCGACCAGCACGGCATCGTCGAGCGCGAGGACGGTCAGCGGGCCTTCCAGCGCGCTCGCGGTGGCGATGCCTGACCACTGGGCGCCCGCGTTGTCGCTGCGATACACACCTCCGTAGCGGCCCACGGCGAACACGCGATCGGAGCTGCGCGGGTCGACGGCGAGCGAGATCACCAGGTCTGTTTCGAGCCCGGCGTTCCTGGGCTGCCATGTGGTGCCGCCGTCAGCGCTACGCGCGACCAGCGTGTACTCGCTGAAGAGCCCCCAGGGAATGGCGGCAAAGAGCGTCTGCTCGTGCGCGGGGTCGACGGCGAGTACGGTGGGGCCACCGCCATCCGGGCCGAACGGTGTCCAGGGGCGCTGCGTCGCGAGCAGGCGAGCGGCGACGAGGAAGCCCAGCAAGGCGATCCGGCCGGCGCTCGAGCGCCTCACGCCCGGAGCCGGAATCGGAGGAGTCCCGTCGCGCCCTACACCCTTCGCGGAGGGTCCAGGACGCCTGGCACAGGCCGTTCGCATCGCCGCAAGCCTAGCATGTCGATGCGTTGGGTGGCAACCACGGCCGGTCGCGTGGGTCGCGTGTCGCGTGGTCGCGTGTGGCGTGGCGAACCTACCGAGCACGCCTCTGGCGTCGCGCTGGCTCGCACGCGCCTCAGCGCTTCTGCCCGCGGCGGACCCGCTCGAGCAGGCGGGTGGAGTCCTTCATGCACTCCATCATCTTCTCTTGCAGGCCCTCGCTGTGGTCGGAGAGGCCGCGGGCGTGGGCCAGGACGCTGCGGGCGCGGTCCTCCTCGCCGGAGGCGAGCAGGGCCATCCCGAGGTGGGTGAGGATGTTCGCGGAGGGGCCGAGCTCGCTCGACTTCGAGAGGAAATCGATCGCCTTGTCGAATTCCTTGCGCTTGTAGTGCACCCAGCCGAGCGCCGCCAGGGGGAACTGGCGGATCTCGTCCGGCGACAGCTCGACCGAGCGGCGGGCGTAACCCAGCGCCTCGTCGAGGTCCTCCTCCATCTCCGCCAGGTTGCAGGCCATCTCGTAGTAGGCGATGGTCTTGCTGAAGTTGGAGCCGGACTCGTCGACCATGCGCTGGCCGATGCGGTTGCCCTCGCGGTACTTGCCCTGGCTGCGCAGCGCTTCGATCAGCGCCGCGTAGGCGGTCGCCTTGAGCATCTCGCCGGGGTTCAGGTCGAGCACCTTGCGGGTCACCGCCTCGATCTCCTGGCTGCGGTTCTGGTGCAGGCAGAGCAGCGCATAGGACATCAGGAGCGTCGGATTCTCGGCATCGAGCGCCAGCGCCCGCCGGTAGCACGAGTGCGCCTGCTTGAGGTTGTCGCGCTTCAGGAAATCCTCGCCCTTGGCCAGCCAGCCGGCCGCCTCCCCCTCGACCCCGGGCAGCGGGCTGCCGCCGGCCTGGCCCGAGAGATAGTGCACGAGATCCTCGTACTGCAGCTTCCGCGGGTTCAAGCGCTGCGCCTGGCGGAAGGCTTCGAGCGCCTTGCGGTTCCAGTGCCGGTCGAGATAGGCGAGACCCAGCAGGTGATGGGCCTCTTCGAAAGCCGGGTCGTGGCGCACCGCGTCCTGGAGATAGTGGACGGCGGCCGTCAGCCTGCCCATCTCGTAGCAGCAGCTGCCGAGCAGGAACAGCGCCTGCGGCACCGCGTCGACCTGCACCGCGCGCTCCAGGAAGAGGACCGCCTTGGCGAGGTTGCCCTGGCCGGCGTAGACCGCGCCGAGGCTGAACAGCGGCAGGAAGCTGTCGGGGTAGATCGCCACCGCGCGTTTCAGGTAGTCCTCGGCGCGCCCATGGTCGCCACGCTCGTAATAGATCACCCCGCTGTAGACCAGCCCCTCGTAGTGGTCGGACTTCACCTCGAGGACGCGCGTGAAGTACGCCAGCGCCGGCTCGGTCTCGCCCTCGTTGAAGTGCGTCTCGCCGAGGAAGTAGGCAAGCTCGTAGTTGTCGCGGTCGAGCTTGTAGGCCGACTCGAGCGCCGCCACGGCGCGCTCGATGTCGAACGCGAAGAGCGCGTACTCGGCGTCCTCGAGATGCTGCAGGAAGGCCTTGCGCTTGTCGCCGTGGTGCAGCGCCGCGATGCGCTCCTTGATCGACAGGAAGCGCTCGCGCTTCTCGAGCGCCAGCAGCTGGTAGTCCATCTTGGACTCCCAGAGGTCGCTCCATTCGTCCCAGGCGATCACCCGCTTCTGCTCGAGCAGCTCGCGCAGCGCGGTCATCCCGGTCTGGCCGATGAGGATGTTCTTCTCTTGCTTGTGCAGCGCGCCGAGCAGCTGCCGCACCGTCTCGGCGGTGCGCTTGACCGCCTCCTCGAGGATCGAAATGCGCTCGAGCAGGTGCTCGTCGAACGAGAAACTCTCCTCCGAGCTGGACTCCTCGTACGGCTCCTCGTCGTCGCGGGCGCCGCCCGACAGCACCAGCAGCTTCTGGTGGCAGCGGACGCAGTACTCCTGGTCGTCCCGGTTGAGGGCGCCGCAGGTCTGGCAGTAGATCCTCACTTCAGGTCGTCCTCCGTCTTACCTATCACCGCCTCGCGGCGACCCCGAGGCACGCGCCCCCTCCCTCCCTTCTTTCGGGGGAGGTTGATCTCAGTAGTCGTAGAAGCCCCGCCCCGATTTGCGTCCGAGGCGGCCGGCGTCGACCATCTTGACCAGCAGCGGGCAGGGGCGATACTTCGGGTCGCCGAAGCCCTGCTGCAGCACGCGCAGGACGTCCAGGCACACGTCCAGGCCGATCAAGTCGGCGAGCGCCAGCGGACCCATCGGGTGGTTCATCCCCAGCTTCATAACCTGATCGATGGCCTCCGCCTTCCCGACCCCCTCGTAGAGGCAGAAGACCGCCTCGTTGATCATCGGCATCAGCACCCGGTTGGAGACGAACCCCGGCCCATCGTGCACCTCGACCGGCGTCTTGCCCATCCGCCGCGCCGCTTCCTCGACCGCGTCGTAGGTGGCCTGCGCGGTGGCCAGGCCGCGGATCACCTCGACCAGCTGCATCAGCGGCACCGGGTTCATGAAGTGCATGCCGATCACCTGGGGCGGACGGCGCGTGGCGGCGGCCAGGCGCGTGACCGAGATCGAGCTGGTGTTCGTCGCCAGGATCGCATGCGGCGGGCAGACGCGGTCGAGCTCGGCGAGGACCGCTTGCTTGACCTCGAGCCTCTCGACCACCGCTTCCACCGCCAGGTCCACTCGCGCGAAGGCGGTGAGATCGGCCGCCGGCTCGAGCCGCGACAGCGCCTGGTCGCGAGCGTCGGCGGCGAGCTTGCCCTTGTCCACCAGCCGCCCGAGCCCCTTGGCAACCTGCGCCACGCCGCGATCGAGCGCCTCCGGCACGCTGTCCGCCAGCACCACTTCGTAGCCGCTCTGCACCGCGACCTGGGCGATGCCGTGCCCCATGGTCCCGGCACCCACGACGCCGATCCTGCCGATCGCGGTCATCGTTCCAGAACCCTTTCCTCCCGCTGGCTGTCCATCGGTTCGCCTGCGAGCCTAAGAGATCGTGCTGTGATGGTCAAGGAGCGAACGTGTCATGGGCGGCAGCGAGGACAACTGCGGCGGGCGGGCGCGGCCGCGGCAGCCGCGCCGTTCGGAGAGACCGCGGCCGCAGCCGCGGCGCTCAGGGCGCGCTGGCGAGATCGAACCAGGCTTCCCGGCGTCCGAACTTCGTCGCCAGGGTGGCGCCGATGCCGATGAGCGTGGCCGCCGTCCACGCCCAGACGCCGACGTAGGGCAGGAACTTGATCGCTCCCATCAACAGCAGGCCCAGAGTGGCGGCGTTCAGCGGCCGCAGGTTGCGACGGAGCAGCCGCAGCGCCACCCAGTCGCCGAACGCGTAGAACACCGCCACCATGCCCCAGAGCTTGAGCACCAGCAGCAGCAGCGCGACCAGGGCGAGCATCGGCGCCCAGGCCAGGCCGCCGAGGAAGATGGTCAGCGCGAGCGCCGTCAACACCAGCGCCGCGACCCCCGTGAGACCGGTGAAGAAGCTGAGGAACGGCTCCCGGCGCACGTCCTCGGCGGTCTCCAGCATCTGCCTGCCGCTGGCGGCGAACAGCAGCAACAGCAGCGCCGCCCAGGCCGCGAGCAGCGCCAGCTTGGCGCCGAGCACCAGCGGCGAGGCGTCGGAGAGACCGAGGCTGGGGCCTTCGAGCAGGGTGGTCAGGGTGGGAGAGGCGTTCGGGTACGCCACCGAGCGGCCGCCGATCCGCGCGCCGGGATCGACCTGGATGACGCCGCCGATGACCGAGATGTCGCCCTCGACGGATGCCCTGGGGCCGAGGCGGGCGCTGCCCCCGATGACGATGACGTCGCCTTTGACGCGCCCCCGGACCAGCACGGAGCCGTTGAGCGCCGCCACGTCGGCGAGCGCGTCGCCGTCCACCTCGATGTCGCGCGCCACCGCGACCAGTTGATGGCGGGCGATGGCACCCGGCTCGAGGCGCAGGGCGGGCCTGGCGGAGACGGCCGAGGCGGCTGAGACGGACGGGGCCGCGCCGCCGGCCGCAGGCGTGCGGGAGATGGCCGCCCGAGCGGGAGCGCCGGCACGGGGAGCGGCGGCGCCCGGTGCGCCTTGGGCCGCAACGGGCCCGGCCCCGGCCGCGGCCGCGATCATGGCAGCCAGCAGGCTCGCGGCGATTCGTGCTCGGGTGCTCACACCGTCAATCTAGCGCGGGGCGCCGCCACCTGCATAGACAGCCGCCGTCTCTCGGAGGCGCGGAAGGACCTGGACGACCACCGCCGGCGCGGGGTCAGCGGCCACGACCGCCGCGGGTGGTGCGCCCGCCGCGGTGGGAATCGCGGCGGCCGGCGGCGCGGTGACCGGCGCCCGGGGCGGCGGCGGCGGTGCTGGAGCCGTGGGAGCCGTGGCGGCCGTTGCCGCGGCGGATCAGCGAGAACAGGACCAGGTTCAGGCAGACGACGAAGACACCGAACATCGTCAGGCTCATCGGCGAGGCGAGCAGCTGCTCGACGAACATCTCGGACCAGCGCCAGGAAGCGGCGGTGACGCCGACGCCGGCCACCAGCGCGGCCTGCAGGAGGCCGCCCAGGGCCGCCAGCACGCCGTAGGCCGACGCCGCCCCGCCGCCGCCAGGGTGGCGCGCCGAACCGGCGCCGAGCAGGCCGGCGCCGGCCGCCAGCAGCACGACCAGGGCGGCGACCGGGAAGCTCCAGGTCCGAGGGTGACGCGACTCCCAGCCGGCAGGCTGCAGGGAGGCCATCACGCGCTGCTTGAAATCGGGCTGGACGGCGAGCGCGGAGCGCTCCAGCAGGCCGGTCACGGCGCGCAGCTGGTCGCGCTCGGCGAGGCACTCCGGGCAAGCGGCGAGGTGCGCCGCGAGGCGCCCCCGCTGCTCGACGTTCAGACAGCCGTCGAGCTCGAGGTTCAGCAGCTCGCGGTAGAGCGTGTGATCGGGCCTCTCGTTCATCGCGGGTCGTCCTTGGTGGTGGTGCTCGATCGTCCTCGGTGTCTCTCGTCTTGGGCGGCTCAATCGGTGAGGAAGCCCTGCAGCTTCTCCTTGAGCATCTGCCGCCCCCGGAACAGCTTGTTCTTGACCGTGCCCAGCGGCATCTGCTTCAAGCGGGCGATCTCCTCGTAGGGCAGCTCGCCGTAATGGCGGAGCAGGATGAGCTCCCGGTACTCCCAGGGCAGCCCGTCGATCGCCTGCTGGATGGCGCTGGCGCGCTCGCGGTTCCGCAGGTCCCCGTAAGGCCCGCGCTCCGGCGCCGGCAGCTCCCAGTCCCGCCCCTCCCCGTCGTCGTCCTCGATCCGTAGCGAGACCAGCTTCAGGCGCCGCCGGCGGATCTGGTCGATGGCGGCGTTCTGGGCGATCCTGAAGAGCCAGGTCGAGAACTTGTACTGCGGATCGTACCTGTCCAGTACCTGGTACACCTTGACGAGCACCTCTTGAGCCAGGTCGTGAGCGTCTTCCGCGTTCCGCAGCAGCCGGAACAGGTAGTTCACCAGCCGGCCCTGGTAGCGTTCGACCAAGGTGCCGAAGCCCTCGCGATCGCCTTCGAGAACCGCCGCAACCAGTTCTTCGTCGCTCGGCTGCACGGTACCCCTGGTCATGGGTGGATACGCAGGCTGCATGTCAAGGTTGCAGGAGAGAGGAGCCGAGGGCGGCACCCCGCCGGCCGGCGGGCGTGCACTATCGCCGGGGCGGGGCGGCGCTGGGAGGGGCGCTCCCTGCGGCCGTCAGCTTGGGGTTGGCGGTCAGCAGGCCGGCAGCCTTGCCGCTGAGCAGCGCCAGCAGATCGATCTCGACGCCGTGCGGCGCGCTCTCGACGATGCGGCCGACCTCGCGGCCGTCGCGGCGCACGATCAGCGTCGGCACGTACCTCAGTCCGGCCGCCGCCACCGCCGCCGCCGGCTCCCGCTTGGCCTCGTCGACGCCGATGTAGGTCAGAGTGAACGGCAGACCACTGCCGGCGCCGCCGCCGGACGTGGCGCCGATCTCGTCGAGCGCCCGCCAGAGCCGCGAGATCTCCCGGCGGCTGTCGGAGCACCAGGTCCCCAGCAGCACCGTCACCACCGCGCCGGGCGGCACGGCCGCCAGCGCCCGCGCCGCCGCGAGATCGGGGCTGGCCTCGACCCCGGCCTGCACCCAGGCGGGCACCGCCGCCTCCACCTGCTCGCGGGTGACGGGTCCGAGCAGCACTTGCGGGTCCGGCGCCGCCGCGGGCGCCCTGGCCGAAGCCGCCGGAGCCGTCGGAGCCGCGGGAGCTGCGGGAGCCGCCGGCGAAGTCGGCGCCGCCGGTGGAGCCGCCGGGGCCGGGCCGCCCCCAAGGACCGGCGCGGCGAAGGCCAGGGCCGCCGCGGCGAACAGGGTGGTTCCACGCGAGCCGATCATCGGCGAGAGTGTACCGCAGGTGCGGGGAGCCCGAGAGCGAGCGCTCTGCGGGCCTGGGCTCAGGGGTCGATTCGCCGCGTCCGCTGGCGTAGCCAGATCGCCAGCGCCTCGGCCTCGACTTCGCCGCGCGCGACGGCCAGGGTGACCGCCACGATCTTCTCGTCCGCGGCATCGAGCGCCACCGAATTGGCGAGGAGGAACAGCTCCATCGCCATGGCGCCGACGCGCTTGTTGCCGTCGACGAACGGGTGGTTCATGACCAGCGAATGCGTGAGCGCGGCAGCCTTGGCGGCCGCATCGGGATAGAGGTCTTCGCCTCCAAACGTCTTCTGAGGACGTGCCGTCGCCGCCTCCAGGGCGCCCGCGTCACGCAAGCCCTTGGCGCCGCCGAAGGCCCCGATCAGCTTCTCGTGAAGACGAAGGATCTGGGCTACCGACAGGTAGACCGTCACTTCGCCAGCTCGCGGTACGCTTTCCTACGCCGATCGAGGAGGTCGTCGGCGAGCCGGTCGAACGGCTTCGTGGTCTTGCCGCCCTCGAAGAAGCTCACTCCCGGCCGAATCGTGACCGCGCCGGTCTGCGGATGCACCGAGACATCGACCGTCATCCCCTTCTTCAGCTCGAGCTCCTGCACCACCTCGGCCGGGAGCGTCACCGCGAGAGAGCCGCCGGCCTGGACGAGCTTGCGCTTCATGTGCGTACTATATACATACAACGTTCCGCGAGGCAACCCCCGGACATCTGACAGCTTTTAGGTGACCACGTCGAAGGCTTGCCTTCGGTTCCGCCCCAGCGGCGCGGCCGGATTTCCCAGCCAAAACCGGCGCCGCCGGCCACGCCAGAGCAAGCGCAATGAAATGAACGACCCGGGAGGCCGGGCGCCGGTTTCCTATGACTCGTCGGCGCGGATGTAGGTGAGCGTATGGTGGGCGAGGAGACGGCCGCTGCCGTCGACACACTCGGCGACGCCGTAGATCAGGCGGCGGCCGAGCTTCAGCACCCTGGCCGTGCAGCGGAATCCCTCTCTCCTGGCGCTGCCCAGGAAATTGGTCTTCATCTCCGCCGTGACCGAAGGGTCCGCCAGCCCCAGCCTGGTCTTGATCGCCAGCCACATCGCCGCGTCGGCCGCGGCCATGTACACCTGTCCGCTGACGATGCCGCCGGGGCGCTCGAACACGGCTTGAAAGGGCACGTCGATGCTGCACTGGCCGTCCGCGAGGCCGTGGAGCGTGAAGCCGTAGCTCCTGGTGAAAGCCACTTCGCTCAGCAGCCGCTCCATCTCCTGCACGCTGCAAGCTAGCTCCGCCACGGCTTCACTCGGCGACAGGGTGCGGCGGACGCGATCCGCGACGCAGGCGCCGCCAGAGGCGCCGGATCAACCAGAAGCGGCCACCTCTTGCCGTTCCGCGGCAGTGAACCCGCCCGAATCGACACCGTGCGCCCCTCCTCTACCCGTAGGGTTCGGCCCTGACCCCTCAGTGGCCGAGGCGGGACAGCGCATCGGCGATGATGCCGCGGACGTCCGAGAGCCGGGTCGTCGGGTCGTTGTTGTAATCCATCAGGCGGTGGTTGTACGGTCGTCCGGCGGAGCGCTCGTCGACGATCTGCCGCACCAGCTCCAGGGCCGGCCGGCGGTGATGAAAGGCCCCTGTCACCTCGATCGTGGCACGCTCCATGGCGCAGTAGAGGCTCCAGCTGATGGCTGCCGGCGGGCACTTGCGGTTGTCGGCGCGGTTCCAAGCCGACTCGGACGAGAGGATTGCGGCAGCACGCTCGAGGATCTCCCGGTCCAGCGTCGACGGCGGGACCTCCCGGGAGGCGTCGAGCTCGAAGCGCAGGGTCTGGCCCGATTGCGCCAGGCCCGAGACCGCGAACCAGCCGAAGACGGTGCGGAGCACCCCCGAGCCGCCGGCATAGGCCTCGAGCTCGAGCGGCGCGTTCGGCGACTCCTCGAGGGTCATGGTGCCTGCCCAGACCGCCGTCGGCTTGGCGTCCCGCCGCCACACGCCGCTGGTAATCGCCGTCGCGGGGGCGAGAGTCAGCGTGGGGGTCTCGTCGACGATCCGGCCGCAGGACCCCGTCCAGTGCCCAGCGAGAGCATGAAGCTCGCAACGAGACGGTGCGGAGGCGGGGGCGGGGGCAGGAGGGGATGCGGGAGCAGGAGCAGGAGCAGCGGAAGCCTGCGGAGCCGCCTGAGCTTTCCCGGGAGCGCTCGCGGGCGCCGTGGGTGGCGTCCCGGGCTCCGTCCAGCCCGTGGACATGAGGCCCGCGGCGAGCAGAGCTGGCAGGAATACGGCCGGCGATCGCAGGCGAGAGACTGCGCGGATCGTGCGGCCTACCAACCCTTTCTCCGGGCCGCAGCGGCGCAGGTCTGCCTTGGCGGTCGCGCTTGGCATCATGCTGTTCAATACGCTGCCCCGAAGCTATGGTTTCGCGACAGCCGGCGGTTGGCCCTGATCTTCCACACCCACCCGAGGGCGATCCGACACCAAGCGACGCCGAAATCAGGCGGCGGGCTCCGGGTGCCACACCCTTGTGGCGCGCTCGGAGACTCCACGTGGACCCGGAGAGTATGCCGTCCTAGCGCCCATCCGCCTGCCTGGCTCGAGTCTGGGAAAACCGAGATTGGCGCAGGGCGGCGCCGCGGATTCGCTACAATACCAGCTGTGCCGCCCACCGTGTTCGTGAGCTATAGCCACAGGGACGACACCTGGAAGGGTC
>DATDGZ010000346.1:0-16730 GCA_036521795.1 Thermoanaerobaculia bacterium | reverse complement strand
CAGCACCAGGCCCGCGACCGCCATGAGGATGAAGAGCGGCTCGCCGAGAGTCTCGCGGCTCGGCGCCAGCCCGCGCTCCGCCGGTGCCAGCCGGATGCGCGTTGCCAGCACCCTGGTGCGCTCCCGCGCATCGGTCTCGGTCGCCGCCTGGACCTGCGCCTCACGCTCGTACAGCACGCCGAGCACGGCATCGGCCTGCTCGACGCTGACTCCCGGCCGCCGCACCGCGACCAGCTGCAACCAGTGCATGTTCACCTGCTGCCAGACCGGCGCGTCGTAGTCCCGCGGGCCGTCGGTGTAGGAATCGCCGCGATACTTAACCAGGTCCCGCGCGGTGAGCGGCAGGAAGAGGTCGGGGGCCGCGTCCGCGAAGACGCCCGAGAAGTCCCTCGACGCGACTCCCACGACCGCCAGCGCAGCGCCGTTGACCAGCAGCACCCGGCCGACGACCCGCGGGTCGCGGCCGAAGGCGCGCTGCCAGAAGCCGTAGCTCAGCACCGCCAGCGGATGGGCGCCTGGCTCGGTGTCCTCGGCGGCGCTGAAGGCGCGCCCCGCCGCCATCCCGCCGCCGAGCAGCGCGAAGAAGTTGCCGGAGACCAGCTCGGCCGTCACGTTCTCGGCGGCGGCCAGCGCCTGACCGCCCGCGGCGGCCGCGCCGGCCGCGGGCCGCACCTGCACTGCGAATTGGCTGGTGAAGGCGATCATGCCGGTGGTCACCGACCGCGCTGCCGCGAGGTGCGGGTAGGCGGTGTACGAGAACCACGGCGGCGGGTCGTCGCCACCGGTGCCGTCGTGCTTGCCGAGCACCACCAGGCGGTTGGCGCCGGGCACCGGCAGCGCCTTCCACAGCAGGGCGTCGGCGACGCTGAAGATGGCGCAGTTGGCGCCGACTCCGAAGGCCAGCGACAGCAGCACCACCGCCGTGAAGCCGGGGCTCTTGCGCATCATCCGCAGGGCATAGCGCAGGTCGCGCCCGAGCGTCTCGAGCGCCGGCACGCCGCGCCGCGCCCGCACCTCCTCCTTGAGCGGCTCCAGCGACCCGCCCGGCGAGAAGGCCAGCCGCGCCTCCCGCCGTGCCGCGTCGGCGCTCATGCCGCGGGCCTCGTTCTCGCGCGCCTGCATCTCGAGATGGAAGCGCAGCTCCTCGTCCAAGCGCGCCTCGAGCTGCCGCTTGCGGAACAAGCTCAGGAAACGGACGACCCAGCTACGAAGAGTCCGCATCGATCACTCCTTGCTCCATGACCGAAGGTCGCCGGAGAGAAAGGCAAGCGGAGGGGAGGAGAGAGGGCCGTGGCTCCCTTCGCCGCCGTTTGGGCGAGCCACAGCAGCCCACACCCGGCCCAATGAACACCCTCGCCCAAACGGAGGCGAAGGGAGAACCTGCCCGCCACGGCCCGGCTCGGAGGGAGATTCACCGGAGCTCCCTCATGCCATCAGCAAGCGCCCGATGGCCTGCGAGAAGCGCGCCCAGCGCTCGGTCTCGGCTGCCAGCTGCCGCCGCCCCGCCCGCGTCAGGGAGTAGAACCGCGCCCGGCGGTTGTTGTCCGAGGTCCCCCATTCCGAGCCGATCCACCCCTGCTGCTCCAGGCGCAGCAGCGCGGGATAGAGCGACCCCTGGTTGACCTGCAGCACGTCGCGCGAGATCTGCTGGATGCGCTGCGCGACGCCGTAGCCGTGCATCGGACCCAGCGCCAGCGTGCGCAGCACCACCAGGTCCAGCGTCCCGGCCAGCAGCTCGGCCCTCGCTTCGTCGGATCGATTCTCGTCTCTCATGTTGGCAGTCTACAGAGATCTCATGTAGATAGTCAACAGGTACGGCGCGGCCCGCCGGAGGTTTCACCGCCGCACCGTCGCCGCCATCCGTATTGACATCGACTCACATGGACGTCAATATGTCGATATGGACGTCAAGCGCGTGACCGCGAATCTCCCCGCCGACTTGCTGCACGAGGCCATGGCGGTCACCGGCGAGGGCATCACCGAGACCCTGGTCGAGGGTCTTCAGCTGGTGCGCAGGAGCGGGGCCTTCAAGCAAGCCATGCGGCTGCATGGGAAGATCCAACTCGACGTCGACCTCGAGGAGTCGCGTGAACGGCGTCGTCGTTGACACCTCCGCTTGGATTGATTTCTTCGCCGGCGCCGAGCTGCCGCCGCTGGCAGATGCCCTGGCTCGCGGCATCGTTGTGCTGCCTCCGATCGTGATCGCGGAGCTGGTGAGCGGTGCGCGCCGCCCCGCCGACCGGCGCGCGATCGCCGACCTCGTCCTGGAGTTGACGATCCATGACACGCCGCCGGATCACTGGGTGCGGGTCGGCACGCTACGCCGCGAGCTCCGGGACCGCGGGCTGACCGTCTCGACTCCCGACGCCCACGTCGCCCAATGTGCGCTGGACCGGAACGCCCCGCTGTTGACGAAGGATCACCTCTTCGCGCGCATCGCGGAGCTCCTCGCGCTCGAGCTGATCTCGGCGAGCTAGTGTCCACCGCCTTCGACTCTTCGCCGGGTGATTCCCCGGTCTTCCGTCGCGGCCGTCGCGTTGCTGGTTCTCGCCGCATGCGACCAGCTGCTGCCAGGCAGGGCGCCGGCCAAGGGACCGGCGGCCGCCGCCGCTCGCCCCCTGGTGGCGGGACTGGCGGGACCGTTGTGGGACGAGCCGCGGTTCACCGCGATGCTCCAGGCCTACCGCCGGAGACTCCCCGGCAAGCGGCGGGCGCTCCGGTTCGAGATCAGCAGCAGGAGCGCCCGCCTGGAAGTCCAGGCCGTCTTCCGGAGAGCTGCGCAAGCAGATCGACGAGGAGATTGCGGCCAGGACCAAGGAGATCGAGGCCAAGGTCAAGGGCAAGCGCTGGTCCGGCCGCGCGCGGACCTTTGCGCCTCCGCGCCTGGGGGACGTCGAGATCAAGATCGCTCTCGAGGGGACGCGCCAATCCGGGTGGCTTACGGCCGACGCCAAGGGGAACGTCACCGAAGTGGGGGTCCAGTGACGCGAGAGCCTGGCGGAACAGGAACAATAGGACCCTACCCTATTTTCGTTTCTCTGATTCTTGACTGATACGCAAATTCAGCTATAGTTCGCCCGCTTCATCTCTCGAGCTCGAAGTCTCCGCTCGCCCGGTTCGCCCCGGGGTGGGCGCGGCGGCTGCTCGCGCGCGCCCCGCCGCCCTCCCCCGGTGGCGCGCCGCATCCGTGGACGCCTGGTCCACAAGGAGGGTCAATCCCATGAGTTCCCTGCAGCGCAAGGTCCGCTCCCACGTGCTCGCCGCCGCCCCGCTCGCGCCGGTCGCGCCGGTCGCGCCGGTCGCGCCGCTCGCCGTGCTCGCGATGCTCGGCGCGATGCTTGGCGCATTGCTTTGCGCGTTGCCGGCCACGGCCGGCAACGGCCACTTCCTCCACGGCGTCGGCGCCGTCAACGACGCCATGGGCGGCGCCGGGGTGGCGCTCCCGAATGACACCCTGGGCGCGCTCAACCTCAACCCGGCGCTGCTCACCGAGCTCGACGGCAGCGGCTTCGAGCTCGGCGCCGAGTATGCCAAGGCGGGCAACGCGGTGACCAGCCAGGTGGGACCGTTCTCCGGCCGCACCCAGGAGGCGGGACGCACGGCGCTGATCCCCGCCTTCGGCTTCACCCGCCATCCGCCGGCCAGCCCGTTCGCCTACGGCGTCGGTTTCCTGGGCCTCGCCGGCTTCGGCGTCGACTACCCGCAGGACCCCCACAACCCCATCCTGTCGCCCCAGCCGCAGGGCTTCGGCCGGGTCTACGCGAACTACCAGTTCCTCAAGGTGCCGGTGGTCGGCGCGCTGCGCCTCAGCCCGGAATGGTCGGTGGGCGTCGCCTTCGTCACCGGCCGCTCGGCGCTCACCGCCGACCCCGCCGGCTTCGCGACCCCCGACTGCGGGCCCAACGGCTGCTTCTACCCGCGCGTCAACACCGACAGCGCCTTCGGCTATGGCGGCCAGATCGGGGTCCACTACCGCCCCAGCCACGTCTGGGCATTCGGCGCCTCCTACACCACCGAGCAGCGGTTCCAGACCTTCGAGTGGAACTCGACGCACGCCAACCCGGCGCTGCCGAACTTCGGCACCGCGGAACGCATCTCCTTCCGCCTCGACAACCCGGCGACGGCGGTGGCCGGCATCGGCTTCACCCCGACTCCCGCGCTCAAGTTCGCCCTCGACGGCAAGTGGATCGACTACGGCCACACCACCGGCTTCAGCGGCTTCGGGATCGCTCCGGACGGCCACGCGCTGGGATTGGGGTGGCGGAGCATCACCGTCTTCGACGCCGGCGGCCAGCTCCAGGCCACTCCCTGGCTGACCCTGCGCCTGGGGTACAACCACGCCGAGAACGCCATCCCCGACAAGTCGGCTTTCTTCAACGTCGCCTCGCCGGCCATCTGGGGCAACCACGTCACGGCCGGCGCCGGGGTGCGCGTCGATTCGGCGCTGACGCTCAACCTGGCCTACTACTACGCGCTGAAAACCCGGATCACCGGCCCGCTCTACCCGGTGCCGGGGGGCGTCGTCAGCGACGAGCAGTCGCTGCGCTCCCTGATTGCAACGTTTTCCTTTAAGCTCTAAGCTGTCGGGAAGCCTGGCAACTGCGAGAATCTACCGCGAAGGTCCGTCTTCTGCTGGAGGGCGCGGCGACATGCCGGCGCCAAAAGCCGAGGTGCGATGGAACGGGTCAGGAGCACGGACTACGGCATGGACATCGTCTTCGGCGGCCCCCTCACCAGCGAGGAGGCCGCCGAGCTGCTCGCGGAGCTCGACCGCAAGCTGCCGCCGCCCGGCGGCCACTTCGGTCTGTTGGTCGATTCGCGGCGATCGCGGGCCTACTCGACGGCGGAGCAGGCGATCTTCAAGCGCGGCATCCTGCTGTGCGTGGAGCGCGGCATGAAGCGCGCGGTGGTGGTGGCCGACAGCCACGTCTCGACGCTGCAGGCCAAGCGCCTCGCCAAGGAGACCGGCACGCTGGCCTGGACGCGCTACATCGACGCCACGAGCCACCCCGACTGGAAGAGGATCGCCGAGGACTGGCTGCACCACGGCATCGACCCCGAGCTGACGTAGGTAGGACACTACCAGGGGAAACAGGCGGGAGATGGTCGGGGCGAGAGGATTTGAACCTCCGGCCTCACGGTCCCGAACCGTGCGCTCTACCAAGCTGAGCTACGCCCCGGCGTTTGCGGACGGTCTCGCCGCCGGCAGCGGGCGGCGAGTTGCGCAAGAACGATGGAGGATACCGCCCCGCGCCAGGGCGGTCAAGCCGCCGCGTGCTGTACAATCCCGGCCTGTCTCGCCCTGCCTCGCGCTCACCGGCCCTCGGGAGGACACATGGCGGTTACCACCCTTACGGAGCTGTTCCTCAAAGTCGCGACCTACGGCAGGCCGGATTGCCTGCTGCAGAAGGTCGGCGGCAGCTACCAGCCGCTCTCGACCGCCGAGCTCGTGGACCGCGTGCGGAGGCTGGCCAAGGCCCTGACGGATCTCGGCGTCGAGCGCGGCGACCGGGTCGCGCTGATGGCCGAGAACGGTCCTCACTGGCCGGCCGTCGACTTCGCCACCCTCTGCATCGGCGGCGTGGTGGTGCCGATCTACCCGACCCTGCTGCCGGAGCAGGCGGCCTACATCGCCCACGACTGCGGCGCCAAGGTGGTGTTCGCCGAGACCACCGCCCACCTCGAGGGACTGCTCTCCCATGCCGCGGAGCTGCCGGACGTCCGGCACTACGTGCTGATCCGCGGCGCCAGCGACGACCGGCGGGTGACGACCCTTGCGCAGCTGCTCGAGCGCGGCGCCGATCCCGACGTGGCGGGGTTCGAGGCCGCCGCCCGCGCCGCCCGCCCCGAGGACCTCGCCACCTTCATCTACACCAGCGGCACCACCGGCCAGCCGAAGGGTGTCATGCTGACCCACGGCAACATCGCCTCCAACATCGAAGCCGGGCTGACCGTGATCCCGTTCGCGGACGGCTACGTCGCGCTCTCCTTCCTGCCGTTGTCGCACTCCTTCGAGCGCACCACCGACTACGTCTATTTCTTGAAGGGCTGCCCCATCGCCTACGCCGAATCCGTGGCGACCGTGCCGAAGAACCTGCTCGAGGTGCGGCCCGAGGTCTTCGTCTCGGTGCCGCGCGTCTACGAGAAGGTGCTCGCCAGGGTCCAGGAGAACGTCGCGGCCAGCTCGCCGATCCGCCAGCGCATCTTCGCCTGGGCGGTCGCGGTCGGCCGCGAGGCGCTGCCATGGCGGCTCAAGCTCGAGCGCCCGGCCGGCCTGCTCGGTTGGAAGCTCGGGCTGGCCGACAAGCTGGTCTTCGCCAAGATCCGCGAGCGGCTGGGCGGCCGCTTCCGCTTCGCGATCTCGGGCGGCGCACCGCTCGGCCGCGACGTGGCCGAGTTCTTCTGGGGCGCCGGTGTCCCGATCTACGAAGGCTACGGCCTGACCGAGACCTCGCCGATCATCTCCTGCAGCGGCGCGACCGGCGTCAAGATGGGCACGGTGGGCCGCGTCATCCCGGGGGTCGAGGTCAAGATCGCCGCCGACGGCGAGATCCTGGCACGCGGCCCGAACATCATGAAGGGCTACTGGAACCTGCCGCAGGAGACCGCGGAGGCGATCGACTCCGAAGGCTGGTTCCACACCGGCGACATCGGCGAGGTGGACGGCGAGGGCTTCTTGCGCATCACCGACCGCAAGAAGGAGCTGATCGTCAACGCCTACGGCAAGAACATCGCGCCGGCGCCGCTCGAGAACGAGCTCAAGAGCAGCCCGTTCATCGCCCAGGCGGTGGTCATCGGCGACCGCCGCAAGTTCCTGTCGGCGCTGCTGGTGCCGGAGCACGATCACCTCAAGGCCTGGGCGGCCAAAACCGGCGTGCACGTCGGCGACGTCGGCGACGTCGGCGAGCTGCTCGAGGACCCCCGCGTGCGGGACCTCTACGCGGCCGAGGTCGCCAAGGTCAACGCCCACCTGCCCGGCTTCGAGAAGATCGTGGCCTGGGACCTGCTGCCGAGCGAGTGGACCCTCGAGACCGGCGAGCTGACGCCGACCCAGAAGGTCAAGCGGCGCGTGATCAACCAGAAGTACGGCGAGGTCATCGATCGCCTCTACGCCGAGGCGGAAGCGTCGCAAGGCGGTTCCTGAGATGGCTCCCATTTTTCAGCTGAACATCGGCGCAGACCGCCTGGCGACGCTGACTTTCGACCTGCCTGGCAAGAAGGTCAACGTCTTCGGGCGGCCCGCCCTCGCCGAGCTCGAGCGCGTGCTCGACGAGCTGGCGGCGCGGCGCGACGTCGGCTGCCTGGTGCTGCTGTCGGGCAAGCCGGGCGGCTTCATCGCCGGCGCCGACGTCGACGAGATCGCCCGCGTCACCGACCCGGTCGAGGCCGAGGCCGGCTCGCGCATCGGGCACCGGCTGTTCGGGGCCTGGGCGGAGCTGCCCTTCCCCACCGTCGCCGCCATTCGCGGCGTGGCGCTGGGCGGCGGCACCGAGATCGCCCTCGCCTCGACCTGGCGCGTGGCGAGCGACCGCGCGGACACCCGCATCGGCCTGCCCGAGGTGCGCCTGGGGATTGTCCCCGCCTGGGGCGGCTCGACGCGGCTGCCGCGGCTGATCGGCATCGCCGCGGCGCTCGACCTGATCCTGACCGGCAAGACGGTCTCCGGCCGCCAGGCGCTGAAGCTCGGCCTGGTCGACGCGCTACTGCCCGATGCCCGCTTCCTCGACCTGGTGCGCGACTTCGCCCGCGAGCGCATGCTGCCCGAGCGCCCGGCGTCCCCGGCGGCGCCGCCGCCGGTCCGCCGGCCGCACAAGCGCCCCGGCGGCCTGCGCACCGCGCTGCTCGAGGGCAACCCGATCGGCCGCCACATCGTCTTCGACCAAGCGCGCAAGAAGACCCTCGCGCAGACCCGCGGCCACTACCCGGCGGCACTGCGCGCCATCGAGGTGGTGCGGGTGGGGATCGAGGACGGCTTGCGCGCCGGCTTCGACGCCGAGGCGCGGGCGGTGTCCGACCTGGCCCCCTCGCCGGTCACCAAGAACCTGGTGCACGTCTTCCACCTCACCGAGCAGGCCAAGCGCGAGCCCGGGCTGCCCGGCGGCGAGCCGCGCCCGGTGCGCGAGACCGCCGTGCTCGGCGCCGGCACCATGGGCGGCGGCATCGCCCAGCTGATCGCCGCCGAGACGGACCTGCCGGTGCGCATGAAGGACGTCCGCAACGAGGCCCTCGCGGCCGGCACGAGCCACGCCGCGGGCCTGTTCGACCGCCAGGTGAAGCGCCGCCGCCTCGACCCTCCGGGGATGCGGCGCAAGATGGCGCTGCTGCGTCCGACCCTCGACTGGAGCGGCTTCCGGCGCGTCGACCTGGTGATCGAGGCGATCGTCGAGAAGCTCGACGTCAAGCAGGCGGTGTTCGCCGAGCTGGCGGCGCAGGTGCCCGAGGGAGCGGTGCTGGCTTCCAACACCTCCTCGCTGCCGATCCGCGACATCCGCGCCAAGACGCCGCGGCCGGAGCGGGTCGTGGGCATGCACTTCTTCAACCCGGTGCACCGCATGCCGCTGGTCGAGGTGATCGTCCCCGAGGGCGCGGACCCGTCGGCGGTCAACACCGTCTTCGACTTCACCCGCCGCCTCGGCAAGACGCCGGTGCTGGTCAAGGACAGTCCCGGGTTCCTGGTCAACCGGCTACTGACGTTCTACTCCATCGAGTCGTTCTGGCTGCTCGACGAGGGCTACCGCATCGAGGACATCGACCGCGCGATGGTCGATTGGGGCATGCCGATCGGGCCGCTCGCCCTGACCGACGAGGTCGGCATCGACGTCGCCGGCAAGGTCGCCCACATCATGGCCGGCGCCTTCGCCGACCGGGTGCGGCTGCCGGACTGGCTCGACCACCTGAGCGACGGCGACCGCCTGGGGGTCAAGAACGGCAAGGGCATCTACCGCTACGAGGGGCGCGAGCGCCAGGAGCCCGACCCGGCGGTCTACACGGCGCTCGGCCTCGACCCGAAGCACGCGGCGCATGCCGGTCATGGGGACGGCGCCGGCGCTACGGAGCTCGAGGCCTTGGCCGATCGCATGGTGCTGCCGATGGTCAACGAGGCGGCGCGCTGCCTCGAAGAGCAGGTGGTGCGGACCGCCGGCGAGCTCGACCTGGCGATGATCTTCGGCACCGG
Source organism: Thermoanaerobaculia bacterium (assembly GCA_036521795.1). GTDB lineage: Bacteria > Acidobacteriota > Thermoanaerobaculia > Multivoradales > UBA5704 > JASLEW01. Next base: position 7,555 of record DATDGZ010000346.1, on the reverse strand, counting down.
CTTCCCGCCTTTCCGCGGCGGCCTCTGCCGCTGGGCCGACCAGCAGGGGCTGCCGCAGATCGTCGCCACTCTCGAACGGCTCGAGGGCGCGGCCGGCGATCGCTTCCGCCCGTCGGAGGCGCTGCGCTCGACCGCCACCGGCGGCGGGTTCTACGCGCGCTTCGGCGCCGCGGCCGCGGCAGGCGCGCCAGGCGCAGCAGACTGATCCGAGTCCCCCGCCGGCCCGGGGACTCCTTTCGCCAAGGAGACCGACGATGCGCACCCGATCGTTCCTCGTCCTGTCCGCCCTCATCGCCGCGAGCGCCCTGCTCGCGATGCCCGCCACCCCTCCCGCACTGGCGGCCGCCGCCGAGCCCGCCCATCCCGCGCCCCCGGCGACGCCGGCCGCCTTCGACCAGCTCAAGGCGCTGACCGGCACGTGGCAGGCCAAGACCCCCGACGGCAAGCTCGCGATGAAGGCCAGCTACGAGGTGTACGGCAACGGCACCGCCGTGGTCGAGACCTTGAGCGGCATGGGCGAGTCGCCGATGGTCACCGTGTACTATCCGGATGGGTCCCAGGTGATGCTCACCCACTACTGCACGATGGGCAACCAGCCGCGGATGCGGACCAGCGACACGGGCGGCGGCAAGCAGCTGAGCTTCGGTTTCGTGGACGCCACCAACATGAAGAGCCCGGGCGAGGCCCACATGCACGCGCTCAAGATCACCTTCGCCGACCGGGATCACTTCTCGCAGGAGTGGACGATGAAGAAGGACGGCAAGGACATCGCGGACACCTTCACCTTCGAGCGCACGAAGTAACCGCTCCGGCACGAAGCTTGCTTAACCTATAGTTGGAGTTGCGCCCTTTGGCGGCTCCGTGCCGGAAAGGAGGACGCGATGCTCGCAACGCTTCGCTGGACCGTCCTGGGCCTCACCGCGCTGGTGGCGAGTGGGTCCGGGATGGCTGCAGCGCAGGACAAGCCGGGGCAACCGCAGCGTTTCGGAGAGTGGATCGAGGTGCGCGAGGTGCTCCTCGACGCCCTGGTCACCGACCCGCGAGGGCACGTGATCGTGGGCCTCGGCAGGAATGACTTCGTGGTTCGGGAGAACGGCAAGCCGGTCGATCTCACCGGGGTCACCTTCTACAGCAACCGCCGCCTGCTCGCGGGCTCGGACGTGCTGGCCAAGCAGGGCCTGAGCATCGACCAGGTGCCCGAGGACCGCTACTTCATCCTGTTCTGGAACGATCAGAAAGCCAACTCCGCCGAAGCCCCGGTGCTGCTCGCGCAGCAGGTCGAGGGCGGCCGCCGGGCCAGGGAGTGGGTCGACCGCGAGGTGCTGCCGAACGACTGGGTGGCCGTCGTGAGCTACGACGTCAAGCTCGAGGTGCACCAGGACTTCACCCATGACCACCAGCTGCTGACCGCCGCCATCGGCAACGCGGTGAAGGGCAAGGAGGCCGAGACCAACTGGCCGTCGCGCATCCCCTCGCCCGCCAGCGGCCCCTCGTTGCTCGCCGGCCTGCCGCGCGGCAACGACCTGCGCGAGGGCACCAAGACCATCTACGACGGTCTGCAGGTGCTGGCCCACGCGGCCGGCGCCATCCCGGCACGCAAGAACCTGGTGCTGTTCTCGACCGGCTTCGGCTGGATCACCCCCGGCCCGTTCCGCCAGTACGAGCCCGATCCGCGCTACTACGCGCCGACCGTCGCGGCGCTCAACACCGCCGACGTCGCGACCTACACGCTCGATCTCTGGCCCGCCGGCCAGACGCAGCACCTCATGGCGGACGCGCTCAACCAGCTCGCCACCGACACCGGCGGCCGGTACCTGTTCAACTTCACCAACTTCCTGACCGCCTTGGAGCAGGTGTCGACCGAGAACAACGGCTACTACCTGCTGAGCTATCGCAGCGAGCACCCGGCGGGAAGCTCGGGCTTCCAGAGCGTCGAGGTGAAGGCCGCCAACCCCGAGTTCCGCGTCAAGGCCCGCAAGGGCTACTCCTACGGCCCGGCGGACGCTAGCGTGGCGGCGAAGGCAGGGGGCTGAGGGGCAAGAACCCAAGCTACCCAAGCCGATGGGCGCGGACCGAGAGGATGGGCGGCAGGCCGGCGATGGCGGTGGACCAGGTGCGGCCGCCGTCGGCCGAGGCGAAGAGGTCGCCTGATTCGGCCCCAAAGTAGAGGCCCAGCGGGTCGCCGCCGTCATGGCCGAAGGCTTGGCGCAGCACCGTCAGGTAGGCGTTTTCCTGCGGCAGCCCGGCGGTGAGCGGGCGCCAGCTGGCGCCTCGATCGTCGGTCTCGTAGACGCGGAGACGGCCGTCCGGCGTCACCCGGTCGGCATCGGCGACCAGGGGGATGACGAAGGCGCGCGCCGGGTTGCGCGGGTCGAGGACCATGGGGAAGCCGAAGTCCGCCGGCAGGCCCGTCCCGGTGCCGATGTCGCTCCAGGTGAGGCCGGCGTCGTCCGAGCGGTAGACGCCGCCGTGGAACTGCATGTAGAGCGTCGCCGGCTCGCGCTCGGCGCGGAGCAGCTTGTGGATGCAGAACGTCGTGGTCGTCGCCCGCGCCTCCTCGGGGACGTAGCGGGGCACCAGGCCGCTGGTGCCGCGGCGCCAGCTGGCGCCGCCATCCTCGGTCACCCATACGCCCGCCGAGGAGATGCCGACCGCGAGCTTCGCCGGCTCGCCGGGCCACGGGCAGATCGAGTGCAGGCAGAGGCCGCCGAAGCCGGGCTGCCACTCCGCCCTGCCGGGCACGTCCCACAGCCCGCGCACCAGCTCCCACGACCGGCCGCCGTCGCCGCTGCGGAAGAGGGCGGCCGGGGCCACGCCCGCCCACAGGACGCCGTCCTCGCTCGCCGGCTCGACCATCCAGATCCGCTGCACCGCGGCGCCGGTGTCGGCGGGGAACGCCGGCCCGGAGGCCTGTTCCCAGGCGCCGTCCGGCGCGGCGGGATCGGTGGTCGAGAACAGGTGCGGGCCGAAATGGCCGTGCGTCACCGAGGCGAAGCAGCGCCCGTCGCGGGGGTCGCGCACGGCGTACTCGACCGGTTGCCCCGCGAAGCGGCGCGCCACTACCTCGAGCCGGCCGCCACGGCGGCCGCGCAGCACCAGGAGCCCCTTGCGCGTGCCGGCCAGCACCTCGATCTCGTCCACCTCGGCAGGCGACCGGGAGGCGCCGCCGGAGATCGCCGGCACGATGTGGACCTGGTCCCCCGGCGAGAGCGGGCTGTCGGGCGCCGCCTGCGCATCGTTGACGAAGACCGAGACGTGCTGGCGCAGCCCGCCGCTCTCGTCCAGCACCCAGCCGGCGAGGCGCGGGTGCGCCCGCTCGAGCTGGCGCAGCGCTTCGCCGACGGTCGCGCCGACGGCCTCGACCTGATCCGCGCCGCCGGCCAGCGGACGCAGGGTCGTCGGTAGGTTGAAGACAGCCATCGGGACCTCCGTGATCGCTTGCCCTTCAGGGGCCGTGAATCGGTCGTGATCGCACTTCAGGGACGCAGCGCCTCGCGCAGCAGCCGGCGTTCGAGGGTGAGATAGGACTGCCGGCAGGCCAGCAGGTCGGCGAGCACCCGGCGCACGCCGCGGTGGAGGCGCGCCGCCGGCAGCATCCAGCGCCCCACCGGACCGCTGAAGAACAGCCCGCGTGCGCGGTCGGCCCGCTCCATCTCCTCCCCCAGCTCCGCCGCCAGGCGCGCCGGGTAGCGCCACGGCTCCCCGGCCAGCAGGCACTCGGCGGCCCAGAGCCCCGACAGCATGCCATAACGGATCCCCTCGCGGGTCAACGGGTCGGCCAGGGCCGCGGCGTCCCCCACCAGCAGCAGGCGCTGGCGCAGCGCATGGCGCACGCCCGGGACCGTCCACGGACCGTACACGGGGATGGGATAGCGGTAGCGCGATCCCGGCAGCCCCCGCCAGCCTGACGGCAGGTAGCGGTCGAGCATCTCGTCGAGCACCGCACGCGCCGCCCGATCGCCGAGGTCGTCGGGCGAGTAGGCGATCCCCACGGAGACGCCGCCGGGACGTGGAAAGATCCAGCTGTAGGAGTCGGCCAGGAAGGGGAAGCTCAGCACCAGGCGCCCCGCCGTCAGGCCGCGCAGCGTGGCTCCGAGACCGATGCTCTCGCCCTGTGGCCGCAGGCCCGCGGTGCGCCGCGACAGGCCGCGCGCGCCATCGGCGCCGATCGCCCAGTCGTAGCAGCGCGTCTCGCCGCCGGCGGTGACCTGCACCCCGCAGGGCCCGGCGCCATGCCGCGGCCAGCCGCACGGCGCCAGCGCCTCGACGCGCCGCGGCTCGATGCGCGCTCCGGCGGCGCGCGCCGCCGCGACGATCGCCTGGTCGAGGTCGCTCCGGCGGAAGATGCGGATGCCCGCCAGCGCGCTGTCGAGGCGGGCGCCGGCCCCGTCCTCGAGGCGCATGTCCGGCGACGCGACGGCAGCCAGGGCCGCGGGATCGAAGCCGGCAAGGCGCGGCAGCACGTGCTCGGGCACGGCGCCGCCGCACGGCTTCTCCCCCGGACGCTCGGGCAGGTAGAGCGTCACCTCCGCGCCACCCCTCGCCAGCGCCAGCGCCGCCGATCCGCCCGCCGGCCCGCCCCCGAGCACGGCGATCTGCCCGAGCTTGATCATCTCCCGCTACGAGCCGCCCGCCAGCTCGCCGCCGTCCTCGTCGTCGCCGTCCTCGACCGCGAGCAGGACCACGGTGACGTTGTCGAGGCCGCCACGGGCATTGGCCTCGTTCACCAGCGAGCGGCAGATCTCGTGCAGGCTGCGGCCGGAGCCGAGGCGGTCGCGGATGTCGGCGTCGGAGAGCATGCCGGTCAGGCCGTCCGAGCAGAGCAGGTAGAAGTCGCCGGGCTGCACCTGCACCTCGCGCACGTCGACCACCACCTCGCTCTCGCCGCCCAGGGCGCGGGTCACCACGTTCTTGAGCGGGTGCGAGCGCGCCTGCTCGCTGGACAGGAGCCCCGCCACCACCTGCTCGTGGACCCAGGTGTGGTCCTGGGTGAGCTGGTCGAGGCGGCCGTCGCGCAGGCGGTACGCGCGGCTGTCGCCGACGTGGGCCACCGCCGCCGTCGGTCCGGCCAGCAGCAGGCCCACGACGGTCGTCCCCATGCCGTGCAGCGAGCCGTCCTTGCTGATCGCGGAGAGCACGTTGTCGTGGGCCCGGCGCACCGCCATCTCGAGCAACCGGGAGTGACGCGCCAGCCGCCGCTCCTCGGTCGCCTCGACGGGCTGCGTCTCCATGGCGGCGGTCGATGCGGTCGATGCGGTCGCCGCCGCCGCCGATGCCGGCCGCGGCCCGGGCGGCTCCGCGGGAGGCTCGGGCGCGCTCGACGAGGCGGCTGCGCGGCCGCTCCCGCCCCCGCCGCCCGCGGAGACCATGGACTGGAAGCTGCGCAGTGACCGGGTGGCGTCGCGGTCGACCGACTTCTCGATGAAGTCGTGGATCGCCTTGACCGCGAGCTGCGCCGCCACCTCGCCGGCGCTGTGCCCGCCCATACCGTCGGCGACGACGTAGAGGCGGTGACGCGGATCGATCTCGAAGTAGTCCTCGTTGTGGACGCGCGTCAGACCGACGTCGGACAGCCCGCACGCTCGGACGCGCAGCATCAGCTGGGCTTCCCGAAGAGGCCGCGCCGCGGGGACCGGGACAGGTCCTCGAGGGCGCGGTGGATGGCCGGGTCGTCCTCTCCCCAATCGATCGCTTTGCGATAGGCCGCCACCGCCCGCTCGCCGTGGCCGCACAGCGCCAGGATGCGCCCGGCCACCTTCCAGTAGCCCGGGTTCATCGGCTCGAGCTCGCAGGCGCGGTCGATCGCGGCCGCCGCGCGCGCCAGCCAGGTCGGGTTCTGGCTGTTCTGGCTGCAGGTGAGGGCCAGGTTGTACCAGGCCTGGGCGCTGGCGGGATCGGCGCTGGTGGCGCGGTCGAAGTTGTCGGCCGCCTCCACCAGGTTCTTCTCCTTGTACGCCCTGACTCCCCGCTGCAGGTAGACGCGCGCCACCACCTTGGGGTCCGAGGGGGACTCCTGGCGGCGTTCCAGGGCCATGTCGTGCTGGCGCCGCAGCTCGGGGTCGGAGAGGACGTTGAACGCCTGGGTGATCTCCTGGAACGCCAGCTCGGCCGCCTGCTTCTGCTCGCCGGCAAAGCGGTCGGGATGCCGCTCGCGGGCGAGCTGCCGGAAGCGCTGCCGGATCTGGTCGTCGGTCGCGGTCTTGGCCACCGCGAGGACGCCATAGAAATCGATCGCCATCGGCGCGTCCTGTAAGGTCCCCCGGCGAAGGTTTACTTTTGTTTGATTGTATACAAACGCGTCGCGCTGATGCGAACCGCGTCGGCGACGTTCCGGTCTCGCGACACCAGCTTGAGATCGCGCACCGACATCTTGGGCAGCAACCGCACCGAGAGCGCCACCGGCGTCTTCGGGTTGGTGATCAAGGCCCGGCAGATCGTATACCGCGAGACCCACTCGCGTCGCTTCGACACCTCCGTGAGCACTTCCTCGGCCAGCGAGCGGCTGCGCGCGACCTGCTCCATCTCCTGCTCGGAGAAGCTGTTGTGCTGCAGGACGGCGATCGCCACCTGCGAGTTCGGGTCGCGGATCAGGATCTGCTTCATCACTCTTGACGCGCCGCGGGTGAGGCGCAGCCGCTGCGGCACGGTGAGCATCCGGATCTGCCCCTCGGAGAGGCCGGTCCGGTCCTCGATCTCGCCCTCGGCAGGCACCTGGCGCACGGCCGCGATGGCCTCCTCGAGCTCCTCCTCGGTCAGCCGCTCCGCGGCCTCGGCGAGGGCGGCCCGCACCGCGGGGCTCTTCTGCGGCAGCAGGTGCTCGCGGTACTCCTGGATGCGGCGCTGGGTGTAGGGGGTGAGCTGGCGGTTGTCCTCGAGCGCGTACAGGATCGCGGGCTCTTCGACGATGGCGTCCTGGCGCAGCAGCAGCAGCTCCTGCAGGTCGCCGGGCAGGCGGCGGGCGAGGTCGACGAGGATCTGGCGCGGCACGTCCCGCCGGCGCAGGATGGTCTCGAGGACCAGCGGGTGGCTGACCTCGGCGGCGAAGAAGGCGAGCTCCGCCGGTCCCGCCGCCTGCCCCAGGAAGTTCGCGGCCACCCGCGCGTCCATGCCGCGCAGGCTCTCCCTGGCGCGTTCGCGGATCTCGGTGTCGGCGCCCCGCGCCAGGCTGACCTGCAGCGGCAGCAGCTGCTCGGGAGGCAGGGGCAGGTAGCCGCTGGCGGCCAGCTCGAGCAGCTGGCGGTTGCCGCCGGAGAGGACCTCCTGCACCAGGGGGTTCGCGGCGGCCGCCACCTCAGTGGCCCTCTTTTTTCGCCTTCAGGGCCCGCACCGTATCGAGGTCGATCTTGAGGTTCTTGATGACGTCGCCGGGCTGCTTGTCCAGCGTATAGGGGTAGCCGTTGACCTGGATGTCGACCGCCGCGGCGTTGCCGAGCTTGGCGAAGACGATGCTCTGCTTGGCCTCGATCTGCATCGACTCGCCCTGCTCGCGCATCTCGGCGCGGCGGCTGCCGCCGTCGACCACCGCTTCCACCCAGCATTCCTGGTTGAAGTCGAC
>DATDGZ010000345.1:0-5687 GCA_036521795.1 Thermoanaerobaculia bacterium | reverse complement strand
GGGCTCGCCGAGCTGGCGCGGTCCGCCCCGGGGACGCGGGTCATCTGGGCGCTGCGGCGCGCCGAGCCGGCCTGGGGCAGCCCGCCGGACGACCCGCTGCCCGAGCGCGCCCGGCTGGCCGCGGCGGCCGCCGAGCTGGCTGCCGGCGCCTCGCCCGCCGTCACCGTGCAGCGCGGCGTGGTGGTGGAAGCCGTCGCGCGCGCCGCGTCCGCCGGCGGCGGCGAAACGAAGGGCGCCGGCGCGGAGGGCCGCGACGGCCGCGATGGCCGGCTCGTGGTCACCCTGGGACGGACGCGCGGCGGCGGCCTGGACGGCGACGGTGCCTGGCAGGTCACGGTGGACCGCGTGCTGTCGCTGACCGGCGCGGTGGGCGACCACCAGATCTATCGCCAGCTGCAGGTGCACGAGTGCTATGCCACCTGCGGTCCGATCAAGCTGTCGGCGGCGCTGCTCGGCGCCACCGCCGGCGACTGCCTCGAGCAGACCTCGCACGGCGTCGAAGCCCTCACCAACCCGGAGCCCGGCTTCTACATCCTGGGCAGCAAGTCCTACGGGCGCAACAACTCCTTCCTGCTGCGGGTCGGCTGGGACCAGGTGACCGAGGTCTTCGCGGTGCTGCGGAGCTCAGGCTAGACTGGCTGGGACCGGCGGCGGTTCCGGCGGGCACAGAGAACGATCCGGATGCGGTACTTCGGTCAAGCCGACTTCGCGCACGGCGATCTGCCGGCGGCGACGCCGATCGGCGTGGTGCTCGCGAATCTCGGCACCCCGGATGCCCCTGACACGCCGGCGCTCCGCCGCTACCTGCGGGAGTTCCTGCTCGATCCGCGGGTGATCGAGCTGCCGCGGCCGCTCTGGTGGCTGGTGCTGCACCTGGCGGTGCTGCCGTTCCGGCCGCGCCAGTCGGCGGCGCTCTATCGCAAGGTCTGGACGGCTGAAGGGTCGCCGTTGCTGGTGATCGCCCGCCGGCAGGCGGCGGGGGTGGCAGCCCTGCTGACGCGCGAGGTGCCGGCGCCGCTGCACGTGCGTGTCGCGATGCGCTATGGCAACCCTTCGATCCGTGCGGCGCTGCGCGAGCTGGCCGGGCTCGGCTGCCGGCGGATCGTGGCGCTGCCGCTCTATCCGCAGTACGCGGCGGTCACCACCGGCTCGACCTTCGACGCCATCGCCGCCGAGCTCGCCGGCTGGCGCTGGGTGCCGGAGCTGCGGATGATCCACCCGTACCATGACGACCCGGCCTACGTCGCGGCGCTGGCGGACAGCGTGCGTGAAGCGTGGGCTGCGGCGCCGCCGGCGGAGAAGCTGCTCTTCTCGTTCCACGGCATCCCCCGGCGCTACTTCCTGGCCGGCGACCCGTACTTCTGCCACTGCCAGAAGACGGCGCGGCTGGTCGCCGAGCGGCTGCAGCTGCCGCGCGAGCGTTACGAGGTCAGCTTCCAGTCGCTGTTCGGACGCGAGGAGTGGTTGCGTCCCTATACCGAGGAGACGATGCGCGCCATGGCGGCGCGGGGCGTCCGCAGCCTCGACGTGATCTGCCCCGGCTTCTCCGCCGACTGCCTGGAGACTCTCGAGGAGATCGACGGCTTGAACCGTGAGATCTTCCTGCATGCCGGCGGCGAGCGCTACCGTTACATTCCGGCGCTGAACGACCGGCCCGACCACCTCCGCCTGCTGGCGGACCTGGTGCTGCGTAACCTGGCCGGCTGGATCGAGCCTGCCGATGGGATGGCGCGGCGCGCGCGCGAGGCCGAGGAAGGACGCCGGCACGCGGCGGCAATGCTAGCGACCGCCGGCTGAGCGGCCGGCCGGGCGCGACGCGACGGCGGGCCGTCTGGCCTCGAGCCGCGGACCGACCTTTGACTGTTGCGACTGATTCGACTGTTGCGCTCACTCTCGACCGTTCCGACCATCTCGACAGAAAGGAGCTCTCATGCTGCATGAATCCACGTTGCAAGGAAGGCGAGCGCTGCCGGCCATCACCGCGATACCCGCGCTGGCGGCTGTCGCCGCGGTCATCGCGCTGGTGGCGGGAAGCCCGTCCGCCCTGGCCCAGGCGCCCGGGCCGCAGCTACCGCGCCCCAGCCCGAACGCCACCGTGTCCCAGACCTTCGGCGTCACCGAGGTGACCGTGCGTTACAGCCGTCCCGGGGTCAAGGGCCGCGTCATCTGGGGCAAGCTGGTGCCGTACGGCGAGGTCTGGCGCACCGGCGCCAACGAGAACACGACGATCCGCTTCAGCACGCCGGTGCGCATCGAGGGCAAGGAGCTGCCGGCCGGGATCTACGGCTTGCAGACCATCCCCGGGGCCGACGACTGGGTGATCGTCCTCAGCAAGGACGCCGAGGAGTGGGGGGCTTTCTCCTACAAGCCGGAGCACGACGCCCTGCGCTTCCACGCCAAACCCGTGCCGGCGGCGGAGCCCCAGGAATGGATGAGCTTCGACTTCCGGAATCCCTCCGACACCTCGGCCGTGCTGGCGCTGCGCTGGGAGAAGCTCGAGGTGGCGTGGAAGATCGAGGCCGATACGCCGCGGCTGCTGGTGGGAGCCGCGCAGTCGGAGCAGCGCTGGCAGGACGCCGCGGCGGCCTGGTGCATCCAGTCGGGGACCTGCCTGAAGGAGGCCGCGCGCTGGCTCGACGCCTCGATCACCGTCGAGCCGACGTTCGGCAACCAGCGCGCCAAGGCGCGGCTGCTCGCTCGCGAGAACGACTACAAGGGAGCGGTGGCGACCGGCGAGCGGGCCCTCGCGGCCGCCCACGCGGCCAAGCAGCAGCCGCCGCCGGCACAGGTCTCCGACCTCCAGACGCAGATCGCCGAGTGGAAGGCGAAGGGGTAGCCCGGGCGGCCCAGGATTCCGGAAGGCCTTCGCCGTAGCCGCCGTGGTAGTGGGGTACCCGGTACCCCGCTACCCGCCGTCCCGCCTCCCCGCATCCCCGCCTGAACCGACTCGACATGAAGGCGGGGAGGCAGTAGAATGGATTGTGGCGGTCTTGAAGCCCTTCCTTGCGCGTTACCTGGCGGTGGGCGCCAGCTGTCGGTCCGCCGCATCTTCCGCCACACCGCTCTCGTTGGCCAGCCACGCCGGCAGCTCGATGATCTGCTCGAGGAGGACGCGCGGCGCCTCGGCGGCAAGATCTGCGCGGCCGTGGGCGCCCGAGAGGACCGCGGCGCCATGGGTGCCGGCGTTGGCCGCCATGCGGAGGTCGTAGACGGAGTCGCCGATCATCAGCGCCGCGCGCGGGCGGACCCCCAGCTGGTCCAGGATGTCGAGCAGCATCTGCGGGTGGGGCTTGGAGAGCGCCTCGTCGGCCGTCCGGCTGGCGTGAAAGTGGCCGCGCAGGCCGGTCTGATCGAAGGCGTGCTCGAGGCCCCGCCTGCTCTTGCCGGTCGCCACCGCCAGCAGGTAACCGGTCTGCGCCAGGTCGCCGAGCATGCCGCGCACTCCGGGGAAGAGCAGCGGCCGGTCGCGGAACGTCGCCACCCAGTGCCGGCGGTAACACTCCAGGACGACGCCGTAGAGCGCGTCGCCGCAGCCCGGCACCAGCGTGTCGACGGTCTCCCGCAGTCCGAGGCCGACGGTGCCGCGGATCGTCGGCTCGTCAGCCTCGCCCAGCCCGAGCTCGGCGATCACCGCCTGGGTGCAGCCCACGATCGACCCCACCGAGTCCATCAGCGTGCCGTCCCAGTCGAAAACCAGCAGCCTCAAGGCGGGGTCCCGCATCGTCTCTCCATGGCCGCACCGGTAGGCAAGCCACCATCATCGCAGACGTGCGCCCGCAGGTCCAACGCGGGGCTGGGACGCCGGGTGCCTGCCCCGTGCGTGGCCGGTGCCATTTGTGATAGTTATATGCTTCCAAAGCTTCCTACACGATTACCGTGAGGCCACGAGCGTGGACTATCGGACATTCCCATGCCCCAACTGCCGCGAGATCATCGACACCACGATGCAGAGCTGCAAGTACTGTGGCGCCACGGTCGATCCCGGCGCAGCAGCGTCGGCGGCGGATCTCCAGGCGCGTGTCCAGAAGGCGTGCGGCAATGCCAGCTCGATCCGCATCACCGCGGGAGCGACCCCGCTCCTGCTCCTCCTCTTCTTCGTTCTTACCCTCGGCGCTATGAATCTCGCCAACGCTAGCATTCTGATTCTGGTTCCGATCGGTGCGATTCGCTGGCATCTGCTCTATGGCAGCCTGCAGTCTCCCGATCCCGACTTGCCGCGGGCCAGGCGGGCAGTGAGAAACTCGGTACTCATCTGGGCAGCTATAGCGGTGCTCGTCGCGCTGTGGTTCCTTTTCAGGCCATTGGTCGTCATCCACAGGAGCAACTGAGCGGGCACAGCTTCCGCCTCTTGCGGCCAAAGACGCTTCCCGGTCTTGAGTCCCTAGGGACTAAGCGAGTCGACAAACGCGGTCCCACCACGACGCGAACAACACGATGACTCGGCGGCGCTTCCCTGGGGAGGGACTGAGCGGGCGGCAGGGGCGCCCCCACAGGGCCAGCCACACCCTGTTAGAGCACTACCCGGCTGGGGGGGTGCACGACAGGAAAGTGCTTGAGCCAGGGAAAGCTCGTGGGCTCAGGGGTTGAGGAGTCCTTGTCTGTCGGTTATAATAGCCGACAGACAAGGAGGCTACCCCCATGCCAGAAGCCGAAGAGGTGCCCGAAGCTGTTCGCATTTTGGCGGAGCAACTCAGCCAAGCCAGGCCGCTGCGTCGAGGCTCACTCGGCGAGAGATACATCAAGTGCGGCAAGCCCAATTGCTCCTGCGCAACCAGCGAGGAGGCGCGCCACGGTCCGTATTTCAGTCTCACCCGGGGGGTCGACGGCCAGACCCGATCGCGGCGTCTTACGGCACAGCAAGCCGAAAGAGTTCGCGAGCAGCTGGTCGCAGGGCAGCAGTTTCGTCGGCAGGTGGAAGCCTACTGGCAAGCCAGTGAGACCTGGGCCGAGGCCCAGCTCGATCTGGTGGCCGCCGCCGAGGCGGCCGAAAAAAGGGGCTCCACCAAGCGGTCGGCCAAGAAATCGTCGCTGAGATCGAGCGCCTCGTAGGTCCGGGAGCCGTCGACGGCCTCGATTTTGGGGCTCTCGAAATCACCCTGCGACGCCAAGCGCTGCAGCTCGCCGCTCGCGCGGTCGAGCGCCGGCTCAATGCCGACCTCACCGATGAGGCGGGACCGACCTTGCGGTGCGACTGCGGCAGGCTCGCCCGCTACGCCGGTCGCCGCCGCAAGTGTTTCGAGACCGTTTTGGGAGCGTTGCGTTTGGAGCGCGCCTACTACCATTGCGCTGCCTGCGGCCGCGGCTTCTGTCCACGGGACCAGGCACTTGGCCTGGGAGCGGGGTCGCTGTCACCAGGCGTCCTGCGCATGGTCGGTCAGGTCGGAGCGCTGGTGAGCTTCCAGGAAGGCTCTGAGCTGCTCGCGGAACTCGCCGGCGTCACCCTCAACGCAAAGCACGTCGAGCGGGCTGCCGAGGCGCTCGGCAACGACATCGCCGAACACGACGAGCGCCAAGTCGAACCACCCCGCCAGGAACCGCCGCCAACCCTCTATCTCGGCATGGATGGCACCGGCATTCCCATGCGGTCTGCCGAGTTGCTCGGACGTCCGGGCAAGCAGGCCGACGGCAGCGCCAAAACCCGCGAAACCAAGCTCTGTGCGGTCTGGAGCGCCGAGCGACGCGACGAC
>DATDGZ010000344.1:0-7521 GCA_036521795.1 Thermoanaerobaculia bacterium | reverse complement strand
CATGCCTGCGTTGGGTGGGTGGGGGCGGCGGGGAGGGGGGCGCAGCCGGGTAGTGCGCCCGCGCCGCGGCGGCGGGGCTGTAGCGCGTAAAATCTCGCGCTAGGATGCCCTACAAGCCACGATCTCGCCCCGACCCTTACCCGGAGTACCCCCTCCTACGGCCCTCTCGATCAGCTCTTCGTCGCGAGCTTCGGTTGCCGTCGCAATGGCCTCGCGTCGTCAGGATGTGCGCGTGGTGAGTCAGGCGGTCGAGCAGCGCGGTCGTCAGCCTTCTCGTCGCTGAAGACCTGCACCCATTCGCCAAACGCGGGCGCCCGACGATCACTGAGGCTCTCCGCTGCCACCGGGCTGTACGTTGATCTCGCCGTAGAGGTCCTCAGCAAGGACCTCGGCGACGAGTTGCTCGGCTACAGCGTCTGGCGCCCCGCCGAGTTCTCGATGCATGGTGTACCAAGCGACGATGAGTCCGGAAACGCTGTCCTCGTGGCCCGCGCGGAAGATCTGGACGTCAACGCCGGAGACCTCACAGATGCGCTCGATCGGTGCCCACTCAAACGAGATCTCGCGGGTGAGTGGATCGCGGCGCAGCCTGAGCGCCCCGAAATCGAGGTCTGCGGGAACTCGGATGGCTAGAGGCGGCATCGGTAGAAGGATATGACAGATCACGCCGCCAAAATCCTACCGGCCGATCTCGGAGGCGCTGCCGAGAAAGGCGCACCACCATGCTCTGCCTTGGCGGCCGCAGGGACAGCTCATGGTGCCCTATGGGAGCCGGCAGGAGGGCCAGCGCCCATGCTGGGTGCTGGCGATCATTGCTGGCCCTGCGAGTAGCCTCGCAGGTAGCGTTCCTCCGCCGCGGCCACCGCTCCCGGCTCGAGGATGTCGGCAAAGAGCGCCGCGGCTTGTCCGGCCCTCGACACGTATGCCGGCTCGTTGGCAAACCCGTCGCGGTAGCCGGCGGCGTAGTTGTCGTCCGGGGCAGACGCCGGCAGGCCGGCGGCGGGAGGTGGAGAGGGCGGCTCGAGCATCTATCGTCCGAGGCCGAGGTCGAGCCCACGGTCGAGAACGCGCGTGACCGCCCGCACCGCGATGCCAACCGGGATGGCGACCTTGGGCGGCAGCAGCAGGAGGGCCGTATTGAGGCTCAGCCGTCCCATGCCGCGGATGGCGGTCTCGATGGCATTCTGCGCGCCGCGAGAAGCCTGCTGGTAGGTGTGGAGAGCGGCAGTCACCCGCGCCAACTCGCGCTGAACCTGCGCCGGGCGAAGGAGGCGGATCGGGCGAGCGCCGAGGGCGCGGTGCGGCCGGCCGCGAGCGCCGGCGTCCGCCTGCGACCGATGCTCGAACCGAGGTGCGCCGAGGGCCACCCGGATCGCATGGCTGGCTGCATGGAGGCGCTCGACGCTGCGCCGGTAGGCGTCGAGGCGGCCGGTCAAAGACGCCACGCCACGGAGGGCCGCCGCGCGGTCAGGATGGGGCCTGACGAGGCCGGCGCGGCCGCGAAGATCGCCGTAGATCCGGGCGTCTCCCTGGCGCAGACGCTCGGGGGCGGCGGGATCGCGAAGCAAGGCCTGCAGGGCCTTCGCTGGATCGGCGTAGACCTGGCCCGCCGCTCGGCCGACGGAGCGGCGGGCGTCGACGACGCGCAGCCTCTCGTCGCGGAGCGAGGAGAGCGAGGCGAGCGCCTCGCGGAGGGGCCGCTCCTCGAGCGTTGCCCGCACCGTCTGGGCGGCAATTTCCTGGTAGCGGGCGACCGCCCGGCGCAGCTCGGCCGAAGCGTAGTCGCTCGCCAGGTCCTTCTGGCCGCTTCGCGAAAGGGTCTTGTCGAGCTGCTCGCGACTCGCGAACGTCTCGCGGTCGGCGAAGACGTGGACGCCGTCGCGATGGCGGGTCAGTGCGACGTAGGCGGCGTTGCGGTTCATGAGCGGGTCCGCGAGCACGTAGACGCGGTCGACCGTCGCGCCCGGGGACTTATGGACCGTGACCGCATAGCCGTGCGCGACCGAGCCGGAGCGGGCAGGATCGAAGGCGACGTTGCGGCCTTCGTCGAGGCGGACGGAGAGGCGGTTGCTCTCCGCGCTGACGACGGAGCCGAGCGTGCCGTTGCGGACGCCGGTTCCGGCCGCGGCGTCGAGATTGAGGACCTCCCTGCCCTGGTTGTCGTTGCGGAGAAAGACGATGCGGTCGCCGCGGGCGAACTCGGTGCCGCCGACCTCGATGCCGGCTGCGAGCTCGCCGGCGGCCTTGCGCTCGGCACGCACGGCGTCGTTGAGCTGCGCGACGTCGACGTTGCGGTAGGCCAGGATGAGCTGGGCGCCATCCGGGTGCTCGCGCCGATCGCGAGCGTAACTGCCGAGGAGCTCGGTCTGGGCCGCGGCGCGAGTGTCGGTCCAATGGAGGCGGCCGGCGCCCTCGTAGGCGTCGAGAGCAGCGGCGACACGCCCGGCGGCGAGCGCCTCGGAGGCGGCTCGCTGCCAGGGCTCGTGCTGGCGCCGAATGGTGTCGATGTGGGCGCTCGGGTGCTGCTCGAGCAAGCCGCGAAAGGCGTCGCCGGCGCCGATCGCCTTCAGCTGATCGGGATCCCCCAGCAGGACGATCTTGGCGCCGCGCTCCTCGGCGTAGGCGAGGACCCGGCCGAGCCGCCGGACGTCGACCATGCCAGCCTCGTCGACGAGCAGGACTGAGCGAGCGCCGAGCCGTTCCGTGCCTTCGGACCAGCCGTGCTCGAGGCTGGCAAGCGTGCGGGACCGGACCCCGGTCTCGGTCTCGAGCACCTCGGCAGCCTTGCCGGCCAGCGCGGCGCCCCGCACCTCGTAGCCGGCTTCCTCGTAGGCGGCGGCGATCGAGCGCGCGGCGGTCGTCTTGCCGGCGCCGGCGCGGCCGACGATCTGCGCGAGATCGTCCGCGGTCGTCGCATGGAGGACGGCGTCGCGCTGCTCGGTCGACAGCGCCGGGGCGGCGCGATCGAGCGCCCGCTCGACCGCCGCGGAGTCGAGCCGGAGCTGGTGGCGGCCGGCCAGGGCGCCGGCTGCGGTCAAGAGACGCGCCTCGGCGTCGAGGTACTCGCGCGTCGTGTGCCGCACAGCGCCTCTCGCGTCACGGCCGAGGTCGAGGACCCGATCGGAGGCGAGGGCCTGGCGGACGAGGGCGACGCTCTCGGGCTGGTGGAAGGCGCCGCGATGGAGGTCCGCCGCGGTGAAGGTCGCGCGGGTGGCGGTGAGTCGCTCGACGAGCGCCGCGGCGCGCGCGTCGAGGCTCTCGCCGGGGAGCTGGACGGGAGTCCAACCGGGCACCGCGACGGTCGGCGGCTCCGGATGCGTCTGGCGGTGCTCGCGCAGGGTTTCGCCGAACCGCGAGGCGAGCTTCGGGCCGGAGAGCGCGCGGTCGACGTGGGAGAGCGAGGCCGAGCGGAGGCCATCGGTCACCAGGACTCCCGAACCCCTCGAAGCGGGCTCGAGACGGAAGCCGCGCGCCGCCAGACGCTCTTCGAGCTCGCGCCAGCCCGTCGCCTCGGTGAAGGCGGTCGCGGCCTGTTCGCGGACCCGATCGGCCAGCGGCTGGCGGCCGGTGCGCAGGGCGAGCTGGTAGGCCCCCGGAGAGATCTCGGGGACCGGCAGGTCCCGAGGGCCCGTGCGAGTCAAGCCGTAGTCGATCTCGATGCTCCGGATGGCCTCACGGGCGCGGATCTTGTCGTCGCGCAAGCCCCAGGCGCGGCCATCTTCGCCGACCCGGTTGACGACGACATGGACGTGCTGCTGGTCCGAGTCTTGGTGCGCGACGATCATGGCTTGGTGGCCGGCGAGTCCCATCCGGTGGAGCACCCGGTCGACGACCAGGTCCCATTGCTCGGGGCTCAGCTGCTCGCCGGCTTGAAGGCTCAAGCCGAAGTGGTAGACGGGCTTCGCGGTGCGCGGGTACTCCGTGGCGTGAGCGCGCATCACCTGCGCCGCGCGGGAGGGGTCATCGACCGCTTCGAGGTTGCGATAGGAGGCCCAGGCGACACGGTCGGGGTTGAGGGCGTCGAGCGAGCCTTGCTCGAGGTAGGCCGCGAGACCACCGAAGCCGGTTCCGAGGCCGGTGCGGTTGCCGCCGGAGGAGAGCCCGCCGCCCTTGAAAACGATCACGCGGAGGGCTCCCCGGCATCTCCAGCGTCGGCCCGAAGGAGGGCCTTTTGCAGTGCGTGGAGCTCGACGAGCACCTCGCGGACGACTCGCGCGAGCTCGGGTGCCAGGACGACGCCGGTGTGGGCGAGCTTGACGAGCTGGTTGAGGTTGTTGCCAACGCGGTTGACCGCGACGATCGCCGAGCGGAGCTCGGGACGGCGGGCGATCGGCTTGACGCCGAGAACGACCTGGCGAAGGAAGGCGGCCAGGGGCAGCCCGCAGGCGCGGGCATAGTCCACGAGAGCCTCGAACTGCTCTTCGGTAAAGCGGGTGGTGGCGATGTGGGTGAGGTTGGGCGCCGGGCTCGCCGGCGGCGGCAGGCGAAGCCCTCCAGGGGGTGCAAACGTACCTTCGGCAGCGCGGAGGGCCTGGTGGCGAATCCAGGACGCGGGGGACATGGCGGAGGTGTCAGCGGCGAGGCAGACCCGGAGGAACTCACCGGCGGAGAGACGAACGCTGAGAAGCTTGATTCTGGCCATCGGCCGCTACGCTTTCGAGCCGGAGGCGAGTAAGCCGGGATGATTACGAAGTAAACATCCCTATCTCTTGCTCCGACCTCTGAGATGGTCAGGGTACCCGATGGATTGGCCCTAGACAAGCCCATGTTATGGTCCGAAGGAGGGGAGCGATCAAGCAGAGGAGACGGGCATGGCATTCGAGTTCGACAAGCGGCAGGCACAGGCTCCGGTGCGGGTGGCGTGGCGCCTCGGCGCGAAGACGATGGCGGGGCTCGAGGAGATGGCTCGAGAAGAGGGCGTCCGGGTCGAGCAGTTGGCGCAACAGGCGCTCGACTACGTCCTCGCGGAGCGGCGGAGGAAGAAGCAGCCGTAGCCGCCGGAGAACGGGCCGCCCTCGAGAGGGGTGGGACTCGCGACGCTCGGTGCCCCTCGGCGGCGGGGAGCGAGGGCTCGCTGGCCCGCGCTCGCGCGGGTTCTCAGGCCTCGCGGCAGCCGGGCGGCGAGGGCGGCGCCGAGAGCTACCGGCTGCCGATGGTCCTCGGCCGCTGCGAGTGGCGGAGCTGGGCGCTGTCGACGAGATGGAGCTTCTCGGCGAAGGTCAGGCCGCTCACGCTTCTCGCCAGCTCTTCCGGCTCGCAGCCGATGGCGTGGGCGCGTTCGCCGAAGTCCGGAAGCTCGAGGAGGTACTCGCCAAGGCGGCTGATGTGGAAGGTCTCGAGGCGATGGGGATCGCGGAGCAGGTCAACGATCAGGCCGTAGGGTCGCTCGTCGAGGCCTCCGGTTTCTCGCGGATCGCTCCTGAGGACGACCGCATCGAAGAGCCCGAGAGCGCGGCTGAGCTGTCGCGTGTAGTTGTACGGGCCATGGTGCCTGTCGCTGCGCGCGCCCCGGTTCCGCAGCCGGCGGATGACCTCCGGCGGGAGAGTGATGATGAGCCGCTTGGCGGGACGGGGTCGGGTCATCGGCGCCTCGCTTTCGGTGGCGGTGTCGGACGGCCGCGGAGGTGGCGGCAGGTCGCGTGGCGGTGCGGTACGCGGGAGGCGTCCGCGGCACCCGCGTGCGGGCGCGGGAGAGCGGTCCGGTCGGCGGCCAAGGAGCCTCGCTCCGCACCCGCCGGCGCGACAGCGACCGGCTGGCTGACGCGCGCTGCCGGCGCCGCGCAGCACAGAGCGCGGGGATGACCGGCCGCGGCGAGCTGCCGCCTCACCCGCTCGAGGGCTCGCCGGCCGATCTTGCGCACGGAGTCGGGCTTGAGGCCGAGAGTCTTGGCGATCTCGCGAGGCTTCAGGCCCAGCCCGAAGCGAAGCCAGATGACCTCGACGTCGCGGAGCGGGAGGTGGGCGGTCAAGGCCGCGACGTCGCGGGCGGCATCCTGACGCTCCTGGGGCGCCGGCTCGCTCGTCGGAGCCGTCCGCGACCACCGCGCCAGGAAGCGGCTGCGGCGCTGCCGCCGCCGCCAGTATTGCCGGATCGTGTTGCGCAAGGTGCCGGCGAGCCAGGCTTCGGGGTCCGCGATGCCGTCGAGGGCGTGCCGCGGATCGAGCAGCGCGAGAAAGGAATCCTGGAGCACGTCGTCGGCGTCCTCGAGCGGCACCCGGAGCGACACCAGGAGGCCGTGGAGCCGGGGGCGGGCGGCGTCGAGAAACGCCGGCAGGTCCGGCTGGCGGGTGAGGCAGGCGGAGGTCGCGTGCATGTGGGGTCGGCGGCTAGATTCGGGACGGCTCGCCCGGCGGCCGCGGGCGGCGGCGTCCCGCACGGCGGACGGAGGCTCTTCGGGCGCTCGGGCCGGCATTCATGTCAGCGAATGGGGCGACCGGTGCGCAGCCGGCCGCGGCCGGCCGGGAAGGGTTCGCCGCGTACGGCTTCGAGGCGCTCGATCTCGCGCTCGAGGGCCTCGACAGCAAGCCCCGAGAGCGTGAGCCCCGGGGTGAAGAAGACCGCCGTTCGCAGGCGCTCGACGAGGCTCGACGGGACGCGCGTGGTGAACCTCGTGAAGGCCGTAGCGGGCGGCGCCGCGGGCGCGGCAGCGTCGGGGCTCGCAGCCACTCCCTCGGGCGCCGGCGTCGGGGCGGCCGGCGGCGGCTCCGCACCGCCCAGGCGCTCCTCGAGGACGCCGCGGTGCGGGCGACGGCTAGGGAGAGGCGGCGGCATGCCGCGGCTCCTGGCGGGAAACCTCCGAGGCCAGCGCGCGATAGGCCTGGGCGCCGGAACTCGTCGGTGCGTAGAGGAGGATCGGTCCGTGGGCCCACGCCTCGCGCAGGCGGACGGATTCGGGGATCGTCGTTGCGAGCGCGACCTCGGGAAACATCTGGCGCAGCGTCGCGACCACCTCGCGCGCCAGGAGCGTCCGGGCATCGACCCGGCAGGCGACGATGCCGCCGATGACCAGGCCCGGGTTGAGGCGCTTGCGTGCCTGGGCGACGGTCTTGACCAGGCTGGCGAGGCCGGCCACCGCCATCGTCGACGCCTCGACCGGGACCAGGATCTCGCCGGCGGCGGCGAGGGCGTTGATCGTCAACTGCCCGAGGGCCGGCGGGCAGTCGATCAGCAGGAAATCCCAGCGGTCGCGGGGGAGGGCGCCGATGAGATCGAGCAGGACCTGCTCGCCGCCGAGCGTCTCGGCCAGGTGGCGCTCGGCGCGAGCGAGCTGAGCCGAGGCCGCGATCAGCTCGACGCCCTGGGCGCAGCTCGGGCGCACCAGGTGGGCGAGCGCGCCGCCCTCCTCGGCCACGAGCGCCTCGAGTAGGCCGGATCCGCCCTCGCGGACGCCGAGCCAGGAGCTGGCGCTCGCCTGAGGATCGAGGTCGATGACCAGCACCCGTTGGCGCCGCTCCCCGAGGGCGGCGGCGAGATTGACGGCGGTCGTCGTCTTGCCGGTGCCGCCCTTGTGGTTGGCGATG
>DATDGZ010000343.1:0-12128 GCA_036521795.1 Thermoanaerobaculia bacterium | reverse complement strand
CGGCGCGGCTCGAGGTCGAGTTCCCCGCCCGCGACCACGGCCGCACGGTGGTCCGGGGCGTGGTGCTGGTGGCGGCGGGCGATGCGGTGCCGGCCGACCTGGCCGGGCACCAGGCGTACAACTTCCTGCTCAGCGGCGAGGTGCTGCAAGGATCGGAGCTGGCGGAGTCGTTCCGCTACCGCTTCGACCTGCCGGCGGCGGATTCTCCGGGCACGGCAGGCGCAGGGAACGTCCTGCCGCTGGCGTTCGAGCGCCACCTGGCGGCAGGGGAGTACGTCCTGGTGCTGCGGGTCGAGGACCTGCACTCGCACCACTACTTCCGCTCCGAGCAGCCTCTCGTCGTGCCGCCGGCGGAGGGACTGCCCGCGATTGCGGCGCTGCGCGAGCCGCCGGCCGTGACGGCCGCGCTCGAGGCGGCGCGCGCCGAGCTGCGGGCGCCTGGCGCCGAGGCCGTGGCCGCCGCCGCGGTGCACCTGCTGCTGCCGCCGGGGGAGTCGCAGACCGGCGCCGTGCGCCTCGAGGCGACGGCGAGCGGCGGCGGCATCCGTAAGCTGACCTTCTTCCTCGACGGCAAGGAGATGCTGTCCCGTATCCGTCCGCCCTACACGGTGGAGCTCAGCCTCGGGCCGGTGCCGGTGACCCGCGAGGTGCGGGTGGCGGCCTACGACGCCGCCGGCCGCGAGCTGGCGAGCGACCTGCTGGTGCTCAACCGGCCGCGGCAGCGCTTCGCGGTGCGCCTGGTCGAGCCGCTGATGGGCACCCGCCATCGCGGCGAGGTGCTCGCGCGCGCCGAGGTGCACGTGCCGGACGGCGCGAGCCTCGACCGGCTGGAGCTGTTCCTCGACGACCGCCGGGTGGCGACGCTCTACCAGGCGCCGTTCACCCAGCTCCTCTCCCTGCCGGCGGCCGCGGGCAAGGGCAAGGGCAAAGGGGGCAGCGACGCGGGCAGCGACGCCGGCGCGAGTTACGTGCGGGCGGTCGCCTACCTGGCCGACGGCGCCGCTGCCGAGGATCTGGCGGTGATCAACTCCGCGGACCAGGTGGAGAAGCTCGACGTGCGGCTGGTCGAGCTGTCGGCCGCCGTGTTCGACCGTTCCGGGCGGCCGGTCGGCACGCTCGGCGCGCACGACTTCGCGGTCTTCGACGGCGGCGAGCCGCAGACCCTGCTGCGCTGCGAGCGGGTGCGCGACCTCCCCCTGCACCTGCTGTTCGCGATCGACACCTCGGCGTCGATGGCGGCGAGCCTGCCGCAGATGCAGCAGGCGGCGCTCGCCTTCCTGCGGCGCACCATGACGCCGAAAGACCGCGCGGCGCTGCTCTCCTTCAGCGACAGCCCGGTGCTGCGCCTGCCGTTCACCGGCGACCTGCGGATGCTGGGCGGGGCGCTCGCCGGGCTCAACGCCGAGCGCGGCACGGCCCTCTACGACAGCCTGGTGTACGGGCTGTCCTACATGCGAGGCGTCGAGCACGGACAGTCGGCGCTGCTGCTGTTCACCGACGGCGCCGATCACATGAGCCGGCTGAGCTTCGACGAGGCGCTCGAGTTCGCGCGCCGGGCCGGCATCCCGATCTACGCGGTCGGCGCCCGGGTGCCGCGCCTGGACCTCGCGGACCGCGGCCGGCTGGCCAAGCTGGCGGAAGAGACCGGCGGGCGCAGCTTCTTCGTCGACTCGGCGGCCGAGCTCGACGGCGTGTACGCGCAGATCGAAGACGAGCTGCGTTCGCGCTACCTGATCGCCTACGAGCCGAACGGCGCGCCGCGCGCCGGCGAGTTCCGTTCGGTCGAGGTGCGGGTGGCGGGCGCAGGTCTGCGGGTCAAGACCGCTCGCGGCTACTATCCTTGACGTCATGCGCGCCGGCCGCGGCACCTCCTTCCTGACCCTCCTGTCCCTGCTGGGCCCCGTGGCGATGGCGCTCGGCATCGCGACCGGGACGCCGGCGGCAGCGGCGCGCGCCGACGACGTCAAAGCGCGGACCGCGCGCCTCGACCCGAAGTACCGGGACTGGCTTGGCGAGGTCGCGCTGCTGATCGGCAAGGACGAGCTGGCGCAGTTCCTGGCGCTCGACAAGGATTACCAGCGCGACGGCTTCATCCATCGCTTCTGGGAAGCGCGGAACCCGTACCCGGGAAGCAGCCACAACGCCTTCCAGGCGCAGTGGGAGGCGCGCGTCGAAGAGACGCGCGCGCGCTACGGCAACATCACCGAAGACCGAGCACAGATGCTGCTGCTGCACGGCGAGGCGCAGGGCGTCTACAAGACCGATTGCGGCATGGCGACGTGGCCGCTCGAGATCTGGCGCTACCTGGCCGGCGACCGGCTGCCCAGGGACATGGTCCTGCTGTTCTATCAGCGCGGCGGCGGCGGACCTTACCGCCTGTGGCGGCGGTTCGACGGGACCGCGATGCTGGTCGCGCGGATCACGCCCGCGCTGGAGCAGAACGACAGCGTCCTCAACTTCGAGCAGTGGGCGTACCAGAACTGCGTCGCCGGCGACCGGCAAGTCGTGATCGGAGCCATCGACGCGGCGTACCGCGAGGACGAGAGCGGCCTGCTGGAGCACGTCTTCGTGCCGCCGCCGCCGCGCGACGTCGAGTGGCTGGGCAGCTTCCGCGGGCTTTCCACGGACCTGCCGGCCGGGACGGCGCCGCTGGCGGCGAAGGTCGAGCTGCAGTTCCCCGCCCGCGACCGCGGACGCACGGTGATGCAGGGCCTGGTGCAGGTGCCGGTCGCGGCGGCGGCGCCCGCCGAGCTCGAGGGGCACCGGTCGTACAACTTCCTGCTGACCGGCGAGGTGCTGCACGAGAGCGAGCTGGTCGAGTCGTTCCGCTATCGCTTCGACCTGCCGTCGGCCGGGCTCGCGGGCGACACGCTGCCGCTCGCCTTCGAGCGCGCGCTGCGGCCGGGCGACTACGTGCTGGTGTTGCGGGTCGAGGACCTGCACTCGCACCGCAACTTCCGCGACGAGCGGCCGATCGCGGTGCCGTCGCCCGACGCGCTGCCCGAGATCGGCACCACGCGCGAGCCGCCGGAGGTGACGGCCGCCCTCGAGGCGGCGCGCGCCGAGCTGCGGGCCGCGGGCGCCGCGCCGCCGCCAGGTTCCTCCGGGGGCGGGGCGGGATCTGGCGGGGCGGGACCTGGCGGGGCGGGACCTGGCGGTGCGGGACCAGGCGGTGCGGGACCGGGCGGGACAGGGCCGGGCGGCGCCGGCGCCAACGTCCACCTGGTGCCGCCGCCGGCCGGGGAGCAGACCGGCGCGGTGCGGGTCGAGGCCCAGGCAAGCGGCCAGGGCATCCACAAGGTGACGTTCTTCCTCGACGGCAAGGAGATGCTGTCGCGCGTCCGGCCGCCCTACTCGGTCGAGCTCAACCTCGGGCCGGTGCCGGTGAGCCGCGAGCTGCGGGCGGCGGCCTTCGACGCCGGCGGCCGCGAGCTGGCGAGCGACACGCTGACGCTGAACCCGCCGAAGCAGCGCTTCGCCGTGCGCCTGGTCGAGCCGCGCTCGGGCGGCAGCTACCGCGGCCGGGTGCTCGCCCGCGCCGAGGTGCACGTGCCCGACGGAGCGAGCCTCGAGCGGGTGGAGCTGTTCCTCGGCGACCAGCGGGTGGCGACGCTCTACCAGGCGCCCTGGACCCAGCTCATCCCGCTGCCGAGCCCGGCGGCTGCAGGCCATGGCACCGCGGCCGCCGGCAGCTTCGTGCGGGCGGTCGCCTATCTCGCCGACGGCAGCTCGACCGAAGACCTGGCGGTGATCAATTCGGCGGACGTGGTGGAGAAGCTCGACGTGCGCCTGGTCGAGCTCTACGCCGCCGTCTTCGACCGTGGCGGCAGGCCGATCGGCGGGCTGGCCGAAGGCGATTTCAAGGTCCTCGACGGCGGCGAGGCGCAGAACCTGCTGCGCTTCGAGCGCGTGCGCGACCTGCCGTTGCACCTGCTGTTCGCCATCGACACCTCGGCGTCGATGGCGGCGACGCTGCCGCAGGTGCAGAAGGCGGCGCTCGCCTTCCTGCACCGCACGCTGACGCCGAAGGACCGCGCGGCGCTGCTCACCTTCAGCGACAGCCCGGTCCTGCGCACGCCGTTCACCAGCGACCTGGGAACGCTGGCCGGGGCGCTGGCCGGGCTCAACGCCGAGCGCGGCACGGCGCTCTTCGACAGCCTGGTCTATGGCCTCTCCTACATGAAGGGCGTGCAGCACGGCCAGTCGGCGGTCATCCTGTTCACCGACGGCGGCGATCACCTGAGCCGGCTGAGTTTCGACGAGACGCTGGCGTTCGCGCGGCGCGCCGGCATCGCCATCTACGCCATCGGCGCGCACATCCCACGCCTCGACCTGCAGATCCGCGGCCACCTGACCAAGCTGGCCGAAGAGACCGGCGGCCGCAGCTTCTTCATCGAATCGGCGGCCGAGCTCGACGGCGTCTACGCGTCGATCGAGGACGAGCTGCGCTCGCGCTACCTGCTCGCCTACCAGCCGAAGGCCGCACCACGCGCCGGCGAGTTCCGCACCGTCGAAGTGCGGGTCGCCGGCGACGGCATGCGCGTCAAGACGATCCGCGGCTACTACCCCTAGCCGCCAACGGCTGCCGGCGGCCTGGATCTCCCCGCATCACTGCGATCCTCCTGCGACCGGATATGTCGTGGTAAAATATCTGTAATGTCCAAGGGCTTGCTGACCGTCGTTCCGCTCCTGGCGCTCGCCGTCTTCGGCGCACGCCCCGCCCACTCCGCCGAGACCGCCGCCGGCGCCGCCGGTGCCGCCCAGCCCGGGGCGACCCCGCAGTCGTTCACCTGCAACACGAGCGACCTGGCCGCCTGCCTCCTTGACCGCCGCTTCGAGGTCGCCGCCACTTTCACCGCGCCGAACGGCGGCCCGGCCGGCAACGCGCACATGGTGCAGCTGACCGACGACTCGGCCTACCTGTGGTTCTTCTCCTCGGACAACGTCGAGGTGGTGCTGAAGGTGCTGAACGGCTGCGCGCTCAACAGCAGGTACTGGTTCTTCGCCGGCGGCCTGACGAACGTCGACGTCGTGATCACCGTCACCGATTCGAACACCGGGACCATGAAGCAGTACCACAACCCCCAGGGCACGCCCTTCCAGCCGATCCAGGACACCAGCGCGCTGCCAGTCTGTCCCTGACGCCCGGGTCGACCGCGACACCGGGAGCCGGGCACTGTCGGGCCAACTGCCGAGAGTAGGAGGCGTACCCCGTTGCGGCCATGGTCCCTCTCCGTTTCATCTCAAGGTGTCCTGCCTAGCACAGAGGGAGGCCTGAGCCGGTAAGACCGGAGCCTCGGTTCCCCGCCGCGCCGGGCGCGCGAAAGCCGCGCTCTCCGGTGTTGGAATGTGAGATTTGCTAGAATCTCGTCAACTACGCACGCCGGAGATGACGCGGCCGTCGGGCAGAACCGCCACCGCATCCTGCGGCAGCGTTCGGCCTGCTTCGACATCCTGCCGGCCCCGCCCGATGCATTGGAGAACGTAAAGATGATACTGAATGTCCTCGAGCGAGGCTTCCTCGGGGAGGGTCTCCAGCAGCTTGAAGACTTCCTGCTTCGCGTTCGCCATGAACCTCAGTCTACTCCATGGGAGGTACTCGCGCGATCATTCCGACGCGCCGGCCGCAGTCCTGGCCGTCGGCCGGCCGGCAACACCCTCCATGTCGATGGCGGCGAACGTCGTAGGATGAGCTCATGACGGAAAACGGACTGCCCTGCCTGGACCTGCTGGAGGCCACTCCTGGAATTCTCCGCGCCCTGATGACGGAGCTGACCGCAGCGGACGCCCGCTGGAAGCCGGCGCCCGAACGCTTCTCCGTCGCCGAGGTGCTGGCCCACCTGTCGCACTCCGAAGGCCACTGCTACCGCATGCGCCTCGACCGTTTCATGGCGGAGACCCGTCCCGAGCTCGAGCCTGACGACGCGCAGATGTATCTCGACCTCTATCGCGATGCCGACCCCGAGGATGCCTTCGATCACTTCGAGGAGCAGCGCGAGAACAACATCGAGTTCCTCCGCAACCTCCCCGCCGGTGCGGGCGATCGCCTCGCCCTGCACAAGGAGTATGGCGAGATCACCATGTCGCAGATGTTGAATGAATGGGCGCTCCACGACCTCGGCCACATCCGCCAGATCGCCGAACTGGCCCGCGCCCGCAAGTACCAGGCCGGCGCCGGCCCGATGGCCGCCTCCTACAACCTGAAACCCTGATGGACCAATGAAACCGATCCTCTTTACTCTCGCCCTTCGCGGCCACCCTGGCGCCCTCGGACCAGCACCTCAGCCGGCACCGATGGCCGGCGCGGCGTCCCAGGCTTCGAGGATCGCGCGCTGCAGCTTGGCCAGGTAGAGGCGGGCCTTGCCGAGGGCCTCGGAGCTTGCCAGGAGCAGGACCAGGGTGGCGCGGGCGTCGACGCGGCGAGCGAGGAGGGTGCCGGCGGCGGCTTCCAGGACTGCCGATCCCGGCTCGCCGAGATCGAGCTGGCCGGCGACGCTCGCCGCGGCGGCCAACCAAGCTGATAGCGCCGTCGCGGTAACTTCCGCCGGGTCGCCGGCGGCCGGCGGCAGCTCGCCGGCCAGGGCCAGCATGCGCGACCCCGGCGACCCCGGCGACCCCGGCGACCCCGGCGATAGAATGAGAACACAGCGGAAGCCCGCCAGGGTGGTTACCTCCGAGAGCAGCGCGCGGATTCGCGGGCTGCCCGGGCTGGCGGCCGGCGAATCGGCGGCCGGCGAGTCGGCGGTGGCCAGCGGGACCGTGGCGGTGGCCGGCGGGACCGTGGCGGTGGCCGGCGGGACCGTGGTGGCGGCGGCCGGCGACGCAAGGCGGCTGACGGTTAGAATGCGCTCGACCGTGGCGACCAGATCCTTGCCGCTGAAGGGCTTCTTGAGGACACCCTCGACGCCCAAGGCTGCGACCCGGCTGGCGACGTCGGCGTCGACGATCCCCGAGATGAACAGCACCGGGGTGGCGGCAAGCGCGGGCACCTGGCGGAGCCAGCGACAGACCTCGTAGCCGTCCAGGTCCGGGAGCACCAGGTCGCAGATCAGCAGGTCGGGGGCCTCGCCCGGCAGGCGGGCGAGGGCCTCGTTGCCCGAGGCACAGCTCGTCACCGCCATGCCGCGCGGTGCGAGCACTCGCTCGACCGCCTTGCGCACGCTCACGCTGTCGTCGACGACGAAGACTTTCGCCACGCCATTCTCCTCTCTCCCCTTCCTTCTCTCATGGGCCCTGGGTCTCGTCGAAGTCGACGGCGAAGCTGAGCAGCAGGTGCTGGACGGTCAGGTCGATGCTGCGCGGCACCGCGGCGAGCTCGTGCGGCTCTCTGGGAGCGAAGCGGAAGGCGAGGTTCTGCTCGCGCAGGGTGGCTTGCAGGATCTCGGAGAAGGCTTCGCGGCCGGTGCGCTCGCGGATGGTGGCGTGGATCACCCTGCCGAGCTCGAAGTAGATGCAGCCCTCGCCGCGCGAGCAGTCGAGGAACAGCTGGCCCGTCTTGCTGGCGAGCGAGAACGCCTGGCTGAGCTCCATCAGGTCCAGCACGCCCAGCGAGCCGCTGAGATCGGGGGCCGGCTGTGGCCGCTGCAGGGGCTGGGCGGCGGTCGGCGGCCGGCGTCCTGCGGCCAGGCGGGGTGCCGGCATCTCCGCCGTGGAGTAACCCGAGGGATGGAGCGGAGCGGGTGGCGGGGTCGGCCGCGCGTCTCGTGGCACGCCGGGCGCTCGTGACGGCAGGGCCGCGCCGGTCTCCGCTACAGCGCCCCGCGGCGCGGCTGCGGCGGGGATGCCGGCCAGGCGCCGGAGGCCTTCCGCCAGCTCGCGCGCCGGCGCCGCGGCGTCGAGCACCAGGTCGTAGGAGCCGCCGCCGTTGAGGTCCGCCGGCGGCGCCGCGGGGTCGGCGTACCGCGCGAGGCGGACCCCGGCCAGCGTCGGGTCGCTGCGCACGATGGCGCCCAGCTCGCCGGCGCCGATGCCGCCCACGCACGCGCCCGCGACGACCACGTCCGGCCGCTCGCGCTCCATCATCGTGAGGGCATAGAAGCCGTCCGGAGCGATCCGCACCTCCGTCGCGCCGCCGCCGCCCAGCGCCGCGGCCAGAGCGGCGGCGCGGTCGGGGTCGGCTTCAATGAGCAGGATCTTGATCACGGTCCAGGTCTACGATCAGCGGGTCCAGGATCTCCCATGGCGAAGCCGCGGCACCGCCGTTCGCCGGCAGCGCCTGCAGGCCGAGGACCGCTTCGACCGGAAAGGCGATCGCCTGCCGAGAACGGGTGATGATACACAAAGGCGGGCTGGCTCCCAGCGCCGCGAGCGCCCCGTCCGCGCCGTCCGCCCCGGCCGCGCCGTCCGCCGAGGCCGTGCCGCGCTCGAGCCGGCGGCCGAGGTCGACCAGCGGCAGCACGGCGCCGCGATGGACGATCAGGCCGAGGTTGCTGGGATCGGCGGCGGGCAGGCGGGTGACGGGGCCGATCTCGGCGACGCCCGCCACGAGGCCGAGCGAGAGGGCGCGCGCCCGGCCTCCGATCACGAAGGCCAGCAGGCCGGGGCGCGGCGCCTGGCGCCCCTCGCGGCCGCGATCGCGCCGGCTCAGCAAGCGGCGCCTCCCGGGGAGGGCGCCGCGGCGGTCGGCACCTCCTCCGGCGCCGTTGACGGCGCGGCGGCAGGCGCCAGCCCCTCCGGGCGCAGCAGCACGGTGATCCGCCCGTCCGGCCGCGGCAGCACCCCGTGGAACCAGTGGCGCTCGGGGCCGCGGTAGACGCCGGGCAGCGGCACGGCGGCCCTGGCTGCAAGCGTCTCGAGGCCCAGCAGGTCGTCGATCACCAGGGCGAGGCGATGGACGCCGCCGGCAGCGGCCGGCTCGGGCGCTACCGGCCCCGGCGCTGCTGGAGGCCGGTCGATCAGCAGGATCAGCCGCTCCGGGCCGGGTCCGCCGCCAGCCCGCGGGGGTGCATCGGAGCTGGCCGGCAGGCCGAAGAGCTGCCGCAGGTCGACGAGTTGGTAGGCCGTGCCGCCGTGCAGGACGGCTGCCGGCAGCGGGCTGGGCGCTGGGAGCGAGCGCCGCACCCATGTCGCATCGACCGCGTACTCGACGCCGTCCACCGCCAGCAGCGCGAAGCGCTCCGCAGCCTGGTGCGGGACGGTCGTGGTCATCACCATGGCCCACCGTCCGCGCGGGCCGCGAGGCCGCCGAGCAAGGCCAGCAAGGCCGTCTGGTCGAAGGGCTTGCCGAAGCAGGCGGTGGCGCCGAGCCGGCGGGCGAGGTCGAGGTGCTTGCCGCCGGCGCGGGTGGTGATCACCACGATCGGCAGCTCGCCGCCGCGCGGGCCGCGACGGATCTCCTCGATCAGCTCGTAGCCGTTGAGCCGCGGCATCTCGAGGTCGGTCAGGACGGCGTCGAAGGTGCCCAGCCGCAGCGCCTCGAGCGCCTCCTCGCCGTCCGCCACCGCGGTGACCTGGTAGCCATGGCGGCCGAGCATCTGCCCGACGGCCTTGCGCACGCTCACCGAGTCGTCCACCAGCAGCAGCCGGCGCGCTGCCGAGCTCGCCGCGATCGCAGGCGCGCTCGACGCCGGCGGGCCGCTTCCTGCCTCTGCCTCTGCTGTCTCGGCTGTCTGCGACGTCTCCGGCAGGGAGGCCGCGGCGAGGGTGAAGGCGGTCGCGTCCAGCAGCAGCACCACCTTGCCCTCGGCGGTGACGACGGCGCCGGAGAAGAGCGGCAGGTCCTCGAGCAGCTCGCCGAGTCCCTTGATCACCACCTCCTCGACGCCCAGCAGCTCGTCGACGGCCAGGGCGCAGCTGCGCCCGCCGGCGGCCAGGACCACGACCGGCAGCCAGGGCTCGGCACGCCGCCCGGGCAGCCGGAACAGGCGGTCGAGGCGCAGCAGCGGCAGGCGCTCGGCGCCGGCCCGCAGCAGCAGCTCCTCGCCGCCGCCCGCGGCCGCGGCCAGCTCGGCGGCCGTCGCATGATGCATGCGGCGGACGGCGGTGACCGGCACGGCGAAGGTCTCCTCGCCGACGCGCAGGAACAGCGCCTCCGAGACCAGCAGGGTGAGCGGCGCCTTGAGGGTGAAGCGGGTGCCGGTGCCGGCCTCGGTCTCGATGGCGATCTCGCCCCCGAGGCGGTTGAGGTTGGTGCGCACCACGTCCATGCCGACGCCGCGTCCGGCGGTCTGGGTGACCCGCGGGCTGGTGCTGAGGCCGGGCAGGAAGACCAGCTCGAGGGTCTGCTCGCGGTCGAGCGCCGACAGCGCCGCGGCCGGGCGCAGGCCGCGCGCCGCCGCCTCCCGGCGCAGCGCATCGAGGTCGATGCCGCCGCCGTCGTCCTCCACCTCGACCAGGATGAAGCGTCCCTGGAGATGGGCCCGAAGCAGCAGCAGCCCCTGTTCGGGCTTGCCGCGGGAGCGCCGCAGGTCGGGGGTCTCGACGCCGTGGATCACCGCGTTCTGGACCAGGTGCATCAGCGGGTCGGCGATCGCCTCGGCGATGGCGGTGTCGACCTCGACCGCCTCGCCCTCGAGCTCCAGCTCGACCTGCTTGCCGGCCGCGGCGGCAGTGGCGGCCACCAGCCGGCCGAAGCGGGCGAAAAGCTGGCCGATGGGAACCATGCGGGCGCGCCCGATGCCGCCGCGCAGGTCGCGCACCAGCCGTTGCAACTGCCCGGCGTCGTCGCGAACCAGCGTGGTGAGCCGCGCGATCTCGCCGTGCAGCTCGCCCAGGTCGGCGGCGATCTCGGCGGTGCGGCGGGCAAGCAGGTTGAAGTCGTCGTAGCGGTCGAACTCGAGCTCGGCGAAGAGCTCGGCAGTGGTGGCCGCGGGGAAGGCTCCAAGGCTCGCGATGCCGGCGACGGCGCCCGCGCCCCAGGGATCACCCGCGCCACCGGCCGCGACAGGAGCCAGCGAACGACTCCCGGACGATCCGGGCGCCGCGTCGCCCGCACCGCCCTCGTTGCCCGGGCGATTGGGCGGCGCCACGCCCTGCAGCTGCGGGAAGAGATGGCGGGCGCCGAACTCCTCGACCGCCTGGCTCATCCGCGCCCCCCGCGACTGCGCCAGCTCCTCGGCCTCGGCCAGCCGCTCGAGGCGGCGGTCGAGACGGCCGCGCGCGATCACCAGCTCGCCGACCAGGCTCATCAGCCGGTCGATACGGTCGATGCTGACCCGGATCGAGGAACGGAAGGCGGGCGCAGGCGCTTCCGTCGCCTCTCCCGGCGCCCACCGTGTCCCTGGCACCCATGATGCCGCCGGCGCCCGTGGTCCTCCCGGCGCCAGTGGCGTGCCGGCCCCGGGAGTGCCGGGCGTTCCGAGGGCGGCGGCCGGTCCAGGAGGTACGAAGGTGGCGGCCGCGCCGGAAGGTCCGAAGGCGGCAGCGGCCTTCGGCGGCGCCTCGGGCTGCGCGCCGGGCGGCAGCGCGGCGCCGAGCATGCCGAGCGCCCGCCGCGCCGCCGCCGCGAGCGGCCTGCCTGCCGCCCCCGCTGCCCCCGCCGCACCCGCCGCTCCGATAACCGCGGCCACGAGCAGCCTCAGCGCCTCGACCCCCTCGGAGAGCGCGGGCAGGGCGGCGTCCCGCCAACCGCTGCCGCCACGCACCGGCGCGAGCACGTCTTCCATGGCGTGGGTCAGGCGGGCGATGGGGCCGCAACCGACGGTGTAGGCGGCGCCCTTGAGCGTGTGAACGGCGCGAAACAGCGTCGCCACCCGGTCTGCCGCCGGGCCCTGCCGCGCGATCTCGGCGAGCGCGGCGGCCATGGCCTCGACGTGCTCCTCGGCCTCGGGACCGAAGTACTCCAGCACCTCGGGGTTCGCCGCCGCGAAGCGCTGCAGCTCCGTGGCGACGGCGTCCTCGGCGAGGTCCGCGGGGTCGAAGGCTACGCCCGCGTCGCCCGCCGGCGTAACCTCCGCGGGCTCGAACGCGGCGCCACCCGCCGCCGCGAGCTCGGCCGCCTTGTCGTCCCCGCCCGCGGCGATGTCGGCGAGAGTCCGCGCGACCGCCGCCGCCGCGGTGTCCAGGAAGCGCCGGCCCGGCGCTCCGAGGCCGTCGAGCGGGCCCGCAGTGCCCGCCGCAGCGCTCGCGCGCGGATCCGTCGCGTCGTCTCCGGCCTGGCCGGTCTGCAGCGCCTCGAGCACGTCCTCCAT
>DATDGZ010000342.1:0-9685 GCA_036521795.1 Thermoanaerobaculia bacterium | reverse complement strand
AAATCAAGAACTACAGGAATGACCCAGAGAAGCAGCTTGACAAGTGGTATAGGTTAGCGATAGATAGGGGCGTAAGCGAGGGGCGTAAGTAGAGCGTAACAGCTTACGCCCCCCAGAAGGGACGTACAAGTCAAGAGAGGGGAAGAGGGGAGGGTCGGCGCACGCGATGACGAGCGATAAGAAAGCCCCTGCCGGGAAACCGATCTCCCTGTACCCCATGACCTTCGTGGGGGCGGTGGACCGGCTGCTGGCGACGCCCCCGGAGCCGAAGGAGACACACATAGAGGAGAAGGGAAGGCAGAAGCGACACTCGAAACGGCAGGCAAGGAAGACTACGTCATGATTACCAAGAAGTTCACTGAGTTGGTGCTGCACGTCGCCCGCGAGACGGAGCACGACCGGAAGTGTGGCAAGACCAAGCTCAACAAGATCCTATTTTTTTCGGACTTCGAGGCATACCGCGTTCTCGGGTCCTCCATCACGGGGCAAGACTACCTGAAGTTCGACAAGGGACCGGTCTGCCGGGGCATGCTCCCGCTGATTGCCAGGCTCGAAGAGAACGGCGACGCGGAGTGGGAGCCCCGCAACTACTACGGCCTGACACTCCTCAAACTCAAGCCCCATCGGGCGCCGGACCTCAGCGTGTTCTCAGAAGCCGAGCTTGAGATCGTCGCCAGGGTGATCGAGGATCTGGAACCCCTTGACGCCACCGACGTAAGCCAACTTTCACATCTTTTCGCAGGGTGGCAAGTGGTGGCGAACGGCGAGAAGATCCCCTACAATAGCGTCTTCGTAGGCGCCGAGCGGGAGCTGTCGGAAGACGAGCTGGCTTGGGCCGATGAAGTGATCCGAGAGTACGAGAGCGGCGACAACCC
Organism: Thermoanaerobaculia bacterium; assembly: GCA_036521795.1. Lineage (GTDB taxonomy): Bacteria > Acidobacteriota > Thermoanaerobaculia > Multivoradales > UBA5704 > JASLEW01. Next base: position 8,810 of record DATDGZ010000342.1, on the reverse strand, counting down.
CAAGCTTAGCCCAGAGGACAGCCACGTCAGACCATCGGCATCTTCGGGAGGTAACCTGGACGGAGCGGTTTAGGCGCGAAGCCGAGCATTACCTGGGCAGCGACCAGGTGGCCAGCGAGGGACTTGCAAAGTGGGAAATGGTGATCGCCGAGTACCCGCACCTCGGTATGGCAGTGCCGAGTCACCCTGACCACTCCCAACGGCCCTACAACTCCCCGGGCGCGTCCGCCTACACGATCCTCTACACCTACAACGAAGACGAGGTAGTCCTGCTATCCATGCGATCCGTTCCAGGCGGGGAGTACGACTAGGTCTACTTCTCCCCCTTCTTCTTCTTCCGCGCCGGCCAATCAACCCCACATGCCCGCTGGCATTCAGCGAGGAGACGCGGCTCTGCTGCCGCGCGCCGGCCTGCACCACGATCTCGCCCTCGACCTTGGACCCTCGCCCAAAGCGAGGGAAGGGGCAGGGCATCCAGGACGCTGCCTGGATCGAGCCCGGCCCCCGGAGGGTGTGATACCCTTCGGCGTTCTGTAAAGCCCGCGTTCGCCGGGCTGCCGCCGCGCGCTCGGGCCCATCGAGCCCGACCGCGCCTGCCCGCGCTGCATCCCTGGTTTCCTGGATTCTGGAGGTAGATGATGTCGCGAAAGCTCAGCGTACTACCGGCCGGCCGCAAGGGTCGCCTGCTCTGCGGTCTCGCGGCGCTCGCGGCGCTCGCCGCGATGCTCACCGCCTCGCCGGCCGCGGCCAGCGAGGCCGATCTCAAGCTGCCCGACCTGGCCAGCGTCTCGTTCCTGGGGCTCGACGGCCACAACCTGCTGGTCTTCGGCCTGCTGTTCTGCATCGCCGGGATGCTGTTCGGGCTGGTCAACTACATCCAGCTCAAGAACCTGCCGGTGCACCGCTCGATGCGCGAGATCTCGGAGCTGATCTTCGAGACCTGCAAGACCTACCTGGTCACGCAGGGCAAGTTCATCATGGTGCTCTGGGCGTTCATCGGCGCGGTGATGATCTTCTACTTTGGCTGGTTATCGCACTTCACCGCCGCCAAGGTGGCCACCATCCTGGTGTTCAGCCTGATCGGCATTGCCGGCAGCTACGGCGTCGCCTGGTTCGGCATCCGCGTCAACACCTTCGCCAACTCGCGCTCGGCCTTCGCCAGCCTGAAGGGCAAGCCGTTCCCGACCTACGCCATCCCGCTCAAGGCCGGCATCTCGATCGGCATGCTGCTGATCTCGATCGAGCTGGTGATCATGCTCTGCATCCTGCTGTTCGTGCCGCGCGACTACGCGGGGCCCTGCTTCATCGGCTTTGCCATCGGCGAGTCGCTGGGCGCCGCGGCGCTGCGTATCGCCGGCGGCATCTTCACCAAGATCGCCGACATCGGCTCCGACCTGATGAAGATCGTCTTCAACATCAAGGAGGACGACGTCCGCAACCCCGGGGTGATCGCCGACTGCACCGGCGACAACGCGGGCGACTCGGTGGGGCCGACCGCCGACGGCTTCGAGACCTACGGCGTCACCGGCGTGGCGCTGATCACCTTCATCCTGCTGGCCGTCAAGGACCCGACGGTGCAGGTGCAACTGCTGGTGTGGATCTTCGTCATGCGCGTGCTGATGATCGTCACCAGCGGCGTCTCCTACCTGCTCAACGAGGCGGTGGCCCGGGCGCGGTTCAGCAAGGCGGAAGACATGAACTTCGAGACGCCGCTGACCTCGCTGGTGTGGCTCACCTCGCTGCTGTCGATGGTGGTGACCTTCGGCATCTCCTACCTGCTGGTGCCCAGCCTCGGCGGCGACACCTCGCTGTGGTGGAAGCTGTCGGCGATCATCAGCTGCGGCACCCTGGCCGGGGCGCTGATCCCGGAGCTGGTCAAGGTCTTCACCTCGATGGACTCGGGGCACGTGCGCGAGGTGGTGACCGCTTCGCGCGAGGGCGGCGCCTCGCTCAACATCCTCTCCGGCCTGATCGCCGGCGATTTCAGCGCCTTCTGGATGGGGCTCTCGATCGTGGCGCTGATGGCGATCGGCTACGGCGTGAGCACCCTCGGGCTCGCCAGCCTGATGATCGCGCCGGCGGTGTTCTCCTTCGGCCTGGTGGCCTTCGGCTTCCTCGGGATGGGACCGGTGACCATCGCCGTCGACTCCTACGGTCCGGTGACCGACAACGCGCAGTCGGTGTACGAGCTGTCGACCATCGAGACCCTGCCCGGCATCGCGCAGGAGCTGCAGCGCGACTTCGGCTTCACCCCTGACTTCGAGCGCGCCAAGCACCACCTGGAGGCCAACGACGGCGCCGGCAACACCTTCAAGGCGACCGCCAAGCCGGTGCTGATCGGCACCGCGGTGGTGGGTGCCACGACGCTGATCTTCTCGATCATCATGGTGCTCACCAAGGGCCTGCAGCCGGAGCTGGTGGCCAACCTGTCCCTGCTCTATCCGCCCTTCCTGCTCGGCCTGGTGACCGGCGGCGCCATCATCTTCTGGTTCACCGGCGCCTCCTGCCAGGCGGTGACCACCGGCGCCTACCGCGCCGTCGAGTTCATCAAGAGCAACATCCGCCTCGACGCCGCCGCCGAGAAGGCGTCGATCGCCGACAGCAAGAAGGTGGTCGAGATCTGCACCACCTACGCCCAGAAGGGAATGTTCAACATCTTCCTGACCGTCTTCTTCATCACCCTGGCGTTCGCCTGCCTGGAGCCCTACTTCTTCATCGGCTACCTCATCTCGATCGCCATCTTCGGCCTCTACCAGGCCATCTTCATGGCCGACGCCGGCGGCGCCTGGGACAACGCCAAGAAGGTGGTCGAGGTGGAGCTCAAGGAGAAGGGCACGGCGCTGCACGCGGCGACCGTGGTCGGCGACACCGTGGGCGATCCCTTCAAGGACACCTCGTCGGTGGCGATGAACCCGATCATCAAGTTCACCACCCTCTTCGGCCTGCTGGCCGTCGAGCTCGCGATCACCCTGCCGCGCACCACCAGCACCATCCTGGCGGTGGTCTTCTTCGTGGTCGCCGCGGTCTTCGTCTGGCGCTCCTTCTACGCCATGCGCATCGGCTCGGTGCACCAGGGCTGAGCTCGGGAAACCGCTCCGGCGCGGCGGCGTCTCCGCCGCCGCGCCGCGCACTCTCGCCGAGCCTTTGGCAATCCGACCCGGATGGGCTAGCCTTGACCGGCAGGGAGGCTCTCGCCGATGAACCGCGCGCCAGATTGGCTGGCTCAGGCCGAGCGGGACTTCGAGCAGGCCCAGGCGTCGCGCGACGGCGGCCGCCACGAATGGGCTTGCTTCGCGGCGCAGCAGTCCGCGGAGAAGGCGGTCAAGGCGCTTCATCTCCACCACGGACAAGAGGCATGGGGGCACGTCGTGGCTCGCCTGCTGGCCGAGCTGCCGTCCGGCGCGGAACCCATGCTGATCGAGAAGGCCAAGGTGCTGGACAACTTCTACGTGGGCACCCGCTATCCGAACGGGCACCCCGATGGCCCTCCCTTCGAGCATTACGGAGAGATCCAGAGCGGCGAGGCGTTGCGCTATGCCGGTGAGATCCTTGCGTTCGTCCGTGCTCAAGTGGCCTGACCGCCAGGCGGTCGAGCAGGCCCTCGCGGCATGGGCTGCCCGCGAGCAGCCGCGCCATCCGGGGCTGGTCCGGCTCGGCTGGTTCGGCTCGTATGCCCGAGGCGATGCCGGCGTGGGCAGCGACCTGGACCTGGTCGCCGTCGTCGAATCGTCGGCGGAGCCGTTCGAGCGGCGCGCCCTGGCCTGGGACCTGAGCCAGCTGCCGGTGCCGGCGGAGATCCTGGTCTACACCCGCGACGAATGGCAGCGCCTCGAGCGGGAGGGCGGCCGCTTCGCCCGCACCCTCCGAAGCGACGCCCGCTGGCTCGTCGCGCCCGACCCGAGCGCGGCGGGCTGACAACCAACCGCTCGCCGCGCCGCCGTCAATCGTCCGGCAGGTCGAGGCCGACCTGCCGCAGCAATTCGAGCGCATTGGTGGTGGTCGCGACACCGGGGCGTAAGCGGTAGTCGAAGCTCATGCGCGGGCCGTCGGGGCCCGGGGTTAGGGTCTCGCGGAAATGCACCGGGTGCGCGGCCTCGGCGATGCCGGCGCCGGCGGCCAGGTCCAGGTCGTGGGTGGAGACCGCTCCGAGGGCGCCGCGGGCGAGCAGGTGGCGCAGCACGCGGCGCACTGCGATCTGGCGCTCGGCGCTGTTGGTGCCGCGCAGCACCTCGTCGAGCAGGTAGAGCAGGGCGACGCCTCGGGCCTCGGCCTCCGCGCCGGCGGCGACTACTCCCTTGATCCGCAGCAGCTCGGCGAGGAAGAAGGAGATGCCGCTGGCCAGGGAATCCTCCACCAGGATGCTGGTGGCGAGGCGCACGGGCGGCAGGCGCAGGGAGGCGGCGCAGGCCGGGCCGCCGGCCTGGGCGAGCACGGCGTTGAGGCCGATGGCGCGCAGCAACGTGCTCTTGCCCGACATGTTCGAGCCGGTGACCAGCAGGAAGGTGCCGGCCGGGCCGACGGTGACGTCGTTGCCGATGCGCCGCGCCGCGGGCAGCAGCGGATGCCCGAGATCGCGCGCGGCCAGCTCCGGCTGGCCGGCGGCCACCTCCGGCAGGCACCAGCCGGGATTCTCGAAACGCAACGCCCCGAGCGCCGCCAGTGCCTCGATCTCGCCCAGCGCCATCAGCCAGCGGCGGGCCCGCCGCCCGGCGGTGCGCTGCCAGCCCTCGAGCGACGCCAGGACGTGGAAGTCCCACAGAGTCAGGACCTGCAGCAGGAAGTGCACCGGCGCCGAGTGGCGCGCGTCGGCCAGCCCGAGCCGGCTCTCGAGCGCCGCCAGCGCGGCATGGGCCGGCGGGCCGGCGGCCCCGCGGCGACCTGCCGCGCTGGTCTCCGGCGTCTCCAGGGTCTCCGACACCACCGACACCGCAGGCGTGGCTTGCAGCGCGTCGGCCAGCGCCGCCAGGCGCGGGGCGGCAAAGGGCCGGGACGCGGCCTGGCGCAGCGCCGCGGCGTACCGCATCATCTCGTCGCGGGTGGCCGAGACGCGCCCGAGCCCGGCGCCGAGCTCGGCACGGCAGGCATAGGTCAAGGCGAGGTTCAGGATCACCATCGCCAGGAGCGGCGCGACGGGCGCTCCCGGCGCCAGGGCGAGGGCGAAGGCGGCGATGGTCAGCGCGGCCGCGGCGCGAGCGGCCCAGAGCAGGGTCGGCCGCGCCAGCAGCCAAGGATCGCCCTCCGCCCAGCGCAAGAACGGCTCCACGTCGGGAGGGCCGGCCTGTCCGCCGCCCGCCTCCATGCCGCGCACCGTGAGCTCCAGCAGCTGGCGGAAGTCGAGCAGCTCCGCCAGCTCCACCACCGCCGCCTGCCGCGCGCGCACCTCGGCCGGCGCCGCCTCCCCTTCGAGCCAGTCGCGCAGCAGCGCCTTGGCCGCCGGGGTGTGCGCCGTCCCCAGGAGGTGGAAGAGCGAGGCGCGGCCATAGAGGTCGAGGTCCCGGGCCAGCGGCAGCGACCGATCGCGCGGCGGCTCCGACGGCAGCGGCAGCCGGTCCCAGTTGCGATCGAGCCGTGCCAGCCCCTCGCCGGTGATGCGCCGCAGCTCCTCGGCCCGGCGCAGCCGGCGCAGGCACCGGTCGTGGGCCAGCGCCAGGACCGCGAAGACGGCGAGCGCCGCTCCCGCCCCCGCGAGCGGCAGCCGCAGCGGCCGGGACGCCGCGAGCAGCATCAGCAGCAGGCAAGCCAGGAAGCAGGCGAAGGTGACGCCGCGCGCGATCGAGAGACGCAGCGAGACGGCGGCCAGCCGCCGCTCCTCGGCCAGGCAGCCGGCGTGCCGCTCGGCGTAGACCGCCGCCGGCGCCCCACTGGCCCGAGATGTGGGCTCAGCCCCCATGCCGGGCACTACTCGACCGTGACGCTCTTCGCCAGGTTGCGCGGCTGGTCGACGTCGCAGCCGCGGCGGACGCCGATGTAGTAGGCGAGCAGCTGCAGCGGGATGACGTTGATCACGGGTTGCAGCAGCGGCGCCACCGGCGGCACCGCGATCACCTCGTCGCAGACGCCGCCCAGCTCCTCGGGGTCGCGGTCGGTGACCGCGATGACCACGCCGTCGCGCGCCTTGACCTCCTGCAGGTTGCTCTTGATCTTCTCGAACACCTGGTCGCCGGTGGCTAGGGCGACGACCGGCATGCTCTCGTCGATCAGCGCGATCGGGCCGTGCTTCATCTCGCCGGCCGGGTAGCCCTCGGCGTGGATGTAGGAGATCTCCTTGAGCTTCAGGGCGCCCTCGAGCGCGATCGGATAGTTGATGCCGCGCCCCAGGTAGAGGAAGCTGTCGGCGCGGAAGTAGCGGCGCGCCAGCTCCTCCATCGGACCGGCCTGCGACCGCAGCACCTCGTCGACCGCCAGCGGCAGGTGAGCGAGGTCCTCGACGTAGCGCCGCGCGGCGTCGTCATCGCCATCGCTGCGATCACCGCCCTGGCGCTCCTGGCGCAGGTAGAGGGCCAGCAGGTAGAGCGCCACCAGCTGGGTGGTGAAAGCCTTGGTCGAGGCGACGCCGATCTCCGGACCGGCGTGGGTGTAGATCACCCCTTCGCTGATGCGGGTCGCCTGGCTGCCCTGGACGTTGCACACGCAGAACAGGTGAGCGCCGCGATCGCGTGCCGTCTCCATCGCCGAGACCGTGTCTGCGGTCTCGCCGGACTGCGAGATGCCGACGGCGAGCACGCGGTCGTCGACGATCGGGTCGCGGTAGCGGTACTCCGAGCCGTAGTCGACCTCGACCGGCAGGCGGGCGATCTGCTCGATCAGGAACTTGCCGATCAAGGCGGCGTGCCAGGAGGTGCCGCAGGCCAGGAGGTGGAGGCGGTCGATCCGGCGCAGCTCGCTTGCCGGCAGCTTCACGGTGTCGAGCAGGATGCGGCCGTGCTCGAAGTCCACGCGCGCCCCCATGGTGTCCTGGACGGCCTGGGTCTGCTCGTGGATCTCCTTCAGCATGAAGTGCTTGTACCCGCCCTTCTCGGCCTGCACGGGATCCCAGTTGAGATGCTGGACGGGGCGCTCGACCGGCCTCCCGGCGCGGTCCCAGATCCGCACGCCGCTGGGCCGCAGGCTCGCCAGGTCGCCGTTCTCGAGGAAGATGACGTCGCGGGTGTGAGCGAGCAGCGCGGTGGGATCGGACGACAGGTACTGCTCGCCCTGCGCGAGCCCGATCACCAGCGGCGGCCCCAGGCGGGTGGCCACGATCTCCTGGGCGTCGCCGCTGTCGCGGCCGTGGCCGTCGTGGCCGCCGACGCCCGCTGTACCTCCCGCCGAATGGCTCGCCGAACGGCCCGCCGCCACCACCGCGAAGGCGTACATCCCCTCGAGCTCGGCGCAGGCGCGGGCGACCGCGTCACGCAGGCTGCCGTCGAGGTAGGAGGAGATCAGGTTGGCGATCACCTCGGTGTCGGTGTCCGAGCTGAAGGTCCAGCCCTCGGCGAGCAGCCGCCGCTTGAGCGGCAGGAAGTTCTCGATGATGCCGTTGTGGATGAGGGCCACGCGGTGGCGCGAGTCGACCATCGGATGGGCGTTGCGCTCGCTCGGCGGTCCGTGAGTGGCCCAGCGCGTGTGGCCGAGGCCGTAGTGGCCCGGCAGCGGCTGGTGGGCCAGCTTCTCCCGCAGCCGATCGAGCTTGCCCTCGGCCTTGAGCGTGCGCAGCTCGCCGCCGTCGACGGCCACCACGCCGGCGGAGTCGTAGCCCCGGTACTCGAGCCGGCGCAGCCCGTCCATCAACAGCGGCACCACCTCGCGCTGGCCGACGTAACCGACGATTCCACACATGGAGCTCGAATCCTCTCTGCTAGTCAGCCTTGGCGCCGGCCGAGCCGTCTTCGGCGAAGGTGCCCACCCGGGCTCCCGGAAGCAAGCGGGATGCCGGCGGCAGGCGGGCGAGCGGTCGGACCTGGCAGTCGCTGCCGGCCTCGGCGCCGTCGATCACGCTGTAGGGCTCGACCGCCACCCGGTCGCCGAGCCGGCTGTCGCGCACCCAGACCCCTTGCCGCAGGACGCAGGCGGCGCCGGCCGCGGTGCGGCCGAGGAGCGACACTCCCGGATGGAGGACCGTGTCCGCACCGACACACACCGTCGCTTCGACCTCGGTGCGGCCGGGCTCGAGCACGGTCACCCCGGAGCGCATCAGCGCATCGAGATGGCGATCGAGCAGCCAGCGGTGCACGGCGGCGAGCTCGCGCTGGTCGTTGACCCCCTGCGCCTCCCGCGGATCGGCCAGGCGCACCAGCTCGATGCGGCGGCCCGCCGCGGCGGCGGCGGTGAGGGCGTCGGTCAGGTAGAGCTCGCCCTGGGCGTTGGCCGGCGCCAGCGCGGCGAGCCAGGAGAAGACGTCGGGCGCCGGCAGGGCGTAGAGGCCGGCGTTGATGGTCCGCAGCGCCAGCTCGGCCGGCGTGGCGTCGGCCGCCTCCACGATGCGCTCGAGAAGCTCGCCCGGTGGCTGGCCGCCCTCCGCGGCCGCAGCCTTGGCGACCACCCGTCCGAGACCTCCCGGGTGCGCCAGGTCGGCGACCGCCATCGCGCCCCAACCCGCGGCGGCGGCGGCCGCCAACCGTTCCAGCGTGGCGGCGCTGACCAGCGGCACGTCGCCGGAGAGAACCAGCAGCAACGCGGGGCCGGCGACCTGCGCCTCGACCTGGGCCAGGGCGTGGCCGGTGCCGCGCTGCTGCTCCTGGATCACCCAGGTGAGATCGTCGCCGCCGATCTCGGAGCGCACCTGCTCGGAGCCGTGACCGACAACCACCAGGATGCGCTCGCAGCCGGCG
>DATDGZ010000341.1:0-6570 GCA_036521795.1 Thermoanaerobaculia bacterium | reverse complement strand
GCTGCTCGACCGCTCGCTCGCGCTGGGCCAGCGCACGCTCGGTCTGGCCGAGGTCGCGCTCGCGCCGGGCGACCTCGTCGCCGCGCTTGTCGAGGTTGTCTTCCTTCTGAGTGAGGCGCCGCTCGAGCGCCTCGAGCTCGGTGCGGCGCTTGCGCGCCGCCTGCTCGTGCTCCGTGCGCGCCTGCAGCAGCTTCTCGCGCGCCGCGATCTCCGCCTCGCGCCGGACGGTGTCGCCGGCGCGCTCGGCGTCCTCGATCGTCTTGGCGGCCCGCCGCTTGGCCTCGGCGGTCATCCGGCGGGCGGCGCGGCGCAGCATCAGCCACCAGACGAGCGGTATGGCCAACGCGGCAAGCACCACCGCCGCCGCGAGCAGCGTTATCTGGTTGTTCACCAAGTACCCCCGAATGCACAGGGGGGCCTGGGGACGATCAGGAGAGAAGCACGAGGATCAACGCATTCCCTGCGCGGCCGTGGGGGCCGGCGTTTAGAACCTGAAACGCACCAGGTGGGTGTCCGCTCCACGAGCCGTTAGCGTCCTCGTCATCCCGGTGGGATCGAGGCTGGCACGGGCCACGCGGGTAAAAGACTCCCGCAGTATGTATGTTGGTTCTACAATCGTGGTATCCACCACGAACCGCGCAGGGGATGCAACATCCGGTTTCATATGAGTCGAGCTGGCCATGCCTGCCGCCCTCGCCGCCCTGGTACGGACGGCCGCCGCAGCGGCGGCCTCAAGCCTCCAAGGCTCCGGCCAGTTCCTCCGTCAGCTCCGCAACCTTCTCCCTGATCAGGACCCGTTCCCCTTCCTGCCGCTTCTCCAAGCTCAACAGTTCGTCAGCCAGATTGAGCGCCGCCAGGATCGCGATGCGGGCCGTATCGGCCGTATTCACGTGCTGGGCCACCTCGCGCATCTTACGGTCCACGAGATCGGCCAGACCCTGAAGGTACCCGCGGTCGTCGCTGCCGCGCACGCTGTACACCGCGCCAAAGATCTCTACTTCCGTGCTGCCTCTGGGCATGGCTTCCAGGTCCGCGGCCCTCCGGCCAAACCGAGTAACAAGTACCGTGATGCCAGCGGTTTGGCCGAGGCTGGACTATACCACAGCTTTGTCACACCCCAGGTCTGCACCGACTGCACCGGCAAGGACTGGAGGATACTATCCGCCGGCGTGTCCCTCTACTCCATCCTGCGCCCGCTGCTGTTCCGCCTCGATCCGGAGCGGGCGCACGGACTGGTGATCACGGCGTTGCGCCTGGGTCAGGCGTTGCCGGGGGCCACCTCGCTCCTTGCCCGGCGCTACCTGGTCGCCACTCCGGCGCTGCGCCAGACCCTGCTCGGCCTGGAGTTCCCGAACCCGCTCGGCCTGGCCGCCGGGTTCGACAAGGATGCCGTCGTGCTCGACGCCATGGCCGCGCTGGGGTTCGGCTTCGTCGAGGTGGGGACCGTGACGCCGCGGCCCCAGGGCGGCAACCCCCGCCCCCGGCTGTTCCGCTATCCCGGCGAACGCAGCTTGCAGAATGCGCTCGGGTTCAACAACCAGGGCCTGCAGGCGATGCGCAGCCGGCTGGCACGCGCCCGCCGGCAGGCCGGTTCGGCCCGGGTGGCGAGCCCGCTCGGCGTCAACGTCGGCAAGGGGCGCGACACGCCACCCGAGCGGGCGCTCGCGGACTACGAGGAGCTCCTCGGCGACGGCGGAGGCCTGGGCGGCCTCGCCGACTACCTGGTGGTGAACCTGTCGTCGCCGAACACGCCCGGGCTGCGCGACCTGCAGAACGAGACCTTCCTCCGGGAGCTGCTGCGCGCGGCGCAGGCACTCACCCCTACGCCGGTGCTGGTGAAGCTCTCCCCCGACCTCGAGCCGGAAGCCGCCGCCGGCCTGGCGGCGGCCGCGGTGGACGCCGGCGCCGCGGGGATCGTGGCCACCAACACCAGCACCGACTACACGCTGCTGCCCGGAGCGCGAGCCGCCGGCGGGCTCTCGGGACAGGTGCTGCGGGAGAAGAGCCGGCGAGTCTGCCTCGCCATCGCCCGCCGCCTCCGTGCCGCGGACAGCGGCGCGGTGTTGATCAGCGCCGGCGGCATCGACAGCGGCGCCGAAGCCTATGCCCGCGTGCGCGCCGGCGCCTCGCTGGTGCAGCTCTACACCGCGCTGATCTACGAAGGACCTTCGCTGCCGCGGCGAATCAACCGCGAGCTGCTCGCCCTGCTGGCGCGGGACGGCTGCCGCGACATCGGGCAGGCGGTGGGCGCCGATCTCTAGCGTACTCAGCCGGCGGCGGCGCTGCCGGTCTCCGCCGAGTGCGCCGCGGACGCCGGCGGCACCGCTTGGATCAGGGCGAGCGCCTGGCGCGCGGCCTCGGCCAGGCCGGCGAAAGCCTCCGCGTCGCGCACGGCGAGATCGGCCAGGATCTTGCGGTCGAGCTGCGAGCCGGCGGCCTTGAGGCCGGCGATCAGCCGGCTGTAGGAGAGGCCGTGCAGGCGCGCCGCCGCGTTGATGCGGGCGATCCAGAGGGCGCGCAGCTGGCGCTTCTTCTGACGGCGGTCGCGGTAGGCGAAGACCAGCGCCTTGTCGACCGCCTGCTTGGCGATGCGATGGCTCTTCGAGTGGGTGCCGTAGTAGCCCTTGGCGCGGGCCAGGATCTTCTTGCGGCGATCGGTTCTCTTGGTGCCGCGCTTTACACGTGCCATCTCCGAACCTCGTTTCTGCTGGCGCGCTCGAGCGGCGCCCAGCGGTCATCGGCCGCGACCGTGGCTGCTCCTGCCGTCGCGAGCCTGGGCATCCGGGGGGCAGGTCCTTCCCGCCGGCGCCTCGATTGGATGCTGGTTGTCGAGATGCCCGCTAGTTGTGCAGCATCTCCTTGATCGTGCCGGCGAACGCCGTGCCGACCTCGGTGGATTTACGCAGGTGGCGCTTCCGCTTCGTCGTCTTGCTGGTCAGCATGTGGCTGTGCATGGCCTGGTGGCGTGTCACCTTGCCGCTGCCCGTGACCTTGAAGCGCTTGGCGGCTCCCTTGTGTGTCTTCTGCTTCGGCACGGTTCTCTCTCCTCTTGCCGTCTCGCGGTCTCGCCGTCTCGCCGTCTCGCGGTCTCGCCGTCTGGCGGTCTGGCGGTCCCGCTGCATCGGTTCAAGCGGTCGGCTTCTTGATCGCCTGGCGCGGCGGTCCGAAGATGACGTGCATCCGGTTGCCCGCCATTTCCGGGTGGGATTCTAGCACCCCTTGCTCGCCGACGTCTTCCGCCACCCGGCGCAGCAGCTTGTGGCCCAGGTCGGTCCGGGCCATCTCGCGGCCGCGGAACTGGACGGTGGCCTTCACCTTGTCGCCGTCCCCGAGGAAACGCACCACGTTCTTCAGCTTGAAGTCGTAGTCGTGCTCGTCGATGTTGGGCCGGAACTTGACCTCTTTGATGTGGATGATCTTCTGCTTGCGCTTCGACTCGTGGGCCTTCTTCTTCTGCTGGTACAGGAACTTGCCGAAGTCCATGATGCGGCACACCGGCGGCTTGGCGGTCGGCGCCACCTCGACCAGGTCGAGCAATTGCTCCTGGGCGCGGCGCAGCGCTTCCTCCACCGGCACGATGCCCGCCTGCGAACCGTCGGCGTCGACCAGGCGAACCTCCCTCACCCTGATCCTGTCGTTGATCCTCGTCGTCTTATCGATATTCAGCTCACCTCCTCGAGAGCGTCGGGCCTCGCGGCCCGGACATTCAGGTGATCACAGCTCCAGGCTGCGGCTGGCGACCAGGTCGCGAGCCCGCGCCGCGAAGCCGGCGACCGGCATGGCGCCCAGGTCCTCGCCGGAGCGGCGGCGCACCGCCACCGCACCCGCCTCCTGCTCGCGCCCGCCCACCACCAGCATGTAAGGCACCTTCTGCACCTGCGCTTCGCGGATCTTGTAACCGAGCTTCTCGCTGCGCTGATCGACCTCGACCCGCAGCCCCGCCGCCAGGAGCTCGGCGTGCACCTTCTCGCCGTAGGCGGCGAACTTCTCCGAGACTGGCAGCACCACGACCTGCACCGGCGCCAGCCAGAGCGGCATCGCGCCGGCGGTCTGCTCGACGAGGATGGCCATGAAGCGCTCGATCGAGCCCAGCATGGCGCGATGGATCATCACCGGCTGGTGCTCGGCGCCGTCCACCCCGACATACCGCAGGCCGAAGCGCTCGGGCATCTGGTAGTCGAGCTGCACGGTGCCGAGCTGCCAGGTGCGGCCGAGCGCGTCGCCGATATGGAAGTCGACCTTGGGGCCGTAGAACGCGCCGTCGCCCGGGTTCACCTGGTAGTCGATGCCGCCCTTGGCGAGCGCCGCGGCGAGCGCCGCCTCGGCTTGCCGCCAGGTCTCGGCCGTGCCGATCGACTTCTCCGGCCGCGTCGACAGCTCGATGCCGACCGCGGGGAAGCCCAGGGTGCGATAGACCCCCGTGATCATCTCGATCGCCCGCAGCACCTCGGACTCGATCTGCTCCTCCGTCAAGAAGATGTGCGCATCGTCCTGGGAAAAGGAACGCACCCGGAAGAGACCGCTGGTGACGCCGCTGCGCTCGTAGCGGTGAAGCCGGCCGAAATCGGCGTAGCGCAGCGGCAGGTCGCGATAGGAACGCAGGCGGGTGGCGAAGATCAGGCAGTTGCCCGGGCAGTTCATCGGCTTGACCGCGAACTGCTTGTCGTCCACCTCGGTGAAGAACATCGAGTCGCGATAGTTGGCGAGATGGCCGGAGGTCTGCCACAGCTCGACGTCGAGGATCTGCGGCGTGATCACCTCGGCATAGCCGTAGCGGGTGTTGACCTCGCGGGTGTACTCCATCAGCCCGTTGTAGATCACCGCCCCCCGGGGGTGCATGAAGGGCGACGCCGGCGCCAGCGGGCTGAAGCTGAACAGGTCCAGCTCCTGGCCGATGCGCCGGTGATCGCGCGCCCGCGCCTCCTCGAGCCGCGCCAGGTAGGCGTCGAGCTCCTCGGGAGTGGCGAAGGCCGTGCCGTAGATGCGCTGCAGGCGCTCCCCCGTCTCGTCGCCCTTCCAGAACGAGGCCGAGGACTCGAGGAGCTTGACGGCGCCGATCTGCGAGGTGCGTTGCGCATGCGGACCGCGGCAGAGATCGACGAACCGGCCGTGGCGGAAGAGGGTGATCGGCTCGCCCTCGGGGATCTCCGCCAGGCGCTCGAGCTTGAGCGTCTCGCCGAGCTCGCGGAAGCGCGCCGCGGCCTGCTCGCGGCTCACCTCGAGGCGCTCGATCTCGCTGCCCTCGGCCAGGATCTCCCGCATCTTGTCCTCGATGGCAGCGAGGTCTTCGGCCGTGAAGGCGCGCGGGAAACGGAAGTCGTACTGGAACTTCTCCGAGTGGTCCCTCCTGCCGACGTCGATCTCGACCTCCGGCCAGAGGCGCTTGACCGCATCCGCCAGCACGTGCTCGGCGCTGTGGCGCAGGAGCTCGCCCGCCTCCGGGCTCTTGGCGGTGAAGATGCGGAAGCTGCCGCCGCTCGCCAGCGGCTGGCGCAGATCCACGCGCCTGCCCTCCACCTCGGCGCCGACCGCATCGCGCGCCAGCCTGGGGCCGATCGACGCGGCCACCTCGAGCGGCGTCGTCCCCGGCGTCACCTCGCGGACGGAGCCGTCGGGCAGCGTGAGGCGCAAGGCCTCGGTCGTCGTCACCATCGCACGGCGCCCGGGATCAACAAGCTCTCGGCATCCGCGGTGGAGTGCCGCGTAGAGTCCCGGAGCGGCCAGATGGGCCGGTCGGGGCGGAGGGGGCGGAGAGGATCACGCGAAGAGGGGGTGGTAGGCGCTAGCGGGCTCGAACCGCTGACCTCTACCGTGTGAAGGTAGCGCTCTAACCAACTGAGCTAAGCGCCTGGTGGTCGCCGTCCGGGTCATCGAGCACGCTCGCACCGAGCGTAGGATCGCCGAGAGGATGGCAGTCAGGTCTCGCGCAGAGTGTGTCGTGGTGTGATCTCGTCCAGCTCGTTCATGGTAGGCCCGAGCGGACTTGAACCGCTGACCTCTACGATGTCAACGTAGCGCTCTAACCAGCTGAGCTACGGGCCTGCACCTCCCGGAACAGCTCCTGCCGTCGGGGGAGGGAAGGGTAGCAAACCGGCGAAGCCGCTGTCAATTGAGGAATACGGAAGTGACCAAGAAACGCGGCAACCCGAAACGCCCTGGCTCAACCGGCTCAACCGGTTCAACCGGTTCGACCGGTTCGGCCGCCTCCCGTTCCACCGGCCGTCCAGGAGGCAAAGGCGGTCTCAGGTGCTCGGGCGGTTCGGTGGATCCCGGCAGTCCCGGGGGCTCCGGCAGCTCTGGGAGCCACCGCAGTCCCGGGGGTCCCGGTCCCGGAGCTTCCGGCGGTCCCGGAATCTCCAGCGGCGTGCGCCACCAGGCGGCCGCCGCCCTCGCGTTGGCAGGGGCCTTGATCGGGCTCATCGCTCTCGCCTACCACCGCGTCCTCTTCCTGGGCGAGACCTTCGTCGAGCGCGATGCGCTGCGGTTCGCCCTGCCCTCGCGGGAGTTCCTGGCGCACGCGCTGCACGCCGGCCGGCTCCCGGAGTGGCTCGACGCGGTCGGCCTGGGCGC
>DATDGZ010000340.1:0-2698 GCA_036521795.1 Thermoanaerobaculia bacterium | reverse complement strand
CGTGCCCCGCGGCGCGCGCACGGTGCGCGGCCCGGCGGCGGTGGCGGTACCCGGGGGGCCCTGGCGGCTGGAACCGCCGGGGCCGCTGCTCACCGAGGCGGCGGTCGTGGACGGCAAGGTGGTCGGGCCCATGGTGCGTATTCTATGCCTCGGCGGAGGCCGCCGGAGCGCCGCGGCGCCGAACCGCCGCCGTCTACGGCACGAAGTGGCCCGTGTTGCAGGAGCTGTCGAGGCGATAGGCGTCCACGGCGACGGCGTGCCCGTTGGCGAGGTGGGCGGAGATCACGTAGGCCTGCGCCGCCTTGGTGTCGATCGGCGGCGCCGGGTTGTACACCGCGCTGACGTTGAGATTGACGTACATCCAGCCGAACTGGAACGGCGTCGGCAGCGACACGCCGCCGACGAACACCGCCTGGGTGGCCGCCGGGAAGGGGATGGTCCCCGAGGTCGGCGGCTGCGGACAGAAGGGGACCGTCTGCGCGACCGCCGGGTTCTCGGCCTCGTCGAAGATCACCAGCCCTTCCATCCCCAGGGGATACCACTGCGGCTGGACGTTCGCCCCGGCCGGGCAGGGGAAGGGCTGCTGCGCGCCCTTCGGATCGCGCCAGACGATCAGCTTCGTGCCCGCCTCGAAGAGGCCGGCGCCGGGGTCGGCGCTGAAGTACTGCGCGGCGAAGCTGCTGGCGAGCGGCTCGCGGTGATCGACGGCGCTCCAGCCGTCGTAGCGGCCATAGAAGGTGTAGCGGCCTGGCGTCGACGTGGCCGGGTTCGAGGCATCCGCTTCGATCCCCACCATGGTGGAACCGAGGATGTAGCTCTGCGGAACGTCGACGATGTACCAATTGCCCCAGAGCACGTTCTGGTCGGTGACGTCGTTGGTGCTGTCCGCGCCGAAGTAGCCGGCGTCTCCCGGGACCCTCATGGTGCAATTCCTCACCGTATCGACGGTGACGTAGCCGCGCGCGATGTTGTCGCCAAGGTCCTGGCCCGCGCATTGGTTCTGCAGCATCGGCGAGGCCTTGCCGGTCAGGGCGAGCTGCAGACCCTGGAGAAGCTCCGGGAGCACCGGCTTCGGCGGCAGCACGTTCTGGCAGCTCGCAAAGTTGATGCTCTGCGAGAGCTTGCCCTTCGGGCTGATGGTGCCGGACTCGTCCTGCTGGCCGAGCGAGGCGGTCTGCGGCAGATTGCCGAAGACGATGATGTCGCGGAGGTTGATCGTCTGGACGTCGTAGCCGGTGAGATAGACGTCGAAGCTCATCACCGGGACCGACAGGTCCGACCAGACGACGGCGTGAGCCAGGATCGCGCTCGCCGTCCCGTTGTTGATCGAGAACAGCGTCGTGAGCCCGTTCGGGTTGCCCAGATCCACCTCGAAGTAAGGCAGCAGCAGGGTCGCTGCCGGCACGGCATCCACGGCGCAGGTCACCGCGCTCGACGGGCGCGGGGCCACGCCGAGCAAGAGAGCCATCGCGGTCCCGACCGCCACGAGGCCGGATCGCCGCCTCTCGCCGCCGAAGCGCAACACCTGCCGCCCGCATCGCAACGCTCTCTCTCGCATGACCACCCTCGGAAACGAAACATGAATGGCGCTCGCGCCTGACCTGTATGCTATAGTACAATAAAGCAAGACTTCAACATCCCGGCGCCGCCGGTGGCCGCTGCCTGCTGAAACTCCCGAAGGATGAGAAACGTGCGAGGGGTCCTGGGGGGAGGGCTCAGCCCCGCAGGCCGTAGCGCTGCATCTTGATCGCCAGGCCGTTGCGCGACAGGCCGAGCACCCGGGCGGCCTGCGACTTGTTGCCGTGGCTGCGCCGCAGCGCCTCGCGAATCGCCGCCTGCTCGGTGTCGCCGACCATCCGCTCGAGATCGAGGTCGGAGGTCGCGTCGACGCGGCTGATGGCCGTCAGGCCGCCGCGCCGCACTCTCTCCGGCAGCAGGCTCTGGTCGACCGGCCGGCCGGCCGGCGACAGGTAGACCAGGTGCCGCATGATGTTCTCGAGCTCGGCGACGTTGCCCGGGTAGTCGTAGTTCAGCAGCGCCGACATCGCCTTGACGGTGATGCCGGTGAGCCGCTTGCCGGTCTCGTGGCAGAAGCGGTTGACATAGGACTGGATGAGCAGCGGCAGGTCTTCCCGCCGCTCGCGCAGCGGCGGCACCTCGATGGCGAAACGCGACAGCCGGTAGGCGAGATCGACCCGGAACGCATCGCGCCCGACCGCGTCCTCGAGCGGCACCCGGCTGCCGGCGATGATGCGCACGTCGACCGCGGTCGCCAGCTCGCTGCCGGTCGGCTCGACCTCCTTCGAGCGCAGGAAACGCACCAGCCGTGCCTGCACCTCGAGCGGCAACTCCTCGACGTCGTCGAGGAACAGCGTGCCGCCGTGCGCCAGCAGCAGCTTGCCCTCGCGCCGCACCACGCCCCCCTTGCCTGCCACCTCGGCCCCGAAGAGGTCCGCCTCGATCTGCTGCGGCCGGGCGCCGCCGCACACCGCGGTCACGAACGGCCCCTGGCGCCGCGACCCCGACAGGTGCAGGGAGCGGGCGAGCGGCTCCTTGCCGACGCCCGCCTCGCCGCGCAGCAGCACGTGGCTGTCCAGGCCGATGGCGACGCGCAGCTGGTCGGTGACCGCCTTCATCGCCGGCGACTCGCCGACCACCAGTCCAGGCGCCAGTGCCAGGTCCTGCTGCACCGGGTGCC
>DATDGZ010000339.1:0-9504 GCA_036521795.1 Thermoanaerobaculia bacterium | reverse complement strand
CGCCGGCCGGGGCGCTCGCCTGGGCACTGGCCGCGGCACCGTCCGGCGTGCCGCCGGCAGCCCCGGCCTGAGTGCCGCCCGGGCGCGTGCCGCCCTCGCTGGCGCATGCCGCGACGGCGCCGACCAGCATCAACGCCACCGCCAGCCATCCCCACGCTGCTCCCGCAGACGGGTCGTGCATGCCGTGCATGCGTCGCCTCCTTTCGCTCCACGCGCGCGGCCGCCGCCATGGCGCGCCGCCCTCGCCGCAGCCGGGGAGTATCGCACAGCCGGCGTCCTGAACGGAGAAGCCGGCCTCGCGGCGAGTGGCGGAAGCACTAGTTGCCGCGATGCTGGCGGCGGGCCTGCAGCTGATCGAGCAGGTGCCGTGCCTGGTCGGCGTCGGCGGGTTCGGGGGCCGTGGCCAGCAGCGCTTCGAGGCGGGCGATGGCGGCTGCCGTGTCGCCATGATTGGCGAGCTCGACGGCCTGGTTGTAGGCGGCGACGAAGCGCTGGCGCGCCAGGGCCTGCCGCAGGCGGCCGAGATCGGCTGCCACCAGCTCGGCCACGTCTTTGATCTGGGTTCCCGCAGCCACCCGCTCGAGGATCGGGATCGCCTCCTCGATCTTGCCCGCCGCGACCAGCTTCCCGGCATCGTCGCGATCGGCGAGTAGCAGCGCCTCGCGGACCTGCGCCAGCTGCTCGGGCGAGGCGCCGACCGCCCGAGCGCGCTCGATCATGGCCGCGGCCTTCTGGCGCTCGCCTCGGCGGGCGTACGAGGACGCCAGGTTGACTGTCACGTCGGCCCGCGCCGGCAGCAGGCGATGGGCGGTCTCGAGCGCGGTCATGGTCCGCTGCGAGGCCGGATCGTACGACAGCAGCGCCAGCCCGAGACGGACCCACGCGTCGGCGAAGTCCGGGGCCAGCTCGGCGGTGCGCGCCAGCTCCGCGGCCGCCCTCTCGGCCGGTGCGCCGCCCTGGCGAACCTGGCCGCCATGGTCGCCCTGGCCATCGCGCTCGGCGACCGCGCCACGAGATCCCTCCCGCGCCTGCTCGAGCAGACAGGTCCCCAGCAGGTAGTGGGCGTAAGGCTCGTCCGGCGCCAGCTGCACCGCCTTCTCGTAGTCGGCAAGCGCCTCCGGCCGGCGCCCCGCCTGCTCTTCGATCTGCCCGAGACCCGCCAAGGCCAGGCCGTGCCGGGGGTTGGCGGCGAGCGCGGCCTGGAAGTGCTCGGCCGCCGCCGCTCGCTCCTCGGGACCGACGTTGAGCAGCAGGTCGCCGAGGCGATAGAGCGCGTCCGGCCACGCCAGGGGCTGCACGGCCGCCCGTGCCTCCGCCGCGACCTCGAGCGGCAGGTGCGCGTAGGAAAAGACCGGCTTGCGGATGTAGAGGAGCAGCTCTTGCTCGAGCGCGTCATAGTTGCCGGCGAACGCCCGGTTGAAGGCGTCCTCCTGCGTCGCGCCGTCCTGCATCAGCCTGAACATCTGCGACAGCTGCGGGCGCCGGGCAGCGTTGCCCAGCAGCAGGTAGTGGGTCAGCGCCCAGGATTCGGCGTAGAACACTCCCTGGCGGATGCCTTCGTGGTAATCCTTCGAGCGATCATCGACGGCGAACAGCTGCCGGAGCGGGATGAGCTGGTTCTCACGCAGCCACCGGATGTGCTCGGCGACGGGCTCTCCCACTCGCGCCTCTCCGTCCACCAAGCGGAAGGTGCCGTAGAGCTCGGCCAGGCCCTCGTCGAGCCACAGCGGCAGGTGGGCGAAGTTGTTGTGCAGCAGGTAGTGCACGTACTCGTGGCGGACGCTGTGCAGCGCGTCGGTCCGCGGGTCGCCGTCGATCGCCACGTAGTTGCCCCAGGGGCGGCCGAGGATGTATCCGGCGACCTCGACGCGCTTGCCCTGGAAGTGGAAGCGGTAGGGGAGGAACGCGAAGCGGTCCTTGAAGACGTATACGTAGGTCGGGCACGACGAGGCCGCCGAGAGGTCGGGGTTCAGGCGCAACATCCCCGACCGCAGCTGCTCGAGCTCGGCGGCGATGGCGCGGGTGCGGCGCTCCCCGGCATCGCTCCACAGCCGGAAGTTGGCCGTCTTGACTTCGAGCCAAGCGTCCCGGTCGCGCGGCAGGTCGGTTGCCCGCAGCCGCTCGGCGCCGCCACCCAGCAAGGCCGGCACGGCGGCCAGCAGCACGGCCTCGAGGAGGACCTTGGCCTTGGATCGATGCGGGTGGCAGGACGCGAACATGACCCTCCCTCCACGTTGTCCCGGACCAGGTCTCAATTCTATCGCGAACGCCGAGTGCCCCGCGCGCCCGCCGCCCCACGGCAAGGGCCGCTCGGGGCTGCAGCCGCTGTCCAGCCAGCCCGCAAGAGCGCCCGGCCGAGCCTAAGGACTGCCCACCGGAAATAACGGTGCCGCATCGAGGGCGCCGAGACGCCGTCCCAGCAAGGCGTCGCGACTGAGGCATAGCACGAGACTATGCCGCAGGGAGCGGCCGCGGCTCCGCCTGTCGCCTGTCGCGGCAATTCTTGCTGGACGCAACGCAGCTGGGACGGATGGATCGGCGACCGAATGCCACCGTATTTCCGGTGGGCAGCACTGAGGGTCAGCCGGCGGCGGGTCGCTTGACGATGGCTGCCATGGCCAGTCCCGCGATGCCCCAACTCACCAGCATGCTGGCGATGCTGGCGATCGTGTAGCTCGCGGGAAAGCCATACCAGTTCCATTCCGGTAGGGAGTAGACGATGCCGCCGAAGAGCGCGATCAGCAGCACCAAGCAGGCCCGGGAGCCGAACGTCGTCGAGCCGGCGGTGAGCGCCAGGATCCAGGCGATGACGAACGACCCTGCCAGCCCGAACAGGAACTGGCAGGCCATGAGCTTCGGGAAATTCAGCTCTTCACCGTCCGGGTGGTACACCAGGATGCCGGACGGGCCACTCCGGTACTTCTCGAGGTACGCCGCCGCGTCGGCCTTCTCCTTATCCTTGGTCCTGCCTGTCGACATGTCGGGTGCGGGGAAGAAATAGAGCCCCGGCTCGTGCAGCGAGCCGTGCAGCCCGGCGAGCACGGCGGCTTCGCCCGGCAGGGCCTTGACCCCGATCTCGCCAAGACTTGGAGTCAGGTGCCAGGCGGCGCTGACGACGAACACGACGACGCTGCCCACCAGGCTGCCCAGCAAGATCCTCTTGGCCATCTCTCGCCTTCCTTTCAGAGCATGGAAACCGGTTCAGAGCATGGAAACCGGCGCCGGCCCGCGGGCGGTCGGCGCCGCCGCTGGACTGCACCGGGCTCGACGCTCGTCAACTTACGCCATAGTTACGCCAATGTCAACAGGCAAAAGTGAAGGAGTAAAGGAGTAAAGGAGAGCAGCACGTGGAGCAGGCTGGTCGGTCGAGCCGCGTAGCGCTGCGGCTTGGCGCGGTGGCCTAGCCGGACTTGCGGCCGGTGAAGTCGACGGCGGCCGTGTTGCCGCCGCTGATCACGATGCCGACCCGCTCTTCGGGAGCCGGGCGGTAGGCGCCGCTGTGCAGCGCTGCGAAGGCGGCGGCGCCGCCTGGCTCGGCGACGATGCGCAGGTCGTCCCAGAGGGCTTGCTGGGCGCGCTGGATCGCCTCGTCGCTGACCAGCGTCACCCGCTCGACGTGGGCGCGGGCGAGCGGGAACATCAGCTCGCCGACGCGGCGCGGCGCGAGGGAGTCGGCGGCGATGCCGCCGGCCGGGGCATCGACCGGACGGCCGGCGGCGAGCGCTGCCGTCAGCGTCGGCGCGGCCTCGGGCTCGACGCCCACGACCCGCACGCTCCCGGCGTACCAGGCCGCGATGCCGCCGATCAGTCCGCCGCCGCCAACCGCGGCCAGGATGGTGTCGAGCCCGGGAGCCTGGCCGGCGAGCTCCATGGCGAGGGTGCCCTGTCCGAGCAGCGTCTCCTCCTGGTCGAAAGCGTGCACCGGCAACGCCCCGGTCCGTTCGGCCCAGGCTTCGGCGGCGGCCAGCGCGTCCGCGTAGCGCTCGCCCTCGATCGCGAGGTCCGCGCCATGGCGGCGGATGCGGTCGATCTTGGCGGGCGAGGATACGGTGGGGACGAAGATCTTCGCCCGCACCCCGAGGCGCATCGCGGCGTAGGCCACGGCGACGCCGTGATTGCCGCCCGACGCCGCGACCACCCCCGCGCCGGGGAGCTCGCGCAGCAGCAGGTTGGCGAAGGCGCCCCGGGTCTTGAAGGAGCCGGCATGTTGCAGCTGCTCGAGCTTCAGCGTCAGTCGCGCCGGTGCCGGCCAGGCGGGCGCCAGCTCCGTGCCGGCGAGGTCGACGACCGGCGTGACCCGCAGGTGCGGCCTGATGACCTCGTGGGTGGCGGCGATCCTGCGGCGGTCGATTGCCGTGGCCGCCGCCGCGGCCCTCTCCTCGTGTGTCCCGCGCCCGTCCATCATCTTCGTCACGCGAGCTCGGCGATGAGCTCGATCTCCACGTATGAGCCTACACTGTAGGCGTGAGCCTCGGTCCGGAGATGGCGTCGGCGACGGGCGATTTCCTGCTGGGCGACCGGTGGGTCGGGCGGCAGCCGAGCTCCGCGCCTCCGCCGACCGCGACCCCGGCGCCGCTGCGCGCGCCTCCGCCGATCTCGGCTGGGTGCTCTACCGCGCCGGCCGTGCCAGGGCTCAGCGCCGCTTGACGGGGACTTCGAGGAAGGAGGCTCGGTCTCGTGAGCGGTGGACGGTCCAGGCCACCGGCCCCGCGGCCGGGTAACGCTCGAAGAGGCCGGCATCGGCTCCGGCCAGGGCCAGGCGGAGACGGTGGCCCCGCAGCAGGACGATCGACGTGGGGAAGAGCGCGAAGCGGATGGTGGCCGGCTCCCCGGGCCGCAAGGGCTCCGCGTCTCGTCGCAGGAAGCTGTGCGCCGGCCCGAGCGGCGCGTAGGGCAGGCTCGCGGGGTCGGCCTCCTTCCGATGGATGACACGAAAGAGGCCTTCGTCGAGATAGGTCACGCGCCCGCCTGGCGCGACGTCCTCCAGGTAAGCGTGCACCGTACCGTCACTCGCCGTGGAGGCGAGGTCGAGGGTAAGGACCGGAGAGCCCGTGATCTCGAGATCGCTCTCGAGCGGTGGACCCGTGTAGGTGAGGAGCTTCCTGTCCTCGGCGGCGCGATCCGGATAGATCACGTCATCGCCGCCGAGCTGGGTATGCCACCGGGTCTGCTTGCCACTCGAGGCGGTGAAGTCCACCTGGTAGGAATCGCTCGCGTCGCTCGCATCGCTCGCATTGCTCGCCGGCGTGGAGCCG
This sequence comes from Thermoanaerobaculia bacterium, assembly GCA_036521795.1. Lineage (GTDB taxonomy): Bacteria > Acidobacteriota > Thermoanaerobaculia > Multivoradales > UBA5704 > JASLEW01. Next base: position 4,249 of record DATDGZ010000339.1, on the reverse strand, counting down.
GGCGGCGAGTCGCTCAAGCCGTGACTCGCCGCGAGATAGAGCCGCTCGGTGTGCAGGCCTACCGGCGGCCAAACCTTGGTGGAATGCCACTTGCCTTCCCCCATGGTGTAGTACCTGATCGTCGATTCGATCTTCTCCGGCGGGTCACGGCGCAGCGCCTGGTCGAAGAAATCCGCCTCCATCCTGTATTGCTCGGGCAGCGGCGGCTCCGGCGGCGTGTGCGAGACGGCGAAGGGATCGGCGTTGAACGAGCCGCCATGGGAGAGGGGTCCGATCACCACGACCTGCGGGTTGGAGAAGGATCGGTATCGGATCAGCGTCCCCTCGCAGACGCTCGCGTCCATCCAGCCGCACCACACCATCATCGGCACCTTGGACGCTTCGATCTGCCGGCGCAGCCCGTAGGGACAGATGTCCTGGAAACGGAAGGTGTCCCCGGCGACGACCAGGGCGTCGTCGCGAAACTCGGCTCTCGCGAGGGTCGCGGCGATGTCGAGGGTATGATGCTGCGCGACCAGCTCGGCGAGGTGTCTGCCCCGCGGGTCCGCATCCACCGGCTTGACCCCCGTCGACATCCACCGCACCCGGCGGCATTGGAAACCATGCAGGCCGGCGGCGGCGCAGAGGTCGTCGCGGTCCAGGCCCGCCACCAGGTCGCCCCATCCCTTGACGAAGGCGCTGAGCAGGACGCCGCCCGGCCGCACCAGGGCCTGGGTGTCGAAGTCGTCGTAGAGCGGCATGACCGCGCGCACCGCCGGCTGGTTCGGCACCGCCGCCAGTTCGGCGGTGTTGCCGTCGTAGGAGATGCCGAAGGTCCCGACGCGCCCGTTGGACCAGGGTTGCCGCGCCGCCCAGGCGGCGACCTCGCCGAGGTCGGCGACCTCGGCAGGGGAATACTCGACGACCCGTTGGCCGCCGGAGGCGCCGCTGCCGCGCGCGTCCACCTTGAGCAGGACGAAGCCCCGGCTGTTGAAGTAAGCCCGCTGCCGGTCGACGAGGCTGTCCGCCCGCACGATGTGCAGCGCGGCCAGGGCGCGCAATCCCCACCCCGTGCCGTTGCTGCGCCAGTAGCGGGTGGTCTTCATCAGCACGGGCCAGCGGTCCCCCTGCCGGTGATTCGCCGGCAGCCAGACGTCGACGGCGATCTCTACGCCGTCCCGCATCGTGACGTAGACCGCGGAGTCGCGTCGCAGGCCGGAAGGTGTCAGCTCCTCGCCAGGCAACCGGCCGCGAGCGCTCCCGGCCGTCACCGCGGCGAGGGCCAGGCAGAGGAGCATCAGCGATCCGATCTTGGGCTGCGGGTCTGTCATGACGGCTCCTCGGCGGGTGGCGCGGCGCGCGGTCGGCCGCGGTGCCGCGGTCTGGTGAATGTCAGGAGGTCCAGCATGGTGCGGGCGATCTCGGGAAACCGCTTGCGAAACGCCGGCACGCGCTGGCCGCGAGCGACGAAGCCCAGCCACGCCAGGTAGAGGACCTCGACCCGCCCGCGCGCCCGCCCCCGGCCGACGTCGCTGCCGAGAAGCCGCGCGAGCAGCTCGATCCGTTCCTCCTCGGCGCGCTGTACCCGCCTGGCCACCCGCGGCGAGACGGAAGCCCAGGCGAAGATCGCGGCATCGGAGGGGACCTTGCCCTCTTCGCTCAACCTGGCGCGTTCGATCAGGACCTGCATCAGCGTGGCCAGCGCCTGGCGGCCGGTCGCGCCGTCGAGCTGGGCGACGAACTCCGCCCCCTCGCCCTCCCACTCGCGCAGCAGCAGCTCGAGCAGCTCGTCGCGGTCCTTGAAGTGCCAGTAGAAGCTGCCTTTCGTGACCCGCAGGTCGCGCGCCAGCTTGGCCACGCGCACCGCTTCCACGCCGCCCCGGAGCAGCGCCAGCCGCGCCGCGCGCAGCCAGTCGTCCCTATCGAGAGTCCGCGCCATACTCCAGGGTATTGTTAACCATACCGATGGGTATGTTAGCAGGGAAGCCGCACGCTGGCAAGATAGGGTGTACGCCGTGTACGCCGTGTACGCCCGGGGATCGCCGAGCTTCGGCCGAGGGCGAGGCCCAGGCCGAGGCGCCGCCCCTGGCATGGCGGGAGCACAGAGCAGCTTGCAGGCCGTGCCGCAGGAGGGCCCCGCCGAGGCCGGCTGGTCCGGCCGCGTCCGTTTCCGCGACGGCGTCGTTCCATTCCCGGACAGGTCCATTTCCGCGCCCGTCCCTCGAGCGCGCCTCTCTCCTCGTGCGCGCCAGCCGCACGGCGATGGCACGCCGCTTGCCCTGTAGCCTCGACGGCACTCTGTGCTCCGGCAGAGACCGACCCGCCGGGGGAAGCCATGAGCGGAATCCTCTCGGACGCCCGATACGCGCTGCGCACGCTGATCCGTTACCCTCGCTTCAACCTCGCTGCGCTCCTGCTGCTGGCGCTTGGCATTGGTGCCAACACCGTCATCTTCAGCGTCCTCGACGGAGCGCGGGCGCAGGGACACGCGCCGCCAGCCGCCGCCATCGCCGAGATCGAGATCAGCGCGTGGCTGCTGGCCGGCCTGCTGGGCTGCACGCTGCTGCTCATCTGCGCGAACGTCGCTCGCCTGCTGCTGGTGCGCGACGCGGGCCGCCGGCGCGAGCTGGCGCTGCGCGGCGCTCTCGGCGCCAGCCGCTCCCGCCTGGTGCGCCAGCTGTTGACCGAGAGCGTGGTCCTCGCCCTCCTGGGCGGCGGCGCCGGCTTGCTGCTGGCCGCCGCGGGCATCGACCTCGCGGAGGCGCTCGCGCCGGCCGGCCCGGGGCGGTTGCCGCAGTTCCAGGTGAACGGCCGCGTCGTGCTCTACGCCGCCGCCCTGGCGCTGGCGGCAGGCTATGCCTGCGGCCTGCTGCCGGCGTTGCGAGTGACGTTGGGCAGCCTCGGCGAGGGGCTCAGGGCCAGCGGCCAGGGGGCCCCTGCCGCGCCGCGCCGCCGCCGCCGCAGGCCGCACCGCTGGTTCTTGGCAGGGGAAGTGGCGTTGGCGCTCGTGTTGCTGGCGAGTGCCGGCCTGGAGATCAAGAACTTCTACCTCTTCATGGCCATCGACCCCGGCTTCGCGCCGCGTCGCGCGGTGCTCACCGCCTCGGTTCAGCTCCCCGCGTCGCCGGGCGGCCGGTACGCCGGCGGCGACGTCCGGGCAGACTTCTTCCAGCGGCTGCTCGAACGCGCCGCGCGCCTGCCGGGCGTCGCAGCGGCGGCGGCGATCTCCAGCCTGCCGGCACGGTCAACCGAGGACATTTCCTTCACGATCGATGGCAGCACCGCGGCGGCTGGCGGGGCCCTACCCCAGGCCCGGGTCATCCAGGTCACTCCGGCCTGCTTGCAGGTCCTGGGCGTGCCGATCCGCCGCGGGCGCCCGTTCGGCGCCGATGACACTGGCGACGCCCGCGGCGGCGACCGGCCGCTGCCGGCGGCGATCGTCAACCAGGAATTTGTCCGCGAGTACTCGTCCGGCGCGGAGCCGCTGGGCCGGTGGCTGGTCTTCCCGTCCCTTCCCGGCCCGGCTGCATGGCAGATCGTCGGCGTCGTGGCGGACGTGCGGCAGGACGGCATGGAGTCCCCGGCGCCCCCGATCGTCTACCTGCCCTACTGGCAGCACGCGCCGCTCCACCTCGCCGGCGCCGGCGTGTCGATGAATCTGCTGCTGCGCGCCGCGGGGGACAGGGATGCCGCCTTCCTGGCGGCGCCGCTGCGCCAGGCGCTGGCCACGATCGATCCGCAGCTGGCGCTCGCCGACCCGCGGACCGCGGCGGAGCTGTTCGATCGCATGGCCGCCGGCAGCCGCCCCAGGCTGCTCCTGATGACGCTGTTCGCCGGCTTCTTCGTGGCGCTGGCGGCGGTGGGGATCTACGGCGCGGTCTCCTGGTCGGTGGCGCAGCGCTCGCGGGAGATCGCCATTCGCGTGGCGGTCGGCGCCAACCGCCGCGCCGTGCTGAGGGAGGTGATCCGCGAAGGCGTCGCCCTGGCCTCCCTGGGAACCGCCCTGGGTCTCGGCGCTTTCGTGGTCTTCGGGTCGGGGCTGTCGAAGTTGTGCATGCCCCTGGAAGGCGACCGTCTCTGGTACGGCCCGGCGCTGGGGGTCCTGGCTGCGCTGTCGATGCTTGCCGTCGGCGCGCTCGCCAGCTGGCTGCCGGCGGCCCGCGCCGCCCGCCTCGACCTGTCCGCCGCGCTTCGCGACAGCTGAGCGCGGCGCGCCGGCGGCGCCGCGCGCCAACCGATCGTGGCAGGCGCGCTGATCGGCGACCTCCTG
>DATDGZ010000338.1:0-7715 GCA_036521795.1 Thermoanaerobaculia bacterium | reverse complement strand
GCTCCTGCGACATCTGCGCGCCCGAGGCCTGCCTGGTGCGGCGCTTCCGGCGGCCGACGGCGGTGGAGGACGAGGTGCTGCGCCACCTGCTCGAGACGCTGCGCGGGCGCGGCGGCCAGAGCGCCGGCCAGCTCTTCCGCGAGTGCGCCGCCGGCCCGGCGCTGCAGCGCAAGCAGTTCGAGCTGCTGCTCGAAGGGCTCAGCCGCGCCGGCCTGGTGCGGGTGCAGGAGGATTCTTTCGCCAAGGACGGCAAGACGATCCGTTTCTTACGGGTTGGCTTGACGGGCGAGGGGTATCAGGGCGAGCCCGACTCCCTGCTCGCCGCGATCGAGATTGCCGAAGAGACGGTCCAGCCGCCGCGCCGGCGCGGCCGCCGGCGCGGCGCGGCCGCTGCGTATCCGGGCGCAGCGGGCATGGGGACGGCGGAGGCGCCGGACGACCTCGGCCGCCACGGCCGCCGGATTGGACAAGGCCGCGGCAAGGGAAGCCGGGCCGCGATCGGCTCCGACGGCCGGACTGCCGGCCAGCGTCCCGCCGCCGCCGCGGCCGCCCGGCCGGCCAGCGCCGACGCCGTACCCGCCCACCTCTGGGTGGCGCTGCGAGCCTGGCGGTCCGCAGAAGCCAAGCGCCGCCGCGTCCCGGCCTTCCGCATCCTCTCCGACCGGGTGCTCATCGCCGTCGCCGCCGAGCGTCCGCGCGACGAGGAGGGCCTGCTGGCCATCTCCGGCATCGGCCCCACCATCGTCAGCAAGTACGGCGATGCCCTCCTCCGCCTGGTCGGCGGCGAGGGGGCATGAAGCGGCGACGGGCTGCTGCGGCTCATGTTCCGAACTCGTCGGCTGTAGGTGCCTCGAATTGGCTTATCCAGCGGTCAAGGTCTGACTCTTTGACATGGAAGGCTTCTGGGGGCAATCGTTCATTGCGTTGCTTCAAGCGACGCACGTCGCCCGTTCGATCAGGTTCTTCTCGATGGCCGCCCACGTGCGGGCGCTTCGTGCGGACGGTCCGTGACGCTATCCGCCCCCAGGACCCGCGTCAACACCGGCGAGAGGCCATGAGCAGGCCGCGGCTTCCCGCGAGGTCGGCGGATGCGGCGCTGTCCCGCGACATGGCCGCGCTGAGCCCGAGGCCCCTCGTATAAACTCCCCGCCATGCCTGACCACCTTCATCCTCGCCGTCCAGAGCCGCGGGCGCTCCGCGCCTGGCTCCTGCCCGCGGCCTGCATGGCCGTGCTCGCGGCCGCGGCCTGGTCCGTGCCGGATGCGGTGCCCAGCCGGATGGCATACGCCGCCGCCGCCGCGGCCGCCGCCGCCGCCGCACCGTCCGCGGCATCCGCACCACCCGCCGCGTCGGCCGCGGCGCGGTCGCCCGCGGTCGCGCTGCCGGCACCCGGCGACCTCGCGCCCGACCTCGAGCAGCGCCTGGCGAAGTGGAAGCCGGTCGCCATGCCCTGGCATAGCGCCGGTCTCAGCGCCCGCGAACGGCAGCTGGTCGAGAAGCTGGTCGAAGCCTGCCGCCAGCTCGAGAGCATCTACTGGCGGCAGAGCGATCCGCAGGCGCTGGCGCTGTACAAGGCCATGGCGCCGGTGGCCTCCGGGGCGCCCGGTGCACCTGGACCGCCCGGGTCATCGGCGGTTGCCGGCAACGCCGCGGCGCCGCGCGCTGCCGCGCTGCGGGCGTTGCGGCGCCTGCTGTGGATCAACGGCAGCCGTTACGACCTGCTCGACGAGAACCGGCCGCTGGTTGGCAAGCAGCCGGCGCCGCCCGGCCGGGCCCTCTACCCCGAGGGAGCCAGCCGCCAGGAGATCGAGGCCTACATCGCGGCTCATCCGGCGGCCCGCAACGCCATCTACGACGAGCACGCCGTCCTGCGGCGAGAGGGTGGGAAGCTGGTGGCGGTGCCCTATCACGTCGCCTACCGCGAGCTCCTGGTGCCTGCCGCGCGCGCCTTGCGGGAGGCGGCGGCGCTGTCCGGCGACCCGGCGTTCGCCAACTTCCTGCGGCTGCGCGCCACGGCGCTGCTCGACGACGACTACTACGCGAGCGACCTGGCATGGCTCGATCTGCCCAATCCCAAGTTCGACGTCATCTTCGCGCCCTACGAGGTCTATCTCGACGACCTGCTGGGGGTGAAGACCTCCTACGGCGCCGCGGTGCTCATCCGCAACGAGGCGGAGAGCGCCAAGCTGGCGGTGTTCCAGAAGTACGTGCCGGACCTCCAGGACGCCCTGCCGCTGATGCCGCCGGACCGCCCGTCGAAGCACGGCCGGGTCGCGCCGATGGAGGTGATGGACAGCCCGTTCCGCGCCGGCGACCTGCGCCACGGCTACCAGGCGGTCGCCGACAACCTGCCGAACGACCCGCGGGTCCACGAACGGAAGGGGAGCAAGCGGATCTTCTTCAAGAACTTCATGGACGCGCGCGTCCATGACGTCATCCTGCCGGTTGCCAAGCGGCTGATGCGCCCTGACCAGGCGGCGAAGGCGAGCGCCGGCGGTTATCTCGCCGCGGTGATGATGCACGAGATCAGCCACGGGCTGGGTCCGGCCTTCGCCCGCCGCGGCGGCCAGCAGGTGGACATCCGCGCCGCCATCGGTCCCGCCTACTCCGGGCTCGAGGAGGCCAAGGCCGACGTCACCGGCATGTACGGGCTGGCCTGGCTGATGGAGCACGGCGCGCTGCCGAAGCAGCGGCTCGAGGAGTACTACTGCTCGTACGTCGCCGGCATCTTCCGCACCGTCCGCTTCGGCACCGGCGAGGCCCACGGGCGGGCCGAGATGATGGAGCTCAACTTCCTGGTCGAGCAGGGCGCCATCGGCCGGGATCCGAAGTCCGGGCGTTACGTGATCGACTTCGCCAAGATCCCCGGCGTGATCGCCTCGCTTACCCGCGAGGTGCTGCAGATCGAGGCGACTGGCAACCGCCGCCGCGCCGAGACCTGGTTCACCAAGTACGGCGCGATGCCTCCCGATCTCAGGTCGGCCCTCGCCGCGGCCGCCGACGTGCCGGTCGACCTCGACCCGCACGGCTCGTTCGACGAAGAGCCGCGCTAGCGCGGCTCGCCGTTGACGTTACCGCGTTGACGAGGCTTGCCTGGGAACCTGCCGCGCCGCCGCGGCTCGCCCGCGCGGGCGCCGCGGCTGCCAGGTAGAGGGTGTGACGCGGGCCGCCGCGTCCGGGTCGACGCCGTTCCCAGGTGAAGCCGGCGGCGTCGAGGCGGCCCTCGAACGCCGCGTCGGGCTCCTCGGACCAGACCGCGAACACGCCGCCCGGGTGGAGGGCGGCGCGGACGCGCGCCAGCGCGGCACGGCCATAGAGCGGGTCGTCGCGGCTGTGCGCCGCCGTGCGCGGACCTTCGTAGAGATCGAGCAGGATGGCGTCGAAGCCGCCGCCGCCCGCGGCCGCCGCGCGGGCGATCGCGGCGGCGACGTCGCCGATCTCGATCGTGACGCGCGGATCGTCCACGCTCCTGCCGGCCGGCTCGGCGAGCGGGCCGCGGCACCACTCCACGATCACCGGATCGATCTCTGCGACCGTGACGCTCGCCCGCCGCGGCAGGACGCCGAGCGCGGCGCGCAGGGTGTAGCCCATCCCGAGACCGCCGATCAGCACTCGTGGCCGCGGCAAGCCGGCGATGGGACGGCAGGCCAGCTCGGCCAGCGCCGCCTCGGAGCGATGGGCGGCGCCGTTCATCAACACCCGGCCGCCGATCGTGATCACCAGCTCGGACTCGCCGCGCCGGCGCAGCTCGAGCCGCCCCTCGGCCGTCTCGGCGCTCGCCAGGGTCTGCCACCGGCACGTCACGGGCAGCTCATCTCGCTATATCTAGCCATCGCGGTCGTTGCCGTCTTCAGGCGGAGCTCGGCGACGATACCGGCCAGGTGCCGAGGTCGAGCTCCATGAGAGGCAGGACCCGCGGCTGGTCCTCGATCCGGCCAGTACGTTCGCCGGTGCGGCGGGCTCCCATGTGGCGATAGAAGGGCTCGGCGTAGGGCTCGGCCTCGATGTCGATCACGGTGGCCCCCAGCGTCCTGGCGGTGGTGGTGGCGTGCTGGAAGAGCGCGCGGCCCAGGCCGCGGCCGATCCACCCGGGAGTGAGCCAGAGGTGATCCAGCTGGGCGCGGGTGCCGTCCGGCGAGAGGACCAGCGCGTAGAAGCCGACCGGGCTCCCGTCTTCGACGGCGACATAGGTGGGGTTCCCTGCCACGTACTCGGGCGTGAAGGTCAGGATCGGCGTCCAGATCTCGATCCAGCGCTCCGGATACCGCCAGTAGCGCTTCGCGGCCAGCGCGATCCGGGTCAGGCTCTCGGCAAGCTCGGGCGCGGCGCGGACGATCTCCATCGCGAGGACGAAGCCCCCCAGTCCATCCCCAAGTCTACGCGAGAAGCGACGCGCCCGAGGGTTCTTCGGCGGCGCGGCGGAGCAGCAGGGCGCGGCGCTTCTCGATGGCTTGCAGCCAGAGCGGCAGGAAGGCGACGAGATCCTGCAGGCTCTTGTCGACCTTGACCAGCAGGCCGACGAGGCGGTGGCTGACGGCGGCGTTGCAGGCAGCCAGGTCGCGGAGGTTCTGGCCGCCGTTGACCGGCGAGTCCGAGAGCGCTGCCTGCATGGCCGCGACGGCGGAGCAGCCGGTGTCCTGGAGCTCGAGCAACAGGCGGCAGTAGACGGGGATCTCGGCGGCGTAGCGGTCGAGGATCTCCATCTCGTGGAAGCGGACGCCGCGCAGGGCCAGCACCTCCTTCAGCTTCGGCGTCAGCCCGCTGATCAGCACCTCGAGCAGCGCCGCGGTGTTCTCCCAAGATTGGCGGGTGGCGATCTTCTCGTCGGCGCGCATGCGCTCGGTCATTGCCGTCAGGTGGGTGGAGCGGACCTGGTCGAGCCGTTCGACGTATTCGATGAGGCGGGCAACGGTCGCGTGCAGCCACTCCGCCTCCTCGATGTCCTGCGGGAAGCGCCGCGACAGGAAGTAATCGGAATCGTGGAGGCTGCGCGGGTCGCTCGCCATGAGCTCGCCGAAGGTGTCCTGGAGGAAGGCGTGCAGCTGGCCGATCGAGACGCAGAGCAGCTTGCGCACCTCGCCGAGATGCTCCGCCGCGACAGCGGCGGGGAACCTCGTCAGCGGCGCGAGGACCTGGCCGTGGAGCAGGCCCAGGGAGATCTCGGCGCTTTGGCGCGCCTCTTCCAGGGCGGGGATGTGCGAGCGGGTGCGCAGCAGCGGCGCGATGCGATTGGTGATCAGGTCGGAGACCTGCCGCACCTTGCCCCAGATGTCGAGCAGCCGCTCGGGCGAGCAGTGCAGGAGGGAGTAGTTGCTCTCGAAGACGCCCTCGAGCAGCCGGATGCAGCCCAGGAAGGCGCGGATACGCGGGTTCTGCCAATGGACCCGCTCGAGCGCCCAGTCTGTCACCGTGACCCCTTCGGGGAGGGTGATCTGGTGGTTCCCGACCTGGATCATCTGCCTGGGCTTCGTGGGGTGTTGCGACTTCATCGGCATCCTCGGCAGGCCGCTCCGCCGGGGCCGCGTTCGCGCCTCGGCAGCAGAGCGGCCGGCTGTCGAACCGCAAGCCCGGAGCGCCGGCGCCCCTGTTCTCCGAGCTCTCGCTTGCCGCGAAACGACACTCCTTCAATCATATCGCAGGTGCAACCGGAGGATAGCGTGGCGCCGGGTGGTCGGTCGTCGTGGCGCCAGCCGGTCCGGGTGTCACGCCGAGCTTGTCTCAGCGGCGTCTCAGCGCTCACCGCCCGCGGTGCCCCCGAGGGTGACTCGCAAGCAGGGTGGTGGTTCTAGATCTAGCGCTTGGGGGTCGCATTCCGGCCGCGCCCGCGGGGCGGGCCTGGCTGCGAGCCGGCGGCCGGCCGGGCTCGGGGCTTCGGCCTCGGCTTCGATTCGAGCGGGCGCCGGCGCTTCGCCGTCGCGCCCGGGTGGAGGTCCTCGACGTAGACCCGCAGCAGCTCGGCGACGCTGGCGGCATGGGCGGTGTGGCCGGCCGGCGCATGGGGCGGCTCGACGCCGACCCGCTCGGCGATGGTGCCGATCACGCCGCTGGTGAGCAGCGGATCGAGCTCGGCCACGAGCTGCAACGCCTGACGGCGGCCGGCTTCCCCGCGCAGCCAGACCTGGGCGGCGAGGAACGGCCCGAGCAGCCATGGCCAGGCGAGGTCGGAGTGTCCTCCTTGCACGCGGCCGGAGGCACGGTCCTCCTCTCTCTCACGCGTCTCGGCGATGGCCGCCGCGGCGGGCTGCGCCGCCGTCGCGGCCAGCGACGACGCTACGGCCGGCACTGTGCCCAGGGCCGAAGGCGCTCCGGCCATCGGTGCCGCCGCGGGCTCCGAGGCCGCCTCGCCGGCCGGTGCAACGTCGCGCAGCCCGACCGGCGTGTACAGGCGCTCTTCGATGGTTCCGAGCAGCCGCTGGGCGCGCTGCTTCGACAGCGGCGGGAACGGCAGCCCGATGGCCAGTACCTGGTGGGCACGCAGCGTCGGGTCGCGCTCGGCGCTGCCGGCCGCTCCGCTGGGCCCGGCCGCGCCGGTGTCCGGAGTCGTTCCGGCCGCCCTGGTGACTGCGGGCCTGCCTGCCTTGCCGGTCGCTCTGGACGTGCTTGCCGTCGAGGTCGCGGCGTCTCCGTCGGCGGGGACGCTGTCGTAGAGGCATCCCTCCGCGGCATTCCAGAACAGCTCGGCGTAGCGGCGCTGGACGCGCCGGGCGCGCTCGCCCCAGACTTTGGCCTCGGCGGGGTCGCCCAGCCGGCCGCCGAGATCGGCCAGGATGGCCAACGCATTGTGCCAGAGGGCGTTGATCTCGACCGCCTTGCCCGGCCGGAAGGCCGCCGCGGGCGAGCTCGGCGGCGCTTCGAGGAGACCGTCCGCAGCGACACGCAGGCCGTTCGGGACGCCGCGCTCATGGCCCGCGGCGATTTTCGCCAGCGCCGGCAGCAGGACGTCGCGCACCAGCGGCTCGTCGCCGGTTGCCCGCAGGTAGCGCCAGGCGGCCACGAACAGCCAGAGCTGGCCTGCCGGTGCGTCATGGTCCGCCTCGGCGCGCGCGTTCGGCAGGCCGTGCGGCAGCGCGGCCGTGTTGCCGCGCATCTGCGACAGGCGGTCCGGCGGCGCGCCGCCGGCCGCGGCGCGGGCGCAGGCGCGCAGCAGCTTCTTGGCCTCGTCGGCGCGGCCGGTGGCCAGCATTGCTCCGGGCAGGGCGATCAGGCTGCCGGCCGTGGCCTTGTCGCCCCCCGGATAGCCGGACGCCAGCAGCCGCGCGCCGCCGGGCCGGCGCAGCGCGAACTGGTCGGCGGCGAGGGCGAGGATGCGCGTCAGCTCGTCCTGGACGGGCAGCCGGTCGAGCAGCTTCTCGCGCCGCCGCCGTTCCCGCGCCAGCAGCTCGAGCGCGTCGCGGCCCGCCGCCGCGCCGGCAGAGGCCACCAGGCCGAGGCTGTCGCCGGACGCCAGCTCTCTGCGCAGCAAACCCGGCGTCCAGAGGTCCTCCTGGAACTCGCGGCCGCGCCGCCGCTCCTCCTCGAGCTCGAAGCGGTACCACCAGTCCGGACGCTCGTCGAGCTCGGCCGCCGCCGCGAGGGAAATCTCGGCCCCCGAGGACCAGCGCAGCCGCAGCCCCGCCTCCTCGCGGAGCGCCGCCGGCGCCGCGCCGTGCAGGTCGGCGCGGCAGAGGGCCCCGCGCTCGCGGCGGGCGAAGAAGGGGCGCAGCCCGAGCACGAAC
>DATDGZ010000337.1:0-1765 GCA_036521795.1 Thermoanaerobaculia bacterium | reverse complement strand
GAGGTCGCGCAAGGAGAGCTCGACGCGCAGGCTCTCCCGCACCCGTGCCACGAGGCGGGCGGCCAGCAGCGAGTGTCCGCCGAGCTTCCAGAAGTCGTCGCTCGCGCCCACGCGCTCGAGCCCCAGCAGCTCGCCGATCATGCCGGTCAGCAGCTCCTCGATCGGCGTGCGCGGCGCCACGTAGGTGCTCGGCTCGGAACGCTCCCTGTCCGGCGCCGGCAGGGACCGCCGGTCGATCTTGCCGCTGGCGGTGGTGGGCAGCCGGGCCAGCACCACGATCTGCGCCGGCACCATGTAGTCGGGGAGCTTCTCCTCGAGCGCCAGGCGCAGCCGCCCCGCCATCTCGGCGGCGCCGGCCGCGGCGGCGCTCGCCGCCGGCCCTGCCGCCACCTCCTGGCGCGCACCGCCGCCCACTCCCACGTAGGCCACCAGGCGGCGATCGCCCGGCGGCTCCTCGCGCATCACCACCACCGCCTCCGCGACCTCCGGCTGCGCCGCCAGCAGCGCCTCGATCTCGCCCAGCTCGATGCGATAGCCCCGCAGCTTGACCTGCTGGTCGATGCGTCCCAGGAACTCGATCTCACCGCGGGTCACGAAGCGGCCCAGGTCGCCGGTGCGGTAGAGGCGGCCTCCTCCTCCCGCCTCCCCATCCCCGAAGGGGTCCGGCACGAAGCGCTCGGCCGTCAGCGCCGGCCGCCCCAGGTACCCCCGCGCGAGGCCCGCGCCCGCCACGTAGATCTCGCCAGGGATCCCCAGCGGCACCGGATTCCCGCCAGGGTCGAGGATGTAGATGCGCAGGTCCGCGATCGGCGCTCCGATCGGGCTCCCCCGTCGCGGCGCCAGGTCCTCTGGCGCCAGCCGCCGCCAGGTCACGTGCACCGTCGTCTCGGTGATCCCGTACATGTTCACCAGCGACGGCCGCTCGACCCCATGCCGCTCCATCCAGGGCCCCAGGGCTCTCACCTCCAACGCCTCGCCGCCGAAGATCACCCAGCGCAGGCTGGGCGGCGCCGCGCCCGGGTCCTCTCCGGCCCCGCCCGGAGCCCGCAGCAGGGAGCCGAACGCCGACGGCGTCTGGTTGAGCACGGTCACTCCCTGCCGCACCAGCAGCTCGCGGAACGCCGCCGGCGATTGGCACTGCCAGCGCGGCATCACGACCAGCCTGCCGCCGTAGGCCAGCGCTCCCCACATCTCCCACACCGAGAAATCGAACGCATAGGAGTGGAACAGCGTCCAGACGTCTTCGGGCCCGAAGCCGTAGACCGCGACGGTCGCCGCCAGCAGCCGCACGACGTTGGCGTGGCTGATCAAGACTCCTTTCGGAGCTCCCGTCGAGCCCGAGGTGTAGATCACGTAGGCCAGGTTCTCCGGCGTCACGCCGGTGACCGGCCGCCCCGCGGCCGCCGGCTCCGGCAGCTCCTCGTCGATCGCCACCGACAGCAGCCGGAGCGGGCGTGACCCCGCCAACCCCAGGAACCGGTGCTCGAGATGCGGCTCGGTCACCAGCAGCGCGACCCCGGCGTCGGCCAGCAGCACCTCCCATCGCGCCGTGGGCTGGTGCGGGTCCAGCGGCAGGTAGGCGGCGCCCGCCTCGAGCGCCGCCAGGACCCCCAGCACCAGCGCCGGCGGACTCTCCAGGCACAGGCCGACCAGCCGCTCCGGCCCAGCCCCTGCCGCCCGTAGCCGCCATGCCAGCCGGTTCGCCCGCGCGTCGAGCTCGCCGTAGGTCCACCCGCCCCCCTCCCAGCTCACCGCCACGGCGCCC
>DATDGZ010000336.1:0-13133 GCA_036521795.1 Thermoanaerobaculia bacterium | reverse complement strand
GGCCTTGCTGCACTTCAACCGCCGGCGGATTGCCCGCGTGGCCTCCGCGCTGCGCAATCGCACGCGCTTCGGGGCCGCGCTGGCGCAGGCGGTGGAGAGCGACGTCTGGCAGAAGCGGGCGGAGTTCGAGGCGCGCCGGGTGCGGGACGACGACTGGCTGTTCGAACGATTCAAAGAGATCTGCCACGTCTAGGAGACCGGTGCGGAATCCGATCTCCTACCTGATCTGCGCCACCGAGCGTACGGGGAGCCACCTCCTCGGTGACGCGCTGGCACTCACCGGGATCGCCGGCCGGCCGCGGGAGTGCTTCCATCCGGCCCGCTTCCAGGAGCTCCCGACCGAGCCCGATCCCGCCGCGTATGCCGCGTATCTCGATCAGGTCGCGCGCGAGTGCACCACGCCGAACGGCGTCTTCGGTGCGACGGTCCAGTGGTGGCAACTGAAGCAGTTGGTCCTCAAGCTGCGCGAGCTCCCGGGATACCGCGGCATCGGCGCGGGCGAGCTCCTGCAGAGCTGGCTGCCGGACGCGCGCTACGTCCGGCTGACCCGGCGCGACAAGGTGCGGCAGGCCGTCTCGCATCTCAAGGCGATCCAGACCAATGCTTGGTGGGAGATGGACGCCTGGGCTCGCACCAGGGAAACCGCCGAGCGGGCTCAGCCGGCGTTCGACGCGGACAAGATCGAGCGCCTGCTGCGGCGCATCCGTGGGCACGAGGCGGTATGGCAGCTCCTCTTCGAGGAGCGCGGCGTCCAGCCCCTGGAGATCGTGTACGAGGACTTCGTAGAGGCCCAGGCGGCGACCACGCGGCGCGCCATCGCCGAGCTCCAGATCCCGGTGCCTCCGGACCTGGTGATCGCCCCGCCGCGTTATCGCAAGCAGGCCGACGGCACGTCCGAAGAGTGGGTTCGGCGCTTTCACGAGCTGCGGGGTACCCACGCGGCGCACGCGCGTGGTACGGCGCCCATGGCTCCGATCGAGATTCCCCAGGAAGAGCGAGAGGTCATCTCTTCGCATCGCCCGGCCTGGGCGATCACGCCTGGCCCGCTGATCCAACCGCGCGCCGATCCGGAGCGGGCGCTGCGCATCGTCGTCTATTCGACGCAGCGGCTGGAGGGCCTGCCGGCGCTCCTTGCGCGCTGCATTTCCCAGGAGACCGTGCACCAAGCCCACTGCGTCGGGTCCACACCTACCCCAGGCATGCCCTGCGAGGAGGGCACGCTGGACTGGAGATCCGACCCGGAAAGCGCCGCCGCCGCCCTGGCCGCCGCCGACGTGGTGCTGATCCACGATGGGGAGGTCGCCCCTCGGCACCGCGCGCGGCTGGCCGACAAGGCCCTCGTGATCCTGGCGCATCATCCGCACGCGCAACACAGTCCCTGGTTGGGCCTCGGCTTTCCAGGCGTGCTACTGGACCCGCTGCTGGCTGGGCTTCCCGCGTTTCAGGGCTGGCCGCACCTGGCGCTGCCGTGGGATTCCCCCCACGATTGGGATCGCTTCTGGATGCCGATCATCGTGCGGGCTCTGCCGCCTTCCGATCCGCATGGCAGTGTCGTTCATCGCTCGCCGGTAGCCTCGATCTTGGACGACTATGAGCGAGCCTTGGAAAGCCTGGCCGAGAGCGAGGGCCTGCAGGGCGTCTTCGAACGCCTGGCTGGCCTACCAAGCCCAGGAGGCCGCGAATAATGCCTGCGTGGAGACGCTTCGGCGGCCTGCAACGCCGGGCGGCGCTCGGCCTCTTCTTCGTGCTCTACGTCTCTCTCCCTGCCGTTGGGTGGCGGGCGGTCAGTCGTCGATCAGGCTCTCGAAGCGCGCCTTGTTGTTGGCCTTGAGGTAGGCGTCGCGCGGCGTCACCTGCTTGGCCTCCACCCTCGCCGCCAGGGCGTCGTCGAGGATCACCATGCCGAGGGCGCGGCCACCCTGCATGATGGTCTGGATCATCTGTGTGTTGCCCTCGCGGATGACGTTCGGCAGGGCGGGGGTCTTGAGCAGGACCTCGACGACGGCGCAGCGGCCGCGGCCATCGGCGGTGCGCAGCAGCTGCTGCGAGACCACCGCGGCGAGCGATTCGGACAGCGTGGTGCGGATCTGCGCCTGCTCCTCGGCCGGGAAGGCGTCGATGAGGCGGTCGATGGTGTTGGCGGCGCCGTTGGTGTGCATGGTGCCGAAGACCAGCGCGCCCATCTCGGCGGCGGTCAGGGCGAGGGCGATGGTGTCGAGGTCGCGCATCTCGCCGACCAGGATGACGTCGGCGTCCTGGCGGATGGCGGCGCGCAGCGCGCTGCTGAAGCTCTCCGTGTCGCTGCCCACCTCGCGCTGCGAGAAGCGGCTCCGCTTGTTGCGGTGCACGAACTCGACCGGGTCTTCGATGGTCACGATGTGCCGGCAGGAGTTGGAGTTGATGCGGTCGATGATCGCGGCCAGCGTGGTGGACTTGCCGCTGCCGGTCGGACCGGTGATCAAGATCAGGCCTGAACGGACGTCGGCGAGCCCGGCGATGGCCTTCGGCATGTCCAGCTCCTCGAGGGTGGTGATCGTCTCGGGAATGAGCCGGAAGACCGCGCTGGCACCGTTGAGCTGGTACGAGTAGTTGACGCGGAAGCGGCCGATGCCCTCGATGCCGTAGGCGAGGTCGAGGTCGTGGTGGCGCTTGTACTCCTCCCACTGGCCTGCCGAGGCGACCTCGCGCAGCAGCTCCGAGATCTGCGAATCGTCGAGCTGCGTCCAGCCCGGCACCGCCTCGAGCGCGCCGTGGCGGCGGATGCGCGGCTCGAGGCCGGACGCCAGGTGCAGGTCCGAGCCCCCCTGGTCCTTGACGTGCTGCAGCAGCTCTCGCATTCCAGCCATCGCGCGTCTCCTCGGGTCCTGCTCTCGAGCTCCCAGGTCTCCCGGGTCTCTCGGGTCTCTCGATTCGCTCGGATCTCTCCGACCTCTCGGATCAGGGGATCTTGGCGGGGTCCTCGGCGTGCAACACCGCCTCGTCGCGGGTCACCACGCCGCTCCTGACCAGCTCGGCGAGCGAGGCATCGAGCTGGATCATGCCGTGCGCGGCGCCGGTCTGCAGGATGGACCGGATCTGGAAAGTCTTGCTTTCCCGGATCAGGTTGGCCACCGCCTTGGTGACGATCAGCACCTCGAGGGCCGGCACCCGGCCGCTGCCGTCGGCGCGCGCCACCAGGCGCTGCGACACCACGGCGCGCAGCGACTCGGAGATCATGGTGCGCATCTGGCCTTGCTGGCTGGGCGGGAAAACGCCCAGCATGCGATTGATGGTGCGCACGGAGTTGTTGGTGTGCAGGGTGCCGAGGACGAGGTGGCCGGTCTCGGCAGCGGTGATGGCCAGCGAGATGGTCTCGAGGTCGCGCAGCTCGCCGATGGCGATGACGTCGGGATCCTCGCGCAACGCGGCGCGCAGGGCGCGGGCGAAGGAGGCGGTGTGTGGCCCCACCTGCCGCTGGTTGACGATCCCGCGGCGGGAAGGGTGGATGTACTCGATGGGGTCCTCGACGGTGACGATGTGCTCGGTGCGGGTCTGGTTGATGATGTTGAGCAGCGCCGCCATGGTCGCCGACTTGCCGCAGCCGCTGGGACCGGTGACCAGCACCATGCCCTGGTTGTAGTCGGCGAGGCGGGCCAGCGACTCGGGGAGGCCGAGCGAGATCAGGGTCGGCGGCTGCGACGGGATGCTGCGGAACACCGCGTCGAGGCCGCGCTGCTGGCGGTAGGCATTGGCGCGGAAGCGGGCGCGGCCGGGCAGGGTGTAGGCGAAATCGATCTGGCCGTGGCGGGCCAGGGCGGCGCGCTGGTCGTCGTCGAGCACCTCCTCGATCATGCGCGCCGCCACCGCCGGCGCGAGGGGCTCCGGATCGAGGTCCACGAGGCTGCCGACCAGGCGCGCGCCGATCGGCGCGCCGCTGTGGATGTGGATGTCGCTGGCGCCGCGCTCGACCGCCAACGCCAGCAGCGCGTCGAGCTGCCGCTGGCCGGCAGCCCCTCCCAACCACGGTGTCGCGGTCGCCGCGATCTCGGGCCACGCGGCAGCCGCACGGGCGGGGGCGCCCGGGGTGCCTGCGGCGCGCGGGCGGGCACCTGGGGCGCCCGGGGCACCTGGGGCACCTGGCCCGCCTGGGGCCGCCACCGTGTCGTCAGATCCCGCCGTGGATGCTGCAGGTGCGTGCGGAGCGGCGGCTCTCGCAGCCGTAGGCCCGAGGGGGGCGGCAGCTCTCGCCGGCGCCAGTGCCGGGGCGGCGGCAGCTCTTGCCGGCGAGGGCTCGGTGGCGGTTGCGGGTGCCGCCGCCGACGAGTCAAGGCGGGAGTCTGCTGCCGCAGCCGATGGAGCGGTGGCCGCTGCGGCGGCCGACGGTGATTCGGACGCGGCTGCTGCCGCAGCCGCCTGGGCTGCCCGCCGCTTCTCCAGGTAATCGTGCTGCACCACCAGCAGCTGGTCGACCTGGCGCTGGCTCAAGTAGCCCATCTCGACCAGGATCTCGGGCAGCCGGCGGCGTCCGCCGGCCAGGGCGTGCAGCCCGTGCACCTCCTCCAGCTGGCCGGCGGTGATCAGCTTGTAGTGCAGCGCCAGCCGGCCGAACAGCAGTTCCTCTTGCCCGGAGGCCATGAAGCGACTTTACATCACGAGCGCGGCGCGGGCGGCCGGAAAGGCCCCCGGGGTCCACTACCACGGTCCCGGACTGCCCCGGCGCTTCGCGCCCGGCGCACAGTGGTAGCGTAGGCGTCAGCGATCCGAGCTTCATCCGCGTTCGTCCGCGGGCCTGTGGCGTGCGCGCGCGAGTCGTGGACCCCCGTCAGCCCCCAGGAGGAGCGAGCACATGGCCGAGCCGCACCACGAGGTCGAGGCGCCGAGCGAAGCGAGCCCGAGGAGCGCCGGGGGGGCGCTCGCCCTGATGCTGGCGCTGTTCGGCTTGACGCTGCTGGCGGTGATCGTGCTGCACCTGCCGCCGGCGCCGCGGTCCGCCGAAGCGCCGGCCGGCGAGTTCTCCGCCGCGCGGGCGCGCGAGGTGCTGCGCCGGCTGGCCGGCGACGGCCGCCCGCACCCGGTGGGCAGCGCGGCGGACGAGCGGGTGCGCCAGGCCATCGTCGCGACCCTCGCCGGCCTCGGCCTCCAACCGCACATCGAGGAGGGCTTCGCCTGCCACTGGGGCGGCGCCTGCGGCCGGGTGCGCAACGTCGTGGCGCGGCTCGAGGGGAGCGAGCCCGGCGCGGCGGTGGCGCTGACCGCCCATTACGACTCGGTCGACGCCGGTCCGGGCGTCTCCGACGACCTCGCCGGAGTGGCTGCCATCCTCGAGATCGCGCGCGCTCTGGAGGCCGGACCGCCGCTCCGTCATCCGGTGCTGCTGCTGATCGACGAAGGGGAGGAGGCTGGGCTCCTGGGCGCATCCGCCTTCGAGGAATCGAGCGCGGAGGCGAGCGACGTCAAGGCGGTCGTGAACCTCGAGGCGCGCGGCACCAGCGGCCCGAGCTTCATGTTCGAGACCAGCGGCGACGACGGCTGGATGCTCTCCGCCTGGGCGCCGCGGGTGATGCGCCCCGTCACCACCTCGCTCGCCGCCGCCATCTATTCTCAGCTGCCCAACGACACGGACCTGACGGTCTTCAGGCACTACCACGTGCCCGGCCTCAACTTCGCATTCATCGGCGGCGCCACCCGCTACCACACTCCCGACGACAACCTCGCCTATGCCTCGCCTGCCAGCCTGCAGCACCAGGGAGACGGCGCGCTGGCCGCCGTCACCGGCCTGGCGAGCTCCGCCGACCTGTCGCACCCGCCGCGGGGCAACCTGGTGTTCTTCGACCTGCTCGGCCTCGGGATCGCGCGCTGGCCCGTGTCCTGGATGCTGGCGCTGGCGATGGCGGCGCTGCTGCTGGTGCTGGGGGCGACGGTGATCGCCCTGGCGCGACGCACGCTCGGCGGCGGCGAGCTGGTGCTCGGCCTGCTGGCGGCGCCGGCGATGCTGCTGGCAACGACCCTGCTGGCGTACGGCCTGTGGCTGGCCTTGCGTGCCGCGGGCCCCCTCGCGGTGGTCTGGTTGGCGCATCCGCTGCCGGCGCTGGCGGCCTTCTGGCTGCTGCCGCTGGCGGTGGTGGCGGCATTCGCGGCGATGCTGGGGATGGGGCGCCGAGGTGCCCCGCTGGGGATGTGGGCTGGTATCTGGATCGTCTGGGCGGCGCTGGCCGTGGCGATGGCCTTCCTGGCGCCGGCGACGAGCTACGTCCTGGTGGTGCCGGTGCTGGCGGCGGGGATCTGCGGCGTGCTGGGCCGGATCTGGCGCGGCGGCGGACCGGCGACGCCGGCCCTCGCCGCGGTGCCGGTGCCGTTGATCGGCGCGACGATCGTTCCGGGCGTCGTCGCGGCGCTGCTCTGGTGGGGAGTGCTGCCGCCGGTCTACGAGGGCCTGGGAACACAGGCGTTGCCGATCATCGCGGTGCTGCTCTCCATCCTGTTCGCGACGCTGGCGCCGCTGGTCACCGGCGGCGGAGGTCTCGGACGCCGGCTGTGGGTGCTGGCGCTGGCGGCGACCGTGCTGGCGGCGCTGGCAGCGATGACGCAACCGCGCTTCTCGCTGCAGTCGCCGCAGCCGCTCACCTACACCTTCCACCAGGACGGCGACTCCGGCGTGGCCCGCTGGGTGGTGCGCGCCTTGCCGCCGCTGCCGGTGGCCGTGCGGCAGGCAGCGGCGTTCGGGCCGCCGGCGCCGGCCTTCCCCTGGTCGTCGGCGGGTTCGGTGGCGGCGAGCGCCGCCGCCCCGCCGCTCGCCGCCGCCGCGGCGCCGCCGCCCGATCTGCAGGTGCTCGAGAGCGTCGTCGCCGGCGGCAAGCGGCACCTGCGCCTGCGGCTGCTGTCACGGCGCGGCGCGATCCTCGGCGTGGTGTGGGTGCCCGTCCGGGCGAAGCCGGAATCGGTGACCATCGAAGGGCACCCGGTGCCCGCGACCGGCTGGCGCGGGGGCAAGCCCCAGAGGGGGCCCTCCGATTGGATGGGCTACAGCGACGTGACGCTGCCGGCCGCCGGGTGCGAGCTGGACATGGTGCTGGGCGACACCGGCCCGCTCGAGCTGTACGCGGTCGACATCACCCCCGGCCTCCCGCCCGCCGGCGCGGCGCTGCTGGCTGCACGGCCGCCGACCGCGGTGCCGGTGCAGCAGGGAGACACGACGCTGGTCAGCCGGAAGGTGAAGATCTGAGGGCGAAGCAGCCCAACACGGCGCAGGGCTGAGATCCGCCCTGCGCCGCTTGGACTGGGAAGGGATGGGGGGCGAGCACCCTTGCTCGCCGCTCGCCGCGAGACGCTTACTTCGACTTCGCCGGGGCGGCGGCTTCGATCGAATCGACCGCGATGCTGCTGCCAGTCGCCGTGCCCTTGACCGTCACCTCGTGGCCGATGTGCCCCTTGGCAACGTCCTGCTTGTCGAGCTTGTAGAGCTTCTTGTCGGCGCCGTTGTAGAGGACCAGCTTGGCGCCCTTGTCGTTGCACTTCGTCACGCAGGCCGCCGCGCCGGCGTTGGCGTCTTTGGCGCCGCACTTCTCGTCCACGATCCAGCCGTTCCAGCTGCCGGCAGTGCCGGCCGCGGCGGCGGCGATCGGCGCCACCATGAGGCTGATCACCGCGAGGCAGGCCAATAGGGCAATCGTTCTCTTCATCGTAACCTCCTGGAGGATGAGGGAGCCTGGATGGCTCGCCGAGTACATGAGGCGAAGTTTACCACAGGCACCGCTCGAGATGTATCGTAGCGCGATCTGTCTCTGACGCATAATCACCGCCCGTGGCCACGACCTACCGTCTCACCCTGGAGTACGAAGGAACCCGCTACCACGGATGGCAGGAGCAGCAGAATGCGCGCTCCGTGGCGGGCGAGCTGCGCCGCGCCCTGCAAGAGACGATGGGGGAGGGCAACGCGATCAAGGAGCTGGGCGGTTCCGGCCGCACCGACGCGGGGGTGCACGCGCTCGCTCAGACCGCGCACCTGCGCCTCGCCCACGCCGTCGAGGCCGAGGGGCTGAGGCGGGAGGTCAACGACCGTCTGCCGGCCGACATCCACGTGCTGGCGCTGGCGCCGGCCGCGGCCGGCTTCCATGCCCGCCACTCGGCGCTCGCCCGCTCCTACCTCTACCAGGTCTCGCGCCGCCGCACGGCGCTCGCCAAGCGCTACGTCTGGTGGGTGAAGCGGCCCCTCGACGCCGGGCGGATGGCCGCCGCCGCGGCGCTGCTGCCGGGCCGGCACGACTTCCGGCTGTTCTGCGAGCGCCCGGCCGAGCAGCCGAGCACCGTGGTGGTGGTGGAGCGCGCCGAGGTGGCCGCCGCCGGCTCGCTCATCCTCTGCCGCCTGGTCGCCTCCCACTTCCTCTGGAAGATGGTGCGCCGGGTCACCGGTGCCCTGGTGCGGGCGGGCAGCGGCGAGCTCGACCTCGACGGCTTCGCGGCCCTGCTCGCCGCCGATCCGGCTCGCGCCGATGGCCAGGCCGGGCGTCCCCAGCGGCCCGCCGAGTGGACCGCGCCGCCCTCCGGCCTCTTCCTCGAGCGCGTCCTCTACCCCGGGGACCCGCCGCTCGAGCCCCTGACCGCACCGATCGTGGCGGTGGGGTAGACCACCCCCGTGGCTTGGAGTGGACCAGGCCGCTCCCGCCGCCCGGATTGGATCTCCGGCGGGGCCGGGTTCCGTGGCCACTAGTCGTCCGCAGGCGCGCCGTCCTTGATCACGAAGCGAGCGTCGAGACGGGCGACCTCGGTGGCGAGTCCGGCCAGCTCGACCGAGCGCAGCACCTCGTCGAAGTCCTTGTAGGCCGCCGGGGCCTCGTCGCGCGGGTAGGTGCGGGTGTTGGTCAGGATGTCGCGCTCGGCGAAGGAGCGGTCGACGGCCTGCTGGTCGAGCTGACGGATCGCCTGGCGCCGGCCCATGGCGCGGCCGGCGCCGTGGTTGACGCTGAAACAGGTGAGGCGGGCGCCCGGCTCGGCGACCATCACCACCGAGCCGGCCTGCGGGTTGCCGGGCAGGAGGATCGGGTGACCGGTGTCCGCGAAGGGCGTCCCGGCGAGGTCGGGATGGCCGGCCGGGAAGGCGCGCGTCGCCCCCTTGCGATGGACCCACATCGGCCGTCCCTCGAGCGTCTCGAGCCGCGCGATGTTGTGGCTGATGAAGTACACCAGCCGGCCGCCGACGCCCGGAAAGACCGCGGCGAACGCCTCCAGCACCAGGCTGTTGATCAGCAGGTGGTTGACGGTCGCGAAGTTGGCGCCCATCGCCATGTCGTCGAGGTAGCGGCCGGCTTCGGGGGTCCCGAGCGGCGCGTAGACGAGGTGCGGGTCGCCGGCCGGCAAGGGGAGGCCGAGCCGCTCGAACTGGTGCCGCAGCTCCTGGAACTGGCCTTGCGCCAGGTGATGGCCGAAGCCCCGCGAGCCGCAGTGCGACAGGAAGGCGACGTGACCGTGGCGCAGCCCGAACGCCGCCGCCGCCGCCGGTGGGTTGGCGCCGAGCCGCACCACCTCGCACTCGCCGAAGTGATTGCCGCCGCCGTAGGAGCCGAGCTGGGCGATCTTGTCGGCGAAGGCGCCGAAGCGGCCGCCCTCGCGGAGCTCCGCCAGCCGCGCCGCCAGGGCGTCCGTCGTGCCGTCGTGGCCGAGGTGACGCCAGTCCTCGCAGCGCTCCCGCCATGCGGCGGGGATGCCGAGAGCGGCGCAGACTCGGCCCGAGGCGCCCTCGGTCACCGCCGCCTCGCCCAGCTCCGGGCCGACGGAGCGAGACCCCGGGGCATGGCGCTGGCCACGGCCGGGGCCGGTCGGGACGCGCCGGGCGATCTCGTGGATCAGCGCGCGGCGAACCTGCTGCGGATCGATCGCCGCGGCCGGCAGGTCGAGCTGCAGCAGGCTCATCGAGCACTTGATGTCGACTCCGACCGGTCCGGGGTAGACGTGGCTGGGCGAGGCGAGGACGCAGCCGATCGGGGCACCGTAGCCGCGGTGCGCGTCCGGATTGAGCGCCACCTCGGCGACCCCGGGAGCGCCGCGAACGTTGATCGCCTGCTGCAGGCAGACCTCGTCGAAGCCGCGCCGGATGGCCGCGGTGCCGATCACCTGGATCGGCTCGCTCCCGCCGCCGGCCCCTGGCGCGTGCAGCACCGCCGTGGCCTCGCCGGTCGGGATCATCCTGGGTGCTACGCTGATCTGGGCATTGACGACGGGCATCGGCTAGCGCCGTTGCTCTTTCACCAGCTCGGTTGCCGTCTTGGGCGATTTCCAGGCGCGCGCGATGCTCCGGGCAAGATCGTCGATTTCCTGCACAACCTGCTCGATCTCCTCTCGCCTGCGCTCCCCGCCGGTCTTGGCGCCAAGGGGCAGCAGCTCGGCGACCGGCTTGCCTCGTAAGGTCATGTGGTTACCATAGACCGGGCCAAGCAGGCCGTCAAACGCCGAGCGTCCCGCCGGTACAGGGCGGTGCGAACTTTGCAAGCACAGGCGCTGCCGCCGGCCCCGGCGCTCCACGCGCGCGGACTGCCGGCGAATCCCGCATAGAATCCGGCCTGCATGCCCATCGACCGATCCGCCATCCTAGCCCTCCTTCTCCTCGCTTTCGTCTCCGCCGGCTGCTCGTCGCTGCAGCGGATGGCCGTGAACAAGGCGGGGGACGCCCTGGCGGGGGGCAGCTCCGCCTATGCCAGCGACGACGACCCGGAGCTGGTGTGGCAGGCGGTGCCGTTCGGGCTCAAGACCATCGAGAGCCTGCTGGCGCAATCGCCGCGCCACCAGGGGCTGCTGCTCGCGGCGGCGAGCGGCTTCACCGAGTACGCCTACGGCGCGCTGCAGCAGGAGGCCGATTTCGTCGAGGCGAAGGACCTGGCGCGCGCCACGGAGCTGCGCAATCGGGCGCGCAAGCTCTACCTGCGGGCCCTGGGCTACGGCTTCCGCGGCCTGGAGGTCCAGCTTCCCGACCTGCGGCGGCACCTGCAGTCCGACCCCGATCCTGCGCATGCGCTCGCCGGGGCGACGAAGGCGCAGGTGCCGCTGCTCTACTGGACGGGCGCCGCCTGGGGCGCCGCCATCGCGATCTCCAAGGACGACCCCGAGCTCACCGCCGACCAGTCGCGGGCCGCGGCGCTCATCCAGCGCGGCCTGGCGCTCGACGAGGGCTTCGAGGCCGGGGCGGGCCACGATTTCATGATCGCCTACGAGGGCGGCCGGGCCTCGGTGGGCGGGTCGATCGAGGAGGCGCGCCGGCACCTGCGGCGGGCGCTCGAGCTGTCGCACGGCCATCGCGCCGCGCCGCTGGTGAGCTTCGCCGAGGCGGTGTCGGTGGCGCGGCAGGACAAGGCCGAATTCAAGCAGCTTCTCGGCCGGGCGCTGGCGGTCGACGTCGACGCGGCGCCGGACTTCCGGCTGGCCAACCTGCTGGCCCAGCGCCGCGCGCGCTGGCTGCTCGGCCGCATCGACGAGCTGTTCGTGGAATAAAGCGGAAACCACCGGGAAGGGAGCTTCGAGGATGACGATGATACGGACCGCACAGCATCCGCAGGCCCTGCCGGCGTCGCCGACCCGGCCGGCCCGGCAGGTCTTGCTGAGTTTCCTGCTGATCGGCGTGCTCGCCTGCGGGCTCGCGCCGGCCCCCGCCGAGGCGCAGCAGGTGGTGATCAAGATGGCGACGCTGGTGCCCGAGGGGTCGTCGTGGCAGCTGATCCTGAAGGAGATGGCGGATAAGTGGAAGACCGTCTCGGGCGGGCGGGTGACCGTCCGCCTCTATGCCGGCGGCGTCGCCGGCGACGACGCCGACGTGGTGCGCAAGATCCGCCTCGGCGCCCTCAATGCCGGGGTGCTCACCGAGGTCGGGCTCGAGGAGATCGATCGGTCCATCCTGGCGCTGAGCGTCCCGATGGCGTACTCGTCGTACGACGAGGTGGACTACGTCCTCGAGAAGATGCGGCCCACCCTGGAGGCGAAGCTCGAGGCCAAGGGCTTCGTGACCCTCGCCTGGCTCGACGGCGGCTGGAGCCACATCTTCGCTCAGAAGCCGGTGGCCACGCCGGACGATCTCAAGCCACTCAAGCTGTTCACGCCGTCGGGCGATCCGCAGGCGGTCGAGATCTACAAGGCGGCGGGCTTCAACCCGGTGCCGCTGCCGACGACCGAGCTGTCGACGGCGTTGCAGACCGGCCTGGTGAACGCGCTGCAGGTGCCGCCGCAGGTCGCGGTCCTCACCCAGTACTACGCGCACGCCAAGTACATGACCGACCTGCCGTGGCTGCTCCTGCTCGGCGCGACGGTGGTCGACAAGGCGACCTGGGAGAAGATCCCGGCGGACGTGCGGCCGGCGCTGCTCGAGGCGGCGCGCGAGGCCGGCCGCCGGCTGCGCACCGAGGTCCGCAACGGCGGCGACCGGGACGTCGACGCGATGAGGAAGCGCGGCCTGGTGGTGGTGCCGGTCGATGCCAGGGCCAGGGAGCTGTGGCGCAAGGCCGCCGAGAGCGCCTACCCGCGCATCCGCGGCCCGGTGGTGCCGGCCGACGCCTTCGACGAGGCGCTGCGCTATCGCGACGAGCTGCGCCGCCGAACCGGAGCCGCCGCGCACGGGCGATGACGGCGGCGGGTACGGCAGGCAGCGACGGCGGCGGGGCACCGGTGGACGGCGAAGCGGGCGGCGTCTCGGGAGCCCCTGCGGGCGCCGGCGACCCCCTCGCCAGTACCCCCGGCGCTCATCCGTCCGCGGGGCCGCCACCTGGACCGCCGCCCTCGCGGACCGGCCTTACAGCTGTGATCGGCGCGGCGGCCGGCGCTGCCGCCTCCTGGCTCGAGCGTGCCGAGGAGGTGGCGCTGGTGGCGGCGCTGGCGCTCGCCACCGTGGTGCCGCTGGTGGATGCCATCGGACGCCCCCTGGGCGGCTTCCACATCCCCGGGTCGGCGCTCTATGTCCAGCAGCTGACGCTCTGGCTCGCCTTCGTCGGCGGCCTCGCCGCCACCCGCCGCGGCACCCATCTGACGCTGTCGACCTCCCAGCTCTTCGCGGAGGGCAGCTTGGCGCGCCGCGCGGCCAGGTTGCTGGCGTTCGCCGCGGCGGCGGCGGTGGTGGCGGTGCTCGCCTATGCCAGCGCCAACCTGGTCGCGAGCAACCGCCAGCAGGGCAACGTCCTGCC
>DATDGZ010000335.1:0-7009 GCA_036521795.1 Thermoanaerobaculia bacterium | reverse complement strand
GAGGTTGCGCTGGATCAGGTGGTCGAGCGAGTCGAGAGAGTGCAGGAAGACGTTCTCGATCCGGCCGGCCGCGGGCTCGACGTTGCGCGGCACCCCGAGGTCGACCACCAGCAGCGCGCGGCTGCGCCTGGCCGCCATCGCCTCGGCGAGCTGCCGCCGGGTGATCACCGGTTCGCCGGCGCCGGTCGAGGCGATCACCAGGTCGGCCTCGGGGATCGCCGCGAAGCGCTGGTCGAAAGCCAGCGTCGCCGCCCGCGGGAACTCTTCCTGGAACTGGCGCGCCCGCTCCGGCGACCGGTTGGCGACGGTCAGCTCGCGGGCGCCGCGCTCGGCGAGGTTGCGCGCCACCGCCCGCGCGATCTCGCCGGCGCCGATCAGCAGCACCCGGCAGTCGTTGAGGTCGCGGAAGATGTTGCGCGCCAGCTCGATCACCGCGTAGCCGAGCGACACCGCGCCGGCCGAGATCGCCGTCTCCTGCCGGGCTCGCCGCCCCGCCGCCAGCGCGCAGCGCAGCAGCCGCCGCAGCACGGGCCCGGCGGCGCCGACGGCCTCGGCGAGGGCCGCCGCCTGCTTGACCTGGCCGAGGATCTCGGGCTCGCCGAGCACCATGGACTCGAGGCCGCAGGCAACCGACAGCAGGTGGCGGGCGGCGCCCTCGTTGCGCTTGACGTAGAGCAGGCCGGGGCGCTCGACCTCCGGCGCCCGCGCCAGGAAGACCAGTTCGAGGGCGGCGCGGTAGGCCTCCTCCTCGTCGCGCGGTTGCAGCACCACCTCGGTGCGGTTGCAGGTCGACAGCAGCAGCGCCTCGGCGATCGCCGAGCGCGCCAGCAGGTGGACCAGTAGCTTCTCGGCTTCGTCCTGGCGGTAGGCGACGCGTTCGCGCAGCTCGATCGGCACGGTGTGGTGATCGATGCCCAGCAGCAGGAGGCTGGGGCCGGTGCTGCCGTTCGCGGCGAGCCCGTGGGCTGCCTCGCTGGCCGTGCCGGCGGGGCCCTGGCCACCGGCGCCGGCCTGGCTGCCGCCGGCCTGACCGCCGCCGAACTGGCCGCCGGCGGCCCGGCCGCCCGCGCCTGCCGCCTCTCCGGGACCTCGCGAGGCTGCCGGGTCCTGGGAGTCGAGCGGGGCGGCGGGGTCGGGCGAGTCGGGCATGAGGACTACAGGAAGGCGTGGAAGCCGCTGAAGAACAGGTTGACCGCCACCAGCGAGAAGAGGATCGTGCCGAGCCCGGCCAGGCTGGCAAGGGCCGTCTGCCGCCCCTGCCACCGCCGCAGCCGGCGCAGCAGCAGCGCCAGCCCGTAGATGGCCCAGGTGATCAGGGTGGCAAGGATCTTCGGGTCGTGCAGCCAATCGCTGGGATAGAGCCGCTGCGCCCAGAAGGCGCCGGTCACCACGGCGCCGGTGAGCGACACGAAGCCGGCGGTCAGGGCGACCAGCATCATGCGCTCGAGCACCGCCAGCGGCGGCAGCTTGCCGTAGAAGGTCGAGAAGCGGCCTGCCTTGAGGTCGCGGTAGAGCTGCAGGAACAGGAATGCATAGGCGGCCGCGACCGCGAACGCCGCGTAGCCAAACAGCGCCAGCGACACGTGGACGGCAAAGATCGGATCGTGGAAGATCGCCCGGTCCGGCGTCTCGGGGCGCGCCAGCACCGAGGCCAGCAGCTGGAAGAAGAAGACCAGGGCCACCAGCCAGAAGCCCGTGCTGCGCTCGCGGCCGTGCCACTCGACGTAGGCATAGACCACGGCCACCGCGAACGCGATCAACGACAGCGCCTGCGACTCCGTCGCCGCCGGGAACTGGCCCCAGTGAACGGCCAGGCCCAGCAGGTACGCGAGATGCAGCAGGATGACCGTGCGCAGCGCCGGGGCGGCGGCGCGCTGCGCCCGCGGCTCGGCGGCGAAGAAGACGAAACCGTAGTCCACGGCCACCAGCAGGTAGGCCAGTGGCAGGACGATGTTGGCGGAGCGGAGGAGGAGTTGCAAGAAGGCTGGCCTTTCTCAGGCGTGAAGCGCGATGGTCAGCTCGAGCGAGGGACAGCCCTCGTGAGAACCCTATCGTCCATGCGCCGCACGGTCGCTCCAGCGGCTGATGCTAGCACCTTCTTGCCGAGCGTCCCACCATCTGCTACTGTCACGCCCCGGCTGCGCGCGAGGCCGCGGGACCTGGGATTCTTTCCCTTATCGACACCTCCGTGATCTCGATCGTCTCTGGGTGGGGTCTCCGCCACACTGGTTTCGAGGTGGAGGGGCAGGATGGCTCGGCTCCGTGCGCCCGGTGGAACCTCGCCGATTGATTCGGGACCTGGGCCGCGGCTCCGCCTGTCGCCAGTCGCGGCATCCCAGCTGGAAGAACGATCACAGGCTTTTCTCCTGGAAGAGAGCTTCATGGCCAACGTCATCATCGTGGGGATGCAATGGGGGGACGAGGGTAAGGGGAAGATCGTCGATCTCCTCTGCCCGGCGTTCGATGGCGTCGTGCGCTACCAGGGCGGGCACAACGCCGGCCACACGGTCAGGTTCCGCGACCGCCACTTCTCGCTGCGGCTGATCCCCTCCGGCATCCTGCATGCCGAGATGGCCTGCTTCATGGGCAACGGCATGGTGATCGCGCCCGACGCCTTCCTCGAGGAGCTCGACCAGCTCGCGGCTTCCGGCGTGCAGTTCGCGGGCCGCCTCTTCGTCTCCAACCGCGCCCACGTGCTGTTCCCGCTGCACGCCGCCCTCGACCGGGCGCGCGAGGAGGCCCGCGGCAGCCATCGCATCGGCACCACCTCGCGCGGCATCGGCCCCGCCTACGCCAGCAAGGCGTCACGCTATGGGCTGCGCACCTGCGATCTCACCGCGCCCGACCTCGCGGACAACCTGGACAACTTGCGGAGCCGCGCCGAGGTCGAGCTCGCAGGGCTCGGCGCCCCGTCGCTGGCGGCGCTGGGAGCCGACACCGGCGTCGAGCAGTGCCGCGACTGGGCCGAACGCCTCGCGCCGCACCTGTGCGACACCGAGCAGCTGCTCAACGCCTGGATCGCCGCCGGCCGCGCGCTGCTCTTCGAAGGTGCCCAGGGGACCCTGCTGGACCTCGACCACGGCACCTATCCCTACGTCACCAGCTCCAGCTCCACGGCCGGCGGCGCCTGCACCGGCACCGGTGTGCCGCCGACGAGCATCGACGGCGCCATCGGCGTGCTCAAGGCCTACACCACCCGCGTCGGCGGCGGCCCCTTCCCCTGCGAGCTGACCGACGCCCGCGGCGACTTCCTGCGCCAGCGCGGCAACGAGTTCGGCACCGTCACCGGCCGCCCCCGCCGCTGCGGCTGGCTCGACACGGTCGTCGCCCGCTACGCGCAGCTGCTGAACGGCATCGACACCATCGCCCTGACCAAGCTCGACGTGCTCGACGATTTCGACGAGATCCCGGTCTGCGTCGCCTACCGCCTCGACGGCAAGCTGCTGCGCGACCTCCCGCCCGACCGCCACTGCCTCGAGACCGCCGAGCCCGTCCTGCGCACCTTCAAGGGCTGGAAGTGTTCGACCGCCGGCATCCTCGAGGAGGCCGGCCTGCCGCCGGCCGCCCGCGACTACATCGACTTCATCGAGCAGGAGCTGAACGCCCCCGTCACCATGGTCTCCACCGGCCCGCGCCGCGAGGAGACCCTGCTGCGCGACCACCCGGCCCTCCACCGCCTCACCTCCGGCCACCTCGGCCGGGTCGTCGAGCAGCGGTAGAGGCCTGGTCAAGGCGGGTAGGGAAGCGCGCGGCTGCGTGCGGGGCGCGGGTGCGCCGGCGTGGCGTCTATACTGGTGATCCGAGCCCAGTCTTGATGGTGCGCGGAAGGAGGATCCTGGCGGTGGGACGCTACGACTTCCTGGTCGAGACTTACGGCACCGAGCGGATCAAGACCCTGAGCGTCTGGTCCCACTTCGCCGACGATGAGCTCACCTTCCGGCCCGAGCCGCGCGCGCGGACGCCCCGAGAGCACATGGTCCATCAGTGCGCCGGCGAGGACCTCTGGATGCGCACCATGCTGGGCATCGATCTCGGCGAGCCGCCCCTGCCGCCGGAGGAGACCCGCCTCGCCTTCCTCCGCCGCTACGCCAGCGCCGCCGAGAGAAGGCACCAGCACCTGGCCGCCAAGCCCGACCCCTGGTTCGAGGAATCGACCCGCTTCTTCGACGTCGACCGCACCCGCGCCTGGGTCCTCGTGCGCCGCATCGCCCACACCGCCCACCACCGCGGCCAGCTCACCGCGTACCTCCGCCTCCTGGGCCACGACCTCTTCTCGACCTACGGCCCGACCGCCGACACCGGCGGCCTCTTCCAGAACCAGGCCGAGATCATCTACCGCTACCAGACCATCGATCAGCTGCTCGAGGCCGTGGCCGAGGCCGCTGGCGCCCGGCCCCAGCGCCCCCTTCCGGGACCAGGCGCGAAGAGCCCGACCGAGCGGCCCGGGTGAGGGGAGAGGGGCAGCCGACCCCCGCGAGGCTGCAAGGCCGCCAGGCCCTCTTCGTCGTCAGCCTGGAATCGCGACGCATGATGGGCGAGCTCTCGGAAGGCATGCTCTTCGACCTCGGCCATGCGGACGGTCTCAACCCAGCCCTCGCCATCCCCGAGCGAGCCGTCCCCGACGGCGCGCGGGCCGGCCAGGCCGCCATCGAAGCCCGAACCTCACCCCTGGTCACGATGAGGCCAAGCTATACTTTGCCCCCCATGGGCCGTTAGCTCAGTTGGTAGAGCAGCGGACTTTTAATCCGAAGGTCCGGGGTTCGAGCCCCCGACGGCCCACCAATGGAATCAGAAACTTAGCTGCTGCAGCTTGATTCGCTACTGCTCTCCCTAGTGACAAGCTCGTGACAACGGGAGGGTGACATCCCTTTGAAGAACACCCGGTATCCGGGAATCTACGAGCGCACGCAGAGGACGAGCCGCGTTTCGTACCTCGCCCGAGCGCGGGTGACGGGTGGCGGCACTGAGTCCAAGACCTTCTCGCGCCGCACCGACGCGCGGGAGTGGCGCCGCAAGCGCACGATGCAAATGGAGGAACGCGAAGCGCTGGGCAGGGTGCGCGCCACGCTGTCCGAGGCGATCGAGCGCTACCTTGCTGAGAAGCTGCAGCGGCTTGCGGTGTCGGAGCGGCGGAACCGCGAGCTGCTCGCCTGGTGGAAGAAGGCCGCAAACGACGTGCAGATGGGCCTTCGCGATCTCAGCCGTGCTTGGGCGCACGAGAGGGTCCGCGCTCTTACGCGGTCTTGCTCAGGAGAAATGCGGTTTGAACCAGGGCGTCGATTTCGGCATCGTGGTCGGCGGCTGCTCGCCACCTACTTGCCTGCACGCCGCGCCATGGGGGTGGACCCTATTGTAGCGCTTCGACAAGAGAAATAAACTATAAGATCAGTAGTAAACTAGAATCTGAAATAGTGTGCACCCGAGGATCCGGGGGGTCCGCGCCGCAGACGCCCGCCCAGATGTCGTGGCCGAGGATCACCAGGCGCTCCTGGCGTGCCACCTCTTCGGCACGATGAATCATCCCGACCCGCCTGGCGGATCCATCTGCTCGCCGTCTCCTCGATTGCAACCGCCATCGTGCTCACCGGCGGCACGGCGCGTACCTGGCCACGCGCCTCGCGGCGATGGCGTCCATCGTCGGATCGTCGAACCGCTCGTCTCCGGTCATGATGTCGTCGGTGACCGAGAACCTCGCGGTCCCGGCCGAACGCTATGACAACACTATGACAACGAAGTTTGAGAACGGCCGAGATTGGCCTCGCTGCATGGGTCCGTGGGTGTAGCATACGACGCATCCATGATCGTCACCGAAGTGCGGGCAATCGTCACCGGGGCGGCGCAGGGGCTAGGCCGGCATTTCGCGCTTTCCCTGGTGCAGGAAGGGGCGCGGGTCGCAGCCGGCGACCTCAACGGGGCGGGTCTACGCACGCTCAAGGCGGAGGCGGAGAGGGAGGGACATTCGGGTCAGCTGTCGGTGGCGATCGTGGATGTCGCCAGCGAGGCGTCGGTGGCCGCCTTCGTCGAGCAGGCGGCGAGTGAGTTGGAGGGGCTCAACGTCCTGATCAACAACGCCGGCATCCTGCGCGACGGGCTGCTCGTCAGCCGCGACGATGGCGCGGTAAGGAAGCTGCCGCTCCTGCAGTGGAGCCAGGTCGTGGACGTCGACCTCACCGGTCAGTTCCTGATGGCACGGGAGGCGGCGGCGAGGATGGTGGCGAGCGGGTCGCGAGGTGTGATCGTCAACATCTCCTCGCTGGCGCGCCGCGGCAACCTGGGACAGTCCAACTACGCGGCCGCCAAGGCCGGACTCGATGCCTGCACCCGCACCTGGGCGCTGGAGCTGGCCGGTCATGGCATCCGCGTCGGCGGCGTGGCGCCCGGGGTCATCGACACCCCGATCCTCGCCGGGATCTCGACCTCCGCCCTCGAGTCGCTGATCCAGAGCATCCCCCTGGGACGCCTCGGCACACCCGAGGAGGTATGGCAGACGGTGCGATACATCCTCCGGTGCGAGTTCTTCACCGGCCGCACGGTCGAGGTCGACGGTGGTGCCAGCTTCGGCTGAGCCCCTCGAGCCTTGATGGCGGTGTGCCTCGTAGCCGATGTCGAGGCCGGGGGTCTCGCTCAGCGCGCCCCCGGCATCAGGTCCCGTACCTTTGCGGCCAGGACTTTCGCCTCCAGGTGTTGGCTCGGATCCTGGCTGCGGTTGTTCATCGACAGGGCGATCGGAGGCGCTTCCACCGTCCACCGGCTGCCCGGCGCGAAGAGGAGGAAGACGTCCCACGCCGCCGCCGAAGCGAAGCCGAGCGGCTCCCTGAAAGCCCTCCCCGCAAAACGGCTGCGCGACCAGAACTGGGTCACGCGCGGATCGTCGTTGAGCAGCGCCGCGGCCTTGACCGCCGCCTCGCGTTCGTCGTGGCCCTGCGCCGGTTCCCAGATCACGTAGACCCGCAGCTCCGGCAGCGCTCTCCCGGTCAGGAGGTACCGCTGCGCGACCAGGGCTGCTACC
>DATDGZ010000334.1:0-6339 GCA_036521795.1 Thermoanaerobaculia bacterium | reverse complement strand
GTCTGGCTCGCCGCGCGCGGCCTGGCGCGGCGCCGGCGCGGCACGGAGGCGGTGGCGCGGGGCACGTCGCTGCCGGAGGAGGCGGCGGCGGCCGCGGCGGCCGCCGCCGCGCTCCCGGACGCCGGCGGCCGCCCGGTGCGGCCGCTCGCCGCCCTCGGCATGCGCAGCCGGCAGCCCGGGCTGTGGTCGGGCAGCTTGCCGGTGGCGCGCGCCGAGCTGCGCAACCTGTTCGGCAGCCCCGGGGTCTACGTCTTCGGCGTGCTCATCCTGCTGCAGACGGTCCTCGACAGCGCCGTGGCACTGGGCCCCTTCGACACCGAGGTGCTGGTCACGCCCGGTTACCTGGCGGCGAAGACGCTGGGGTACCTGAGCGCCCTGCTCTGTCCGCTGCTGATGTTCTACACCGTCGAATCGATCGAGCGCGACCGCTCGACGGGGCTGGCCGCGATCGCGCTGGCGACGCCGACCTCCACCCCCTCGCTGCTGCTCGGCAAGGGGGCGGCCAATGGCGTGCTGGCGGCCGCGGTGATGGCGATCACCTTCGCCGGTTGCGCCGCCGTCCTGCTGTTCCAGCGGACGGTGCCGCTGGCGGTGGGCCCGTTCCTGGAGGTCTGGGGCCTGCTGCTGGTGCCGACGCTGCTGGCATGGACCGCTTTCGTCGTCGCCGTGCAGACCCTCTTCGCGCGCCGGGCGGTGACCTACGGCATCTGCCTCGCGGCGCTCGCCTACACCGGCTATCGCGCCGCGACCGGCAGGATCAACTGGCTGGGCAACTGGCCGCTGTGGAACGCGGTCCGCTGGAGCGACCTGGGCGGTCTCTTCGAGATCGACCGGCGGGCGCTCGTCCTGTCGCGCCTGGGAGCGGTCGGGCTGGCCGTGCTCTGCGCCGCGGTCGCGGTGCGCGCCTCGCGGCGGCGCGAGCCCGACGCCATCGGCACCCTCCATCGCCTGGCGCCGCTGCCGCTGGCGCGGCAGGCCTGGCGGCTGGCGCCCTTCGCGGCGGCGCCGCTCCTCGCCGGCGCGCTGCTCGGCGTCGCGGTGCTCCATGGCTTCGAGGGCGGGGAGACCCAGAAGCGGCAGAAGGACTACTGGAAGCAGAACCTCGGCACCTGGAAGGACTCGCCCATCCCGGCGCTCGCGGCGGTCGACCTCGACGTCACCCTCGAACCCGAGCGCCGCTGGTTCCACACCCGCGGCAGCTACCAGCTCTGGAACGACCGTGACGCCGCGCTGCCCCGCTTCGCCCTGACCGCGGGCCCGCACTGGCGGAAGGTGACCTGGACCCTCGACGGCAGGCCCTACAAGCCCGAGAACCGCACGGGCCTCTACGTGATCGCGCCGCCCAGGCCGCTCGCGCCCGGCGGGCGGCTGACGGTGGGCTTCGACTGCGAGGGCGTGCTGCCGGAAGGGATCTCGAAGAACGGCGGCCAGGTGCGCGAGCTCATCCTGCCGTCGGGCGTCGTCCTCACCAGCTTCACGCCGGCGTTCACGCCGCTGCTCGGCTACGTCGAGGAGATCGGCGTCGACAAGGACAACCGCTACGAGCCCCGCGTCTACCCGGCGGACTTCTACGTGGGGAGGACCGACGCCGCTGTCGGCAGCAACTCGTCGTTCACCACCCGCATCCGGATCACCGCGCCCGCCGCCTACACCGTCAACTCGGTGGGTGTGCTGGAGAGCGACCAGGTGGCGGCGGGCCGGCGCACCGTGGTCTGGCGCAGCGACCAGCCGGTGCGCTTCTTCAACATCGTCGCCGGCCGGTGGCAGGTGAAGCGCGGCCACGGGACGGCGATCTACTACGACCGGCGTCACCCGTACAACATCGCTGCCATGAGCCGCGCCCTCGACGCGGCGCGCCGCTACTACTCGGAGTGGTTCTATCCCTACCCCTGGCGCGAGCTGAAGATCTCCGAGTTCGCGGCGCACGCCTTCTACGCGCAGGGCTTCCCGACCGACATCACCTTCTCCGAGGGCATCGGCTTCCTCACCAAGTCCGACCTCGCGACCGACGCCGTCTTCGTCGTCGCCGCCCACGAGTCGGCGCACCAATGGTGGGGCAACCTGATCACTCCCGGCAAGGGTCCGGGGGGTGACCTGCTGTCCGAGGGCATGGCCCACTTCTCGACCCTGCTGCTGATGGAGCAGGTGAAGGGCGTCGCCGCCCGCATCGAGCTCGCCAAGCGGCTGGAAGAGCGGTACGGCCGCAACCGCCACCCCGATGCCGAGCACCCCCTGGTCGAGATCGACGGCTCGCGGTCGGGCGACACGACGGTGACCTACGACAAGGGCGGCTGGGTCTTCTGGATGCTCCTCCAGCACCTGGGCCGTGACCGGGATCTCGCCGGCCTCCGCCACTTCATCGCCGCCTGGAAGGACAACCCGGACCACCCGGTGCTGCAAGACTTCATTGCCGCGATGCGCCCGTTCGCCGCGGACACGGCGGCCTACGACGAGCTCGTGCGGCAGTGGTTCTTCTCGGTGGTCGTGCCGGAGTACCAGCTGCGCGATGCACAGCGGCGGCGAGTGGCGGGCAAGACGGGCGGATCTGGAGGGTCCGGCGGCTCCGGCGGCTCCGGCGGCGAGGCTACCGGCTCGGCCGGCGGTGGCGGTGCGTGGGAGGTCTCCGTGAAGGTCAAGAACGCCGGCACCGGCCGCATGCCGGTCGAGGTCGCGGCGGTGCGCGGGAAACGTTTCGACGCGGCGGGAAAGCCGGAGCCCGCCTACCGCGAAGCGCGCACGACGGTCGTGCTCGGCGCCGGCGAGGAGCGACAGGTCAGCCTGCGGTGCCCCTTCGAGCCCGACACGGTGCTGGTGGATCCCGACGCCCGGGTGCTGCAGCTGCGGCGCAAGGCGGCGGCGGTGAAGCTGTAGCCCGACGGCCCGCGGCGGCCGCGGTCAGAACCGCGCTGCCACGGGAGGCGAGCTTGGTCTGGCAGGACGGCGGCCGGCCAGGAAGCCAGGTGCTAGAGACCGGCCGCCGGTGTGTCTCGATCTGCCGTGATCAGCCGTGGTCGCGGTGCTCGCCACGGTCCCCTCGGTCCCAGCGGCCCGGGTGGAAGTAGTGGTGGCCGCCTCGGAATTCGTAATGCGCGGCGGTCCAGTGGGCCTCGGGGCGGGGCGGGCGTTCCCAGCGGCCGGCCCGCCAGGCCCAGTGCCGGACTCCCACGTCCCAATCCCAATAGCCGCCGATCCAGACGAAGTCCGGACCGGGCGTCGCCACCACCGCCTCTTCCTGGACCGCGGGCGGCGGACCTTCCACCTCGAGCTCGGCTCCGTATCCTGGCGCGGCGGCGCGGACATAGCAGCCGACGGCGGCCAGTCCTACCGCGAAGCACAGGATGGACATCACGGCCTTGAGTCTGTTCGTCGAACGCATTTGGCATCCTCCTCGTGGATCGGCCAGCGGGGTGGAGTCGGCGGGTCTCGCGCGCACGGGCGAAGCCGGTTCCTCGAAGCCGCTCTCGCAGGTCACGAGGTGCAAGACAGATGCCGCCGTGCGGATACCGCCGACCGCCTCCGGCCTTGAAGCCGGGTCGGTCATGCGCAGGCCTACCGAGGGAAGCGCGGGCGACCGCCGGCCCAGGCGACCGGGTAGCGGACGCAGGGACCGACGACGGGATCGGTCAGGTGCAGGGGATAGCAGGCGGGCAGGCCGTAGATGCCGTAGGGATCGAACAGGTACCAGTTCTCGTCGGTGAGATCACGGCGGGCGAAGAAGACGTGGAGGTGCGTGTTCGGGCTTCCCGGGCCGCGCTTGCCTCCGGGTCCGGTGTCGCCCGCCCAGCCAAGGACCTCGCCGGCCGCCACGTGCTTGCCGAGCAGGTGGAGATCGATCGTCTGGGAGTCGGTACCCCAGTGACGGGCATCGAGGCGGCGGCTCGCCGGATCCTGGGTGCAGCCGGTGGCGAGGAGGTGGACTCGGTAGGCGGCCAGGCCCTCGGCACCGGCCGGCGGGTGGGCGAGAGTCTGGGACCAGGCCGCATCGCAGTCGTGGCGGGCGCCGTCGCGGAGATGCATGTAAATGGTGCGGTAGGCGTCGGGTCGACCGCCGGCATCGTGGCTGACGATCACCGTGTTGCCCGACCAGGGGTCCCAGCCGATGAAGATGACCTTGCCGGGCGCGGCGGCGCGGACCTCGAACGCCTGCTCGTCGTCGCGGCTGTAGTCGGCGGCGTGATGCCAGCGGCCGGGGCCGTAGAGCCAGACCCCGCGGCGCTTGACCGTGGGATCGGAGAAGGGGAGGGTGAAGAGCGCATCGTGGCCGGTCAGGGCGGAGATACGGACGTAGTGCGCCGCGCCCTCGCTCTCGACGGGCCAGTGGTAGACCACGGTGGCCTCGGGGCCCGGAGTGGCGCAGCTCCCGGGGTGGCCGGGGCAGTGAGTCGAGGTGGCGCGGATGCCGTAATCGTAAGGGACATTGGCGACGACCTGGTTGGCGCACTCGTCGCGGCAGGCCGCGGGCGCCACCGCCAGGGCGATCAGGCGCTCGCCCTGGCCGGCGAGGTCGTGCCAGCGGGCCACGAACGGCTCCCATTCGCCGGTCCAGAGCGACGCGGGGCTGCCGCCGGAGCGCCAGATGCCGGTGTAGCGGCGCCGGCCGCGGTCGTCGTCGTAGGCGTCCACGTCGACGAGATGCAGGCCCGCACGGGCGAGGTCGGCCTGATCGCGGGCCAGGCTGGCAGCGTCGAGGCCGGTGAGCAGGTGGTGGTCGCCGTCGCCCGAGCGCCACAGCGCCAAGAACCGCAGCCGGCCATGGTCGCGGTAGGCCCTGAGCCGGGCCGGCCGCATCCCGCGGTCGGCGAGACGCTCGTCGCGGCTGGCCAGTGCCGGCCCGTCG
Organism: Thermoanaerobaculia bacterium; assembly: GCA_036521795.1. Classification (GTDB taxonomy): domain Bacteria; phylum Acidobacteriota; class Thermoanaerobaculia; order Multivoradales; family UBA5704; genus JASLEW01. Next base: position 1,502 of record DATDGZ010000334.1, on the reverse strand, counting down.
AGGTCCAGCGCGAGCTCTTGGTGGTCCTTGGCGGCCCGCCAGGCGCCCAGGAAGCTGCGCTGCCGCCCGTCGGCGTAGGTGTCGACGTCGACGAGGCGGAGGCCGCGCGCGGCGAGCTCGCGGTTACGGGCTTCGAAGGCAGCCGCGTCGAGACCGGCCGCCAGCTCCTCGGCGTCGCCGCCCTCGCGCCAGGCGCCGGCGTAGAAGCGGCGGGCGCCCTGCAGGTAGGTGCGCACGGCCACCAGCCGAAGGCCCTGCTTGCCGGCCTGCCGCCACTTCTCCTGGAGCTCCGGCCAGCTCGGAAGGGCCCACAGCTGGTAGGCGTCGGTGCCGCGGGCGAACACGCCAGTGAAGACCGCCTCGGCGCGCAGGGGACCGGCGCCGGCGGCGGCGATGGCCGCAGCGAGCGCCAGCGCTAACGGCAGCGCCCGCGGCAGCGGCAAAGGCAACGCCAAGCGGCGGCGATGCGCGGTCCTCGAGGCGGCGGCGTTCATGGCGCGCGGTTGGCTCCGGGCACGGAGGTCGAGGGAGAGATGCTAGCACGCGGGGAGAGGAAGAACGGACGCTGTCACGGGTCGGCAAGCACAGCCCCATGAGAAGTTTACCGTGGAGTGAGGAACGCTGCGCCGCTTACTCCGAGTTGGCCCGATCGGGGCATCAGCGGGCCTCGCCGGCCAGGGCGGCGACCAGGTCGACCAGGGCTTCCAGGTCGCGCAGGTCGGCGACTTCGGCCGGGGTGTGGAGATAGCGGCAGGGCCACGCGAGCGGTGCCACGATCGCGTCGCCGGCCTGAAAGGGAATGCCGTCGTTGCCGCCCGGGATCGCGGCGACCTGCAGGGCGATGCCGCGCCGCCGGCCGAGCTCGCGCAGCTGCGCCAGGAGCGCTCCCGGCGCCGCCGCCGGCAGGACTGCGCCGCGCCCGAGCGGGACATAGGCGTAGCGCCGCGATTCGCGGGGCGAATCCGCGGTGGGGCAGGCGTCGACCGGGTAGACCCGGGCGTAGCCGCCCGCGCCGTGGGCGAGGGCCGCCGCCCCCAGGAAGCCGGTCTCCTCGCGGGTCGTCCAGGCGAAGGTGACCCGGTGGCGGAGCCGCGACGGGTCGATGTGGCGCAGCGCGAGCAGCAGGATCGCCGCGCCGGCGCGGTCGTCCAAGGTGCCGGCGGTGACGCGATGGCGCCCCAGGCGAAGCAGGGTCTTCGGCATGGTGACGCCGGTCCCCGCCTGGATGCCGAGGGCGGCGACTTCCCGCGGGCCGCTGGCGCCGAGGAAGGCGGTGAGATCGCCCGCGGGCGACCGTCGGCCGGCGCCGAGCCCGTCGGAGCGCGGCTCGAAGAGCGCCGGCACCGGGCCCCGCCGGCCATGGACCAGCGCCGCCTGCCCCGCCCAGAGCGAGGTGTACAGGCCGCCCCGGGCTTGCAGCTCGAGACGGCCGTCCGCGAGGACCTTGCCCACCCGGAAGCCGATCTCGTCCATGTGCGCCATGAAGAGCAATGGCTCGGCGC
>DATDGZ010000333.1:0-30627 GCA_036521795.1 Thermoanaerobaculia bacterium | reverse complement strand
GGCTGCGGCGGCACCGCCGCGGCCGGCGGCGGCGCGGCGATCGCCGCCACGGCCAGGAGCGCCCCGGCGATCGCGCCTCTCGCGCCGGCCGGCCAGGAGAGCCGCGGCGAACGGCGAGCGGCGGCACTTCCGTGACCGGTCACCGTGAACCTCCTGGCGCGCCGCCCGGGAGGGGGGCCGGCCGCATCGCCGCGGGGAGCATGAAGACAGTGGTGCGGTTCTGGGTCGTGAAGTACTGCCTGGCGACCCGCTGGACGTCCTCGGCGGTGACCTTCTGGTACTGGTCGAGCTCGTGGTTGACCCGGGAGACGTCGCCCAGGATGACGGCGGCCTTGCCGATGGCGTTCGCCTTCTCCTCGGCCTTGTCGCGCCCGAAGACCCGCTGCGCGACGATCTGGTTCTTGGCCTTCTCGAGCTCGGCGGCGCTCACCGGCTCGGCGCGCAACCGGTCGATCTCTTGTTGCAGCGCCGCCTCTCCCGCCTCCGGCTTCTGCCCCTGCTGGAGATAGGCGAAGAAAAAGAAGACCCCGGGGTCCTCGAGCGAGAAGGCCTGGCCGCCCGCGGCCACGGCGATCTGCCGCTCGTAGACCAGCTGGTGATAGAGCCGCGAGCTCTCGCCCTCCGACAGGATGCGGCTCGCCACCTGCAGCGGATAGAGGTCGGGGTCTTTCGCCGCCGGCACGTGGAAGGTGAGGATCACCGCCGCCAGCGGCGCCTTGGCGTCATAGGCCACCTCCCGCCGCTCCGCGGTCTGCGCCGGCTCGGGCGCCACCTCGCGGGGCAGCGGCGGCCCCTGCGGGATGGGGCCGAAGTACGCCTCGATCCATTTCATGGTGAGCGCCGGATCGAGGTCGCCGGCGATCACCAGCGTGGCGTTGTTCGGCACGTACCAGGTGCGGTAGAAGGCGCGGACGTCGGCGAGGGTGGCGGCGTCGAGATCGGCGATGCTGCCGATCGGCAGGATGCGGTAGGGATGGGTGGTGAAGGTCTTGGCGAAGACGATCTCGAGCAGCCGCCCGAACGGCGGATCGTCGATGCGCAGCCGCCGCTCTTCCTCGACGACCTGGCGCTCGGCGAGGAAGTTGGCTTCGGAGACGTCGAGCGTCTGCATGCGGTCGGCCTCCATCCACAGGATGCGCTCGAGGTCGTTGCTGGGGATGGTCTCGAAGTAGAGCGTGCGGTCCCAGTCGGTGGTGGCGTTGTCGCGCCCGCCGATCGACTCGATGAAGTGGCTGTGCTCCTCGGGGCCGACGTGCGCCGATCCCTTGAACATCAGGTGCTCGAAGAGATGGGCGAAGCCGCTGCGGCCGGGCGGTTCGTTCTTGCCGCCGACGTGGTACCAGATTTCCACCGACACCACCGGCACGGTGTGGTCTTCGAGCATCAGCACTCGCAGGCCGTTGGGCAGCTGGCGGTCGCGGACGTCCAGCGCCGGCGGCGTCACGCTGACCGGCGCTGCCGCGGCCGGCGGCGGCAATGTGCCCCCGGCGATGACCGCGAGGACGGCGACGGCGGCGGCGGCGAGGAAAGGCGGTGCTGCGCGGGAGCTTCGCATCCGGAGACGGTCCTTTCGTGTCGATCGGCGGGTAGCGTCGGGCGCCGGCCGCGGTCGAGCGTCGAGCCTAACACGGGGCGCGCGGCGAGGCCGGTTGCCCGGCCCCGGGGCGGCGCGGTAAGGTACGCGCCATGAGAACCGTACAGCAAGAAGTGCCGCGACTGGCGACAGGCGGAGGCGCGTCCTCGCACGCGTGCCGCCTCGCCGCCGTTACCGTCGCCCTGTCGCTCTGGCCGCTCGTGCCGGTCCGGCCGCTCTGGTCGCTCGGGCTGCTCTGGTCATCGGGAGCCCCCTCGAGCGCCGCCGCCGCCGCCCCGGCCGCGGCCCCCGCCGCCGAGGCGGGGAAGACCATCCCGGCCCCTCCCGACGTCGCGGCGCCGCCGGCCGACGCCGAGGTCACTCCCTCGGGCCTGGCCTCGAAGGTGCTGCAGCCCGGCACCGGCTCCGATCATCCGCTCGCGACCGACAAGGTCAAGGTCCATTACACCGGCTGGACGACCGACGGCAAGATGTTCGACTCCTCGGTCGTTCGCGGCAAGCCGGCGCTGTTCCCGCTCGACAAGGTGATCGCCGGCTGGACGGAGGGGGTGCAGCTGATGGTCGAGGGCGAGAAGCGGCGCCTCTGGATCCCCGAGAAGCTCGCCTATGCGGGCCGCCCGGACCGGCCGCAGGGCATGCTGGTGTTCGACGTCGAGCTGCTCGACGTCCTGCACGCGCCGGACGTGCCGGGCGACGTCGCGGCGCCGCCGGCCGACGCCCAGCACTCCGCCTCGGGGTTGGCCTGGAAGGTGCTCAACCCCGGCCGCGGCACTCGCCACCCGTCGGCGAACGCCAACGTGCTGGTTCACTACACCGGCTGGACGACCGACGGCAAGATGTTCGATTCGTCGATCCCGAAGGGAGTGCCCGCGTTCTTCCGCCTCGACCGGGTGATCGCGGGCTGGCGCGAAGGCATCCCGCTGATGGTCGAGGGTGAGACGCGCCGCTTCTGGATCCCGAAGAGCCTGGCCTACCGCGGCGAGGCCGGCAAGCCCGAGGGCATGCTGGTCTTCGACGTCAAGCTGATCAAGATCACGAAGCCTTAGTTGGTCGTGTCTCCTCGCCCAAACGGCGAGAGGGAGGCAAGGGCAATCCAGCCAGGACACTAGCCCTTAGTCACCAGAACCCTTCAGCGCGCCTACTTCCTTGTACCGGAAGCAGCTCACCAGGTGGTCGTTGACCACGCCCACCGCTTGCATGAAGGCGTAGCAGATGGTGGGGCCGACGAAGGTGAACCCGCGCGCCCGCAGGTCGCGGCTCAGGGCCCGCGACTCGGCGGTCTCCGCCGGCAGGTCGGCGAGCTGCCGCCAGCGGTTCCGGCGCGGCGCCCCGCCGGCCAGCTCCCAGAGGTAGCGGTCGAAGCTGCCGCGCTCCTCGGCCAGGGCGACGAAGGCGCGGGCGTTCTTCACCGCCGCCGCCACCTTGAGGCGGTTGCGGACGATCCCCGGGTCGGCCAGCGCCCGGGCGATCTGGCGCTCGCCCCAGCGTGCCAGCAGGTGCGGAGCGAAGCCCGCGAACACCCGGCGGTACTCCTCCCGGCGGCGCAGGATGGTGAGCCACGACAGGCCGGCCTGCGCGCCTTCGAGGAGCAGCATCTCGAACAGCTCGCGGTCGTCGTGGACCGGCACTCCCCACTGCCGGTCGTGATAGTCGAGATACAGCGGATCGCTGCCCGCCCAGGGGCAGCGCCGGATCTTGCCTGTCGTCATCGCCTGACCGCGCCGTCCGCCGCCGCCGTGGCGCCGGCCGGCAGGGGCTTGCGCGGCAACATCCCGGGGCGGCTCGCGGCGTCATAGAGGAACGAGGCGAGCACCACCGACGCCTGGACGAGGTCATCGGCGTCGAGGTGGTCGTAGACGTCGGCGTTGGTGTGGTGGGTATGGCCCATGTAGTCGAGCTCGTCCTGGATGAACTGGAAGCCCGGCAGCCCGACGCGGTCGAAAGAGACGTGATCGGTCGCGCCGACGCTGCGCTGGCTGACGGTCGAGGCTCCGAGGTCGGCGAGCGGCGCCAGCCAGGCGGTGAAGATCGGCTGCACGGCGGCGTTCTCCTGCGCCGTGATGCCGCGGATCCTGCCGCTGCCGTTGTCGACGTTGAAGTAGGCCGAGAGCTTGGCGTGCTCCGGCTCGAGGGTGAGCGGCCCCTGCGGCTCGACCATGAAGGACGGCAGGCCGCCGGTGCCGCCGGCCGGCTCCGGCCGCGAGGCGAAGTGACGCGAGACGTAGGCCGCCGATCCCAGCAGCCCCTCCTCCTCGCCGGTCCACAGCGCGACGCGGATGGTGCGGCGAGGCTCGAGGTGCAGCGCGGACAGGATGCGCACCGCCTCCATCGCCACGGCGCAGCCCGCGGCGTTGTCGGTGGCACCGGTGCCGGCGTGCCAGGAGTCGAGGTGCGCGCCGGTCATGACCACCTCGCCGCGTGGATCGCTGCCGGGGATCTCGGCGATGGTGTTGTAGGCCATCGGGTCGTCGTCCCAGGTGCGCGCCTGGACGTCGATGGCGAGCTCGACCCGCTGCCCGGCGTCGAGCAGCCGCACCAGCCGGTTGTAGGGCTCGGCCGCCATCACCAGGCCGGTGACCGCCGGATCGTCGCCCTCCTTGTAGGGGCCGCCGCCCATGACCCGGATGAGCCCCCAGGGCAGCGGGCTGACCTCGATCGATGCCAGCGCCTTCTCTTCGACCAGGAACCGGCGTACCTGGCCGCGCAGGCGAAATCGGTCCCGCCGCGCCTGGCGCTCGGCGGCGCTCGGTCCCGAGTTGACGCTGAAGGCGGCGAGCTCGGCCAGCTTCTCGGGGGTGAAGCGCCGGGGCTCCGGCGCCGCCGCGCCGGCGGCGACGTCGTGCGCCTTGTCGAGCAGCACGACCTTGCCCGCCAGCTTGCCGCGGTAGTGGTCCATGTCCCCTGCCGCGTCGATGGTCACCCGCACGGCCTCGCCGCGCACCTCTCCCGGCGTGCCCGGCGTCCAGGCCTTCGGCAGCGCCTGCAGCTGCGTCCATCGCGCCGCGCTCGTCTCCGGGACCTCGGCCGCCCCCGGGGCCGCGGCCAGCGGCGACATCGCCATCGCCACGATGGCCCTGCTGAAGGACCAGCCGTGCCCGAAGCGCCACGCTTCCAGGTGCGCGTTGGCCAGCCCCCAGCCGGCGAGCTGGCGCCGGGTCCATTCGTTGGCTTCCTTGAGCTCCGGGGTGCCGGTGAGCCGCGAACCGATGTGGTCGGTGAGATAGGCGGCGGTGGCCAGCGCCTGCGAGCGGTGGAAGCCCTCGTCGCGGATGCGCGTCACCACCTCGAGGTCGACGGCTTCGCCGCCGCCGGCCCGGTCGAGCCCCGCGGCCGCGCGCGGTGCGCCGGCGGGCGAGCTGCGAGTGGATGGGGTGGCGGCCCGTACCGCCAAGGCAGCCAGGGCGCCCCCGGCGAGCAACGCGAGCAGGGTGAGCAAGGGAAGACTGGCAGGTCGCAGGCGGGGCATCTCGGCTCTCCCTCGGGTCGGCATGAAGTCGGCGGTCCATTTTAGTGCACTGCGGCGCCCCCGGCTTCTCGTATGATGCCGTGGACGACCCCGCTCCGGGAAGAAAAGAGATCGCGATGAGGCCGATCACCGCCGCCGACCTGATGAACCCCAAGGTGCTGGCCGTGCGCGAGGACATGACGTTGCGCGAGCTGGCGGCCTACCTCATCCACCACCAGATCACCGGCGCGCCGGTGGAGGATGGCGGCGGCCGCCTGGTCGGCGTGGTATCGACCGTGGACATCGCCGAGGCGATGCTGGCCGGCCCGGCCGACGCCGGCGACGGCGCCGCTGCCGGCGCCGATCTCGGTTCCGTCCCCGGCGACGCCGAAGTCGAAGCGGGGGCCGCCGGCAGCGAGGAGGAGGAGGAGGAGGAGGAAGACGAGCCCTATCTTCCCGAGGACGACGTCCTGGTCCGCGACATCATGACTCCCGCGATCGACTCGGTGTCGGAGGACGCCACCGTCTCCGAGGTGGCCAGCCGCATGCTCGACAGCCACGTCCACCGCCTGCTGGTCACCCGCGACGGCAGGCCGGTCGGCATCGTCACCACCTCGGACCTCCTGGGGCTGCTGATCGATGAGTGAGCCGGCAGCGCCGGCCCGCTTGCCGCCGGCGCCGGCGATGGACCGCTTCGTCGGCGCGCTCGACGACGCCGACCGCGAGCTGCTGGCGGGCCTCGACAGCCCGGCGAGCATCCAGGCGTTCCTCGACTCGATCCCGTACAGCTCCGACAAGTTCTACCGCTGCCCGCGCCGGGTCTTGCGCGACCGCCGCGCCCACTGCTTCGACGGCGCCCTGATGGCGGCGGCGGCGTTGCGCCGGCTGGGCTTCCCGCCGCTCGTCGTCGACCTCTACGCGGAGCGCGACGACGACCACATGCTGGCGCTGTGGCAACGCGACGGTTGCTGGGGCGCGCTGGCCAAGTCCAACTTCGCCGGCCTGCGGTTCCGCGAGGCCGTCTACCAGAGCCTGCGCGAGCTGGTGATGTCCTACTTCGAGGTCTTCTACAACGTCCTCGGCGAGAAGACTCTGCGCGGCTTCACCGTGCCGCTCGATCTCTCGCTGCTCGACGGCCTCGCCTGGATGGAGGACGACGGCGGCCTGGAGACGATCGCGGAGCGGCTCGACGCTCTCGACCGCACCCCGGTGATGACGGCCGGGATGGTCGCCGGCCTGTCCCGCCTGGATCCCCTCTCCTTCCAGGCCGGCATGCTAGGCTCCGATCCCGCGGGTCTCTACCGCCCGGTCTAGCCTGGAATGGCAAGCGCCCGTCGCGGGTGGCGTGACAGCTCGTTGACAGGTCCGGAAGGGCTCCAGTACTGTATGTTGCACCACGAAACGCTACGCTACGAGGGCGTTGACGCCGGCTGCATCTCGTTTCCCTGGTCGCAGGCATCGCTCGAGAAAGGAGTTGCTCATGGGAGGCTTCTCGCAGCGCATGGTTTGGTCCTCTCTCGCCGTCGCCGCCGCGGCCGCCGCTCTCGCGGCCCATCCCGCGGCGGCCCAGCTGGAGCTCAGCTCCGCCGACGGTGGCACCTCCCTCAAGCTCGGCGTGCTGGGCCAGCTGCAGGCCCAGGACATCGACACCCCTGACGGCAAGGACTCGTCGAAGGACCTCTACTTCCGCCGCCTGCGGCTGCTCGGGCTCTTCAAGTATGGCGACAAGCTGTCGGTGTACTTCGACACCGACGACCCGAACCTCGGCAAGGGCAACGCCGACGGCACCAAGAACGTCAACACCTCGATCTATATCCAGGACTTCGTGGTCACCTACGCCTTCGCCCACGAGCTCCAGCTCGACGGCGGCGAGATCCTGCTCGCCCAGAGCTACAACCACAACACTTCGGCCGCCCAGCTGATGCCGCTCGACTTCGGCCCCTTCACCTTCACCGAGACCGGTGCCATCCAGGGCAACGTCGGCCGCGACTACGGCGCCCAGGCCCGGGGTTACCTGGCCAGCGACCATCTCGAGTACCGGCTCGGCATCTTCCAGGGCGACCGCGGCAAGGACGAGACCAACGCCTTCCGCTATGCCGGGCGGCTCTCGCTGTGGGTGGTCGGCGCCCAGACCGGCCTGTTCTACCGCGGCACCTCGCTGGGCCAGACCCAGAGCATGGAGGTCGGGGGCAGCTTCGACCGCCAGAGGCAGTATTCCTCCTACACCGGCGACTTCTTCTGGGACCAGCCGATGGGCAACGGCGACGGTGTCACGCTGCAGTTCGACTACACCAAGTGGGACGGCGGCACCTTCCTGATGGCCATCCCGAAGCAGAACACCATCCTGGCCGAGGCCGGCTACTACCTGGGCGCCATCAAGACCCAGCCGTACGTTCAGTACAGCAGGGAGAACTTCGACCATCACAGCAACCCGGACCAGAAGCGCACCACCTTCGGGTTGGGGTTTTTCCCCCACGGTCTCAATTCCGACGTGAAGTTCGCTTATACTCGCCTCCAAGGAACCGGACAGGTCAGCCGCAACCAGTATCAGCTTCAATACCAGATCTTCATCTGGTAGAACCGCTGTCGCCCTCTGGAGAGGAGGAGAAGGAATGGCAAGATCGACGCACGAGATGCTCGAGTCCCCCGACTTCAAGCGGCTTGTACGCGGCAAGTGGACGATCGCCATCGTCCTGACCATCGTGCTGTTCATCGTGTACTACGGTTTCATCCTGTTGATCGCCGCTGACAAGCCCTTCCTGGCGCAGAAGATCGGCGAGTACACCACGCTCGGCATCCCGATCGGCGTGGGCGTCATCGTGGCCGCCTGGGTGCTCACCTTCATCTACGTCGTCTGGGCGAACCGCGTCCACGACGTCGAGGTGAGCCGCCTCGTCGAAGAGATGAAGAAGTAGCGAGGAGGAACCGACATGCAAGCCGCGCAAACCGCCGCGCAGACCGTGATAGGCCAGCGGAACAATTCCGCCATCATCTTCTTCTTCCTGATCGTCGCGATCACGTTGTACATCACCTACTGGGCAGCCAAGCGCACCCGCTCGACGAAGGAGTTCTATGCCGCCGGCCGCACGGTGAGCGCCTTCCAGAACGGCCTCGCCCTGTCCGGCGACTACATGAGCGCCGCCTCCTTCCTCGGCATCGCCGGCATGGTGGCGATGAAGGGCTATGACGGCATGATCTACGCCACCGGCTGGCTGGTGGGCTGGCCGGCGCTGATGTTCCTGATCGCCGGGCCGCTGCGCAACCTCGGCAAGTACACCTTCGCCGACGTCGTCGCCTTCCGCCTGAAGCAGACGCCGGTGCGCATCGCCGCGGCGATCGGCGGCATCTTGACCGTGCTGCTCTATACCATCGCCCAGATGGTGGGCGCGGGCAGCTTGATCAAGCTGATGTTCGGCATCGATTACGTCTGGGCCGAGCTGATCGTCGGCGCGGTGATGCTGCTCTACGTGCTGTTCGGCGGCATGATCGCCACCACCTGGGTGCAGATCGTCAAGGCGGCGCTGCTGCTCGGCGGCGTCACCGTCCTGACGCTGATGGTGCTGGCCCAGTTCAGCTGGAGCCCCGGCGACCTCTACCAGGCGGTGTCGGCGAAGCTCGGCCAGAAGGCGCTCGAGCCGGGCGGCCTGGTGACCGGCAAGATCGACGCCATCTCGCTCGGCCTCGCCCTGATGTTCGGGCTGCTCGGACTGCCGCACATCCTGATGCGCTTCTACACCGTGCCCGACGCCAAGGCGGCGCGCACCTCGGTACTGTATGCCACCGGCTTCATCGGCTACTTCTACATCATCATCCCCATCGTCGGGTTCGGCGCCTCGGTGCTGGTCGGCCGCGAACTGATCAAGACCGTCGACCCGGGCGGCAACATGGCGGCGCCGCTGCTCGCCGAGGTCCTCGGCGGCACGCCGTTCCTGGGCTTCATCGCGGCGGTGGCCTTCGCCACGATCCTCGCCGTGGTGGCGGGCCTGACGCTCGCCGGCGCCTCGGCGCTGTCGCACGACATCTACGTCAACGTGGTGAAGAAGGGCGTCGCCACCGAGCAGGAGCAGGTCCGCGTGGCGAAGATGGCCACCGTCGTCTTCGGCATCGTCGCGGTCTTGCTCGGCGTGCTCTTCAAGGGCCAGAACGTCGCGTTCATGGTCGGCTTGGCGTTCGCGGTGGCCTGCAGCGCCAACTTCCCGGCGCTCCTGATGTCGATCGTCTGGAAGCGCTTCACCACCGCCGGCGCGGTCTCGTCGATCCTGACCGGCGCCTTCCTGTCGGTGCTGCTGATCGTCATCAGCCCGACCGTCTGGGTCGACGTGCTGCACAAGAAGGAAGCACTGTTCCCGATCAAGAACCCTGCCATCGTCTCGATGACCGCGGCCTTCGTGATCGGCATCCTGGTCTCGCTCATGGCCCGCGAGCCGTCGGCGGAGGCCAAGTTCGAGGACGAGAAGCTCCGCACCTACCTGGCGGTCGGCGCCGAATAGGCCGCCTCCTGCAGCCCACGGCTCAGCCGGCAGGGGGGTGGATCTGCCCCCCTGCCGGCCGCCTGATTCTCCCGCCGTCCGCGCGCGTCGCCCTCCGGGTCGCTCAGAGCGCCTGCAATGCCCTCAAGACGGCCGCCGCGCCGCTGCCGGTGACCTCGCCCGGCACGTCGGTCTCCAGGCTGCGGATCACCCCGTCCTCGAGAATCGCGGCATAGCGCTGCGAGCGGATGCCGAGCCCGGACGAGCGCAGGTCGATCTCGAGCCCCATGGCGCGGGCCAGGTCGCCGTTGCCGTCCGCCAACAGGGCGATCTTGTTGCCGGTGCCGTGCTCCCGTCCCCAGGCCCGCAGCACGTGGATGTCGTTGACCGCCGTGCAGGCCACCAGGTCGACGCCATTGGCCTTGATCTCGTCCGCCAGCTCGACGAACCCGGGCAGGTGCTTGGTCGAGCAGGTCCCGGTGAACGCCCCCGGCACTCCGAAGAGGACCGCCTTCTTGCCCCGAAAGAGCTCGGCGGTCGAGACGTCGCGAACCCCTTCCTCGGTGACGGTCTTCAGCTTGACGTCCGGAATCCTCTCGCCGATCGCAATCGCCATCGCCTTCACCCTCCGACTGCCGTGCCGGCACACGGGCGCCATGCCCGGTCCGCGTCGGTTCCCAACCTTGCCGGCGGATGCTTTATTGCCTCTTGGTCACCACTGGCTGCCGGCGGCCCCTAGGCACGACCTGGCGCTGCGATGCGGCTGTTGAGGCCTACTCGAAGCGTCTATCGGATCGCCCCCCTCGCGAAGTGGTTGCTCTCTCCCCTTCGCCCGTTCGCCCTATACTCGCGCGCCATGAGCCCGCACCGGCCGTCCAGGCGCGCGCCGCCGCCGCCTCCCGCTCCGGACGCCGGCCTGTGGCGCGGCCGTTCGGTGGCGCGGCGCTTCGTCTCGCCGGACGGCATGACAGTGCTGGTGGGGCGCACCGCCGCCGACAACGACGTGCTCAGCCTGCAGCTGGGCGCGCCGCGCGACTTCTGGCTGCACGTCGCCGCCGAGTCCGGATCGCACGTGGTGGTGCGCAACCCCGAGGGGCTGGAGCGGCTGCCGCGCGAGACCGAGCGCCTCGCCGCGGCGCTCGCCGCGAGGTACTCCAAGGCCCGCCGCGGCGGCCGCGTCGCCGTGCACCTGACCACCTGCGCCGAGGTGAGCAAGCCGCGCGGCCTGCCCCCGGGGCAGGTGGTCCTGGGGCGCTACCGCACGGTGCACGCGCTGCCCTTCGAGGGTCAGCGTGGCCCGGGCGATGACTGCGACGACGGCGGCGGAGGCGGCGGGGGCCGCGTGCCGGCGAAGGGCGAAGGGGACGAGAAGGACGACAGAGTCCCCTGAGGTGACAGCGGCCTGCTGACCGGCCCGGTGGCGGGAAGCTGGACCCGGCCGGAACGGGCGCTCAGGCGGGTTCGTCTTCTGCGGGGGTCGCTTCTTCGGGCGGGTCCGTGAGCTTCACCTCGCGCACCGCGCCGCTCCAGTCGATGGTCGGGTCTTCGAGCGGGTTGTCGACCCGCACCGTGGGGACCTTCTTCTGCTCCCTTCGCTCCGCCCGCTTCGCCAGCTTCTCCTGCGCCTGCTGCATCCGCGCACGCTCGCGCTGCCGCCGGGCCATCGATGCCTGATTGGATGCCATCCCACTCTCCTGTCGTTCTCCCGCGACCCGCGGCCCGTGCTCCGGCGACCTCGCGGTGATGATGCGGTTGCCTATCTTACCAGACCGTCAGGGGGAAAAAAGAGCCCGGCCCGGTGCGGCGAGGGGACTCCGCGGGGTCCGCCGACCTCGCGGCTCGCCGCCCCGGGCGCGGGCCAGGGGGGACGGAAAGGCTGTTTCAGCCGGCCGGCGGCACGATCCCGAGGTACGCGGGAGCCTGGAACCCCGGGAAGACGGCGGCGAGGTTCGCGTTGAGCAGACGCCGGTCGACGATCTCGGCCAGCACGGTGCGGAAGTCGGTGGTCACCTGCAGATCGCCCGGGCTGGCCGCGGGCGCGAGAGCACCTTCAGGCACGGGAGCACCTCCTCCGGGAGCAAGACTGCTCGTCTCCACGGAGGAACCCGCGGCCGCACCGCTTCCTGCGGCCCGCTATCGATCTTTGTGCATTCTTTGTGCGGCTGGCGCGCGAGTCGGCGTTACGGCTTGGGCCGCGGCGGCTCGAGGACCGCCGCCGCCGGCACCGAGCGCGCTCCGTCGACGCCGACCGCGCGCACCGCGAAGAAGTGGTTGTCGGTCGAGACCCCGGTGAGGGTGACCTGGATCGCGGGGGCGCCGGTCTCGGGCGGCGCCGTCTGCCCGTCGCTCCCGCCGCTCCCGCCGCCGGCTGCCGGCACCGCCTCGAGGACCGACCAGCGCGGATCGGTGGTCTCGCGCCAGAGCACCTCGAAGCCGGCGCGTTGCGGGTCCAGGGAAGCGGTCCACGACAGGCGCGCGCTCGGCGTCACGCCCCCCGCGACCGTCACCTCGCCGGGCGCCGCGGGCGCCAGCGCCAGCTGGCGCAGCGCCTCGGCGTTGACCCGCGCCACGTCGCCGAGGAACGAGAAGTCGAGGAACTTCACCAGGTCGCCGTACTCGCGGCCGCCCTCGATGCGCGGCGTCTGATGCTCGTGGGCATAGTCCTCGAGCGGCTCGGTGAAGCGCACGGCGGGCATGCCGGCTTCGACGAAGGGGCGGTGGTCGCCACCCCGGCCCAGGCGGTCGAGGCGGAAGATCAGCCGCACCGCGTCCCGGCCCGCGATCTCCTCGACCGCCCGCGCCAGGTCGCGCGACGGCGAGTCGACCCCATCCGGGCCGCCGCCCGAGAACAGGCGGACCCGGTGCGGCCCTCCCGGCGCGAAGTCGGCGCCGACGATGTCGTTGTCGAGGAAGCCGCCGACAGTGTAGCCGTTCTGCTTCAAGTAGTCGCGCAGGCGGGTGCCGCCGAGCAGGCCCTGCTCCTCGCCGGAGACCGCGGCGAAGAGCAGCGTCGCCCGGTAGCGCTTGCCGGGGTCGCCGGCGAGCAGGCGGGCGCACTCGAGCGCGACCGCCACGCCCGAGGCGTCGTCGTCGGCGCCCGGCGCGTCGGCGACGGGATCGACCACCGAGCTGGGCATCGAGTCGTAGTGCCCGGAGACCAGGAACACGGTGCGGGCGAGCGCCGGATCGCTGCCGGGCAGGAACGCCAGCACGTTCTCGAGATGGGCCGGCTTACCGCCGGTGCGCGGGCTCTCCGCCTCGAAGCGGTCGACCACCACCTGCAGGCGTCCGCCGCTGGCGCGGGCGATCGCCTCGAAGCGCGCCACCACGTGGTCGCGGCCACAGCCGATGCCGCGCCGCGGATCGGTCCACGACGACAGCGACTGCCGGGTGCCGCAGGCCGCCAGCTCCTCGACGATGGCGCGCAGCGCCGCCTCGTGCACGGCGCCGCGCGGCAGGGCGCCCGCCGGCGCGGTCGGCGCCGTCAGCCGCGCCGCCGGCCCTCCCGCGGGCGGCTCGGCCGGGTCCCGCCCGGGTCCGGCGGCCCCGACGGGGACAGCGACCGCCGCCATCAGCGCCAGCAGCGGCAAGGGCGCCAGGAGCAGTCCCCACTCCCTGCGGCGACGGCGACCTCGAGGCGGCACGCAACCGGCGGCGCCGCTCACGGCATCGCCTTGGCGCCGGGCATCGCCCTACCGCCTGGCATCCCTTGCGGGTGGGCCGCCTGCTCGGGGGTCTCGGCCTTGGCGGTCATGGCGATGAACTCCGGATCGTCCTTGAGGGCGGTGAACACGATGTCCTCGCGCGCCTCCTTCATCTCCTTGGCACGCACCGCGTCGAAGCGCTCGTAGTCGTAGAAGTGGCGGCGCAGGAGGGCCAGCGCCTCCTGGCGGTGGCCGAGCAGGCTGTGGATCGCCGCCAGGTTGTAGGAGGCGGCGAGCAGGTCCTCGTGGGCATGCGCGATGCGCAGCGCCTCCTCGCGGCGGCCGTCCTCCGCGATGAAGGCGGCGACGAAGATCTGCGTGTAGGGGTCGTCGGGGTCCAGCGCCAGCGCCTTCTCGGCCAGGCGCTGCGCCTTCTCGACCTGGCCCTCCGAGTTCCAGTAGACCGCCAGGTTGCGGTAGGCCAGGGGCAGCGGATAGGTGGCGACCGACTGTTCGATCAGCGCCAGGCCGCGCGCGAAGTCGCCGGCGTGGATGGTCATCTTACCCAGGCCGTGCAGCGCCACCGCCCGCGAGATCGGGTCGGCGGGCATGGCGAGGATCTGCTCGAAGGTGCGGCGAGCCGCCTCCCAATCGCCGGTGTGATGGCGGTACAGCTCGCCGAGATAGCGCAGCGGCACCGGGTCCGCAGGGTCGAACCGGTGGGCCCGTGCATAGAGCGTGCGCGCCGCGAGGTAGCGGCCGGCATCTTCCGCCGCCAGGCCGGCTGCCATCGTGCGCTCGACGCGCTGGCTGCGGTCACTGCGGTCACTGCGGTCACTGCGGGCACTGCGGGCACTGAGGTCAGTGCGCTCGCCGTGTGCCCCGGACGTACCCGGCGCCGCCGGCGAGCCCATCCAACCGACGGTGTCCGGGGGCACCGGGTGGCCGAGCTTCTTGAGCGCCTCGGCCGCCTTCTTGGGGATCTTGCCCGGGACCAGGCAGCGCGCCGCCCACACCTGCTGGTAGAGCGCCACGGCGCCCCCGACGTCGCCGTGTCCCTCCTTGTCGCGGGCCGCCGTCAGCTGGCGATCGAGCGCCGCCTCGCGGCCCCGGAGCTCGGTGCTGACCAGCTTCTCGACCTGCGCCGCCTTGAGATGGGGACCGGAGTCGGCGGCCACCCGCCCCAGCTCCTTGCCGCCCGCTTCCGCCAGCACCACGTACGGGCCGGTGCCGCCGTGGAAGCGGCCACGCAGCTCGGCGTTGTCGGAGGCCACCAGGGCCAGCGTCACGCAGCGCGCGGTCAGCAGGGTCAGGTCCCGGGACGCCTGGAGGTCGGAGGAATGGGCCTCCTGCTGCGTCGTCGGGAACCAGTAGACGACGAGGTTGTCGGCCGGCGCGCCGGCGGGAGCGGCCAGCGGCGCCGGCACCTCCTCGCCGTTGTGCACCACCGCCCAGGGCACCTGGTAGATCGCGCCAAGCGGCCCCGGCGCGTCGCGGCGGCCCATGTCGTTGCTCACCGCGGGATCGCCGCCCGAGCGGCGCATCCCGCCCATCCCGCCCCCCCCACCCCCACCGCAAGTCGCGGCCAGCGGCAGCGCGCCGAGCGTCGCCAGGACAACCAGGGAAAGCAAGAGGCGAAGAGTGCGGGTCATGGAACGGATCTCCTCGTGGTCGGGAACGGTGCCGGCACAGCTCGAGGATGAGTATAACGGAGCGCGGAGGCAGCCTAAGAGCTGCTGCTCGCCAAGAAGGTCGCCGGAGAGATCGGTTGCCGAAGGGGGAGAGAGGGCTCGGAGGGTGCCCCTAAGGCCAGTTGGCGATCAGCGCCGCGCCGTCGACCGAGCCGAGCCCGGTGACCTCGTCGTAGCCTGGCCCGCAGGCGAAGCCCTTCAGCCTGGGGACGCTGTTGTTGCCGGCGGTGATGTCGTGGAAGACCTGCGGCCCGCCGGCGCCGTACTGATTGGCCGCCAGCTGATAGAGGATCGGGTTGACGTTGCCCTGGCGCGAGCCCTTCGCCTGGGCGACCAGCGCCATCAAGCCGGCGAACGCGGGTGTCGCCGCGGAGGTGCCGCCGATGGCGTAGAGGTTCGTGGCGTGGACGAGCACGTAGCCGTCGTGCCCCGCCGCCGAGAGCGCGACGTCGGGGACGTCGCGCTTGCGGTCCGCGGGAACGCCTGGCCCGGACTGCCAGGAGGGCTTCGCGTAGACCTTGCTGGCGCCGCCTCCCGACGACCAGAGGCCCGACCCGCCGGGGACGGTGGCATTCTCGTTCCAGGCCACCTCCGGGATGTAGGAGAGCGCCGAGGACCTGGTGACGGGAAAGTTGAACGCGTTCCAGTAGGCGTTCGGGTTCGCGGTGTCGTTGAACTTCGTGCCGCCGACGCAGACGTCGAACGGCGTCGAGCACAGGCCGTTGACCGCCAGGCCGAAGCCGCGCTTGCCGTTCGGAGGGTCACAACCGGCGGCGCCGGAATCGTCCGACGCGACGAACGCCGTGATGCCCTGCGCCGCGGCCTGCGCCCACAGGCTGTTCCAGAACTTCTGGCCGATCGTGCCCAGCCTCGACTCGCACAAGCCGTAGCTGACGCTCACGATCGGGGCGAGGTTGTGGCTGACGACGTACAGCGCCGAGAGGGTGATGCCGTCGCTCGACCTGGTCGAGGCCGAGACCACCAGGTCGATCGTGGCTTGCGGCGCCACGGCGCCCGACCATTCGGTGTCGAGAATGGACTCGAGCTCGTCGCCGCCGCCGCGGTCGCCCGGGTCGGCGCCGTTGTGGATGAAGACGGGGTCGTTCGCGGGCAGAGCGAAGGCCGTGCGGAAGCCCTGGACGTCGGCGAGCTTGATGTCGGTGCGCGCGACGATGGCGATGGTCTGCCCGCTGCCGTTGGTGCCGGCGCTCAGGGTGGAGGCGACGCCGTAGATGGTGGCGAAGTCCGCGGGTGCGATGTAATGGAAACCCCCGAAGGTGTACTCCGGAGCCGAGATCGCCCGGACGTCGGTGTGCAGCGGCCGCAGGGGAAAGCTGTTGAGCGAGACGACGCCATGGACCAGGCCCGCGAAGCCGCGGGGAAGCGAGGGCTCGGTGGCATTCGAGTGGTGGTTCGTGCCCTCGACCAGGTAATCATGCATCTCCGTCGCGAAGGCCTCCTCGACCTGCGCGGCCGTGCCGCTGAAATTGATCGAGCCGCGGCCCCCGGCCACCTCCTCGACGGTGAAGCCGTGTGCCTCGAGCCAGCCGGCGACCAGCCGGACGTCGTCGTCGGCCAGCCCGAACTCGGCGGCGAACTCCTCCGGGGTGAGCCACTGGTGATAGCGCGGGGATCCCGGACGCTGCTGCTCGGCCAGCAGCTGCTCGAGCCGCGCGCCGGCCCCCGGGCGCAGCTCGAGCAAGAGGACCATCCGCTCCATCGGCAGGTTCGGGTCGGAGCGGCCGACGTCGAATTCCGCGCGCGCGAGCGGCGGGACGTTGCCCGGCAAGACCATCCTGTCGGCGTCGTCGATCACGGGCACGGCGCGGTGTCCGCCAGCAGCGCCGGCGCCACCGGTGGCCGCGACGCTCTGGCCGGCCGCGGCCGCAATCGTCGTTGCGGTCGCCGCGATCAACAGGGCTCCCATCAGGGCTGAGCGAGAGAATCTCATCGGTGTTGCCTCCTTCGAGGGTGGCGCGGAATTCAAGCGTGGGCCATGCCCTGATGTTGCAGACGTTGAGTCTAGCAGCAAACCCTGATTCAGGACAATAGGTGGATAGGAGCACGCGCCATGCGGCTATACTCGGCGCTCGCTGCCGCCTCCGGCCGTCATGACCTCTCCGACCTCCCTGCCGCCGCTGCTCTACCTCGGCTCCGAGGAGGTCGAACGCCTGCTGCCGATGGGGGAGTGCATCGCCGTGATGGAGCGGGCGCTGCGCGACCTGGCGCTGGGCGCCGCGGTGCAGCCGCTGCGCAGCGTGATGCGGCTCGACGGCCGTCCCGGCCTGCTGGGACTCATGCCGGGCCAGGTCCAGGTGCCCGTGGACGGCAGCGTCGCGGGGATCAAGGTCGTGAGCATCTTTCCGGGCAACCGCGAGCGGGGCGACGAGTCTCACTTCGGCGCCGTGCTGCTGTTCGAGACCGAGACCGGCAGGCCGATCGCCCACCTCGACGCCGCCACCATCACCGCCATCCGCACCGCCGCGGTGAGCGCCGTGGCGACCCGCCTGCTGGCGCGTGACGATGCCGGCGATCTCGCGCTGCTCGGCGCCGGCGTCCAGGCCCGCACCCACCTCGCGGCGCTGCGCGAGGTCCGCGAGCTGCGCCGGGTGCGGGTGTGGAGCCGCCGCCCGGAGAGCGCCCGGCGCTTCGCCGCCGAGGAGGGCGCCCGCCACGGCCTGCCGGTCGAGGCGGCGCCATCGGCGGCGGCGGCGGTCGCCGGCGCCGACCTGGTCTGCACCGTGACCGCCTCCCGCGAGCCGGTGCTCGCCGGCGAGTGGCTCTCGCCAGGCGTCCACGTCAATGCCGTCGGCTCCAGCGCCGCGTCGGCGCGCGAGCTCGACAGTGCGGCGGTCGCCCGCTCTCGCCTGTTCGTCGACCGCCGCGAGTCGACGATCAACGAATCGGGTGACTTCCTCTTCCCGCTGCGCGAGGGCGTCATCGCCGAGGACCACATCCAGGGGGAGATCGGCGACCTGCTGCTCGGCCGGCTCCCCGGCCGCCGCTCCGCCGCCGAGATCACCCTGTTCAAGTCGCTCGGCCTGGCGGTCGAGGATCTGGCCGCCGCCCATCATGTCTATCGCCAGGCCGTGGCCCAGGGCCGCGGCATCCGCCTCGACGCCGCCGCACGCCACGCTCCGTGAACGCCGAGCTGCGGGCCCCCACCCTCGACGAGATCCGCGCTGCCCGGGAGCGCCTCGCCGGGATCGCTCTCCGGACGCCGCTGCTACGCCTCGAGTGGGAGCCCCCCGCCGCGGGCAGCGGCGCCACCGCTGAGGCCGCGCCCGCCGGAGCCGGAGGGGCCGGCGCCGAACCTGCCGCCGAGATCTACCTCAAGCTCGAGAACCTGCAGCCGATCGGCTCGTTCAAGCTGCGCGGCGCCGCCAACGCCATGCTGCAGGGCGGCCCGGAGCGCCTGGCCGGCGGGGTCTACACGGCGAGCGCCGGCAACATGGCGCAGGGGGTCGCCTGGGCCGCTCGCCGCCTCGGCGTGGGCGCCACCGCCATCGTTCCCGACCACGCGCCGGCCACCAAGCTGGCGGCGATCGAGCGCCTCGGCGGCACCGTGGTCAAGGTGCCGTTCGAGGTCTGGTGGCGGGTCATCGCCGAGCACCGCTATCCAGGCATGGCCGGCCTCTTCATCCACCCGGTCAGCGACACCGCGGTGATGGCCGGCAACGGCACCATCGGGCTCGAGATCCTCGAGCAGCTGCCCGGCGTGGACCTGGTCCTGGTACCTTTCGGCGGCGGCGGCCTCTCCTGCGGCATCGCCGCGGCCCTGCGCGAGCTGCGGCCGGCGGCCGCGGTCCACGGCTGCGAGGTGACGACCGCGTCGCCGCTCGCCGCCTCGCTGGCCGCCGGCGCGCCGCAGACCGTCGACTACCAGCCGAGCTTCGTCGACGGCATCGGCGGCAAGGCCCTGCTGCCCGAGATGTGGCCCCTCGCGAGCAGCCTGCTCGCCGGCTCCCACGTCGTCTCCCTGGCCGCCGTGGCGGCGGCGGTGCGCCTGCTCGCCGAGCGCCACCGGGTCATCGCCGAGGGCGCCGGCGCCACCGCCGTGGCCGCCGCCATGGCCCTGGCCGCCACCGCGCCGGGCAAGAAGATCGTCTGCATCGTCTCCGGCGGCAACATCGACAACGCCAAGCTGGCGGCCATCCTGGCCGGTGGCGTGCCGTGAGCCGGGCCGCACCTCGCTGCCGCCGAGGCGGATCGCTGGACTACACGATACGACGTGCGGCAGAGCAGCCGCCGACCCCCTCTCGTCCGGGCGGTCATAGTTAGACTGCCTTTCCCGAGAGGGTGAGCGGCAGGTCCAGCTGCACGCGATCATGCATCACCTTCGGTGTGATCCGCCCGCGCCCGCCACGTTCGAGGCGGACGAGACCGTAACCTTCCATTGTTCGCAGTGTGCGCGACAGATTGGATTTGGCCCTGCCAGTGATCCGCGCCAGTTCGTCGAGCGAGCCAGGTGCCTTCTCGGCAATGACACGCAGCAGCTCGCGATTGCCCGCCGATAGGACCTTGGCGAAGGACTCCGTCGAGGTGAACCAGACCTTCGGTTCGTTCGGCGCGAAGCGCCGCTCGCCGCGTGCGATGGCAATGGTACGCGCTTTCATCTCCTTATAGCTGGCGATACCGACTCTCAACGTAGTCATGGGATCACTCCTCTCTCCCGTAACACCGCGTCCACCGTGCTCCAGAAGGCAGCTAGGAGGGTCGCAGCATCGTGGTACTCGTAACTCCTGATCGTCCGTAGCCGATGGCGATGGTCCTGCGGATCGCCGCGCTTTTGCCCTGCCACAGGATGCGCATTGTCGAAACCAACCAATCGCTCGCCGTTCGGCCCATGAAGCGTGAGCGAGTAGTCGATGCCGTGCGGCTTTGCTGGCGACACTGGCACTCTCTTGACGGCGAACCGGACCCAGTGACCGCCCTCTGGGTCCACCACTAGAACCTGCCCGTCGAGGTCGAGAAGCACCTCGAAAGTGGGATCGTGTGGCTTCATCACGCCCCATAGTTATCACACTGAAGCAACTCTAACAAGCGAGGCTCCTAAAGCCACGCCGTGGGCAGGCGCTGAGCGCCGGCACCGGCGGGGTAGATACTGGCGTCAGGAATGATCCACCCCTCGTCCGGGGCTCTTTCGGCGACCAGGACGAGCGGTCGAGGCGGGCCTTCTCGAGGTGCTCGAGGTCCGGGCGTCTCGGGATCGTCGGGGCGGGAAATCCGGTCGCGAAGGGTCAGTGATTGCCTGGAAGGCGGTCAGGCTGTTGAACGGCGAGGCGAGCCGGCCGTCGCCTCCGAGTGGGGTAAAGCCGCGACCAGCCCTTGGCCCGGCCGCAACCCAACCCCCAAGGGGTAGCTCAGACCGCGATTCCCTCGACGATGCTCATCGACCCGGGCGTGGGCACGACCCGCCGCAGGCGCAGGCCGGTCCGGTCGAAGAGGTGGGCGTACTCGGCGCGGCTGCGCTCGCGGCCGCCGGAGCAGATGACCATCATCTGCAGGTCGGAGAGCGGCCCGATGCCGCGAGTGGAGTCCGGCTCGACGACCGCCTCGACTACCAGTACCCGCTGGCCGGGCTGCATCGCCCGCCGGCAGTTGTCGAGGATGCGCGCCGCGCGCCGGTCGTCCCAGTCGTGGAGGATGTTCTTGAGCAGGTAGGCGTCGCAGCCCGCGGGCACCGCGTCGAAGAAGCTGCCGGCCAGGAGCTCGACACGCTCCAGCACCCCTCTGGCGGCGAGGAAGGGCCGCGCGGTGGCGAGCACGCTGCCGGCGTCGAGCAGCACCGCCGCGAGGTGCGGGTGGCGCAGCAGCACCTCCGCCAGCAGGTCGCCGTGCCCGCCGCCGACGTCGCACAGCCGCCGCAGCTCGCCGAACGGGTAGGCCGTCGCCACGCCCGGCGCAAACAGCCGGGTCATGGCCACCATGGTGCCGGCGAACGCCGCGCACTCCTCGGGGTGATGCTCGAACCAGTCCCAGGTGGACATGCCGTGCGCGCTCTCGAAGCCGCTCTCGGCGGAGGCACCGCCGGACCCCCCGGCACCGCGGGACCCCCCGGAGATAATGCCTTCGAGCTCTCCCCACGCCCTTAGCTGCGACGCGGAGCCGAAGTAGAGCGCGCCGTCGCGTAGCGAAATCGGCGCCTCGGGCAGCAGCGCCAGCGACATCCGGTTGTTGCGGAAGCGGCCGTCGCGCTGCCGGGAGAAGATCCCGAGCGTCGCCAGCCCGCGCAGCAACCGCCGCAGGCTCTCCGCGTCGACGCCCGCCCGCACCGCCAGCTCCTCGGCACTGGCCGGCCCCGCCGCCAGCAGCTCCGCGATCCGCAGCCGCGCCGCCGCCCGCAGCAGGTGAGTCTGCATGTAGCTGCAGATCTGCTCGAACAGCGCCACCGGCGCCGGCACCACCAGGTCCGCCGCCGTCCGCAGCATCCAGCGCAGCCGCTGCGCCGCCGCCACCAGGAAGCGCGGCGGCGACGGCCGCGGCCTGGGCGGCGCGCCAGGGATCAGGCCGCCGCCCCCTTCCGCGCGCCTGCCGTCATCGCCGGCGTCTCCCGCGCCGGGTTCTGGATGTCGACGGCCAGGCTGCCGTGCTCGACGTCGACGACCAGCCGCGCCCCGTCGTGCACCTCGCCGGCGATCAGCGCCCGCCCGATGCGCGACTCCAGCTGGTGCTGCAGGAAGCGCTTCAGCGGCCGTGCCCCGTACACCGGGTCGAAGCCCTGCCGCGCCACCAGCTCCCGCGCCGCGTCGGTGAGCTCGAGGCGCACGCCGCGGTCGCCGAGCCGCCGCCGCAGGTCCTCGGTCTGCAAGTCGACGATGCGCTTGATCTCGGGCAGGGTCAGCGGCTTGAACAGCACGATGTCGTCCACCCGGTTGAGGAACTCCGGCCGGAAATGCGCCCGCAGCTCGCGCAGCACCGCGCCGCGCGCCGCCTCGGAGATCTCGCCGCTGGCGATGACCCCTTCGAGCAGCAGGTGGGAGCCGATGTTCGAGGTCATGATGATCACCGTGTTCTTGAAGTCCACCGTGTGCCCCTGCGCGTCGGTCACCCGGCCGTCGTCGAGGACCTGCAGGAGCACGTTGAAGACGTCGTGGTGCGCCTTCTCGATCTCGTCGAACAGGATCACCGAGTAGGGCTTGCGCCGCACCGCCTCGGTCAGCTGCCCGCCCTCCTCGTAGCCGATGTAGCCCGGCGGCGCGCCGATCAACCGCGACACGGTGTGGCGCTCCATGTACTCGCTCATGTCGATGCGGATCAAGTTCTCCTCGCTGTCGAACAGCGTCTGCGCGAGCGTCTTGGCGAGCTCCGTCTTGCCGACCCCGGTCGGCCCGAGGAAGATGAAGGAGCCGATCGGCCGCCGCGGGTCCTTGATCCCCGAGCGCGCGCGGATCACGGCGTCGGCCACCAGCTGCACCGCCTCGTCCTGGCCGATCACCCGCTGGTGGAGGATCTCGTCGAGCCGCAGCAGCTTGTCGCGCTCGCCCTCGACCAGCCGCGTCACCGGGATGCCGGTCCAGCGCGACACGACCTCCGCCACCTCCTCCTCGGTCACCTCCTCGCGCAGCAGCTGCGGGCCGCTGCCCTGCTTGCCGGCGATGCGCGCGTCCTGCTCGCGCAGCTGCCGCTCGAGCTCGGGCAGCCGCCCATGGCGCAGCTCGGCGGCGCGGTTCAGGTCGTACTGCCGCTCCGCCTCCTCGATCTCCTGGCGCAGCTTCTCGATCTGCTCGCGCAGCGCGCGCACCTGCTGGATGGCCCTCTTCTCGGTCTCCCACTGCGCGCGCATGGCACTCGCCTTCTCGCGCAGGTCGGCGAGCTCGCGCCGCAGGTCCTCGAGGCGCTCCTTGCTCGCCTTGTCCTTCTCCTTCTTCAGCGCCGCCTCCTCGATCTCGAGCTGCATCACCCGCCGCGTCACCTGGTCGAGCTCCTGCGGCATCGAATCGATCTCGGTGCGGATCATCGCGCAGGCCTCGTCCACCAGGTCGATCGCCTTGTCGGGCAGGAAACGATCGGTGATGTAACGGTTCGACAGCACCGCCGCCGCCACCAGCGCGTTGTCCTGGATGCGCACGCCGTGGTGCACCTCGAAGCGCTCGCGCAGCCCGCGGAGGATCGAGATCGTGTCCTCGACCGTCGGCGGATCGACCATCACCGGCTGGAAGCGCCGCTCGAGCGCGGCGTCCTTCTCGACGTTCTTGCGGTACTCGTCGAGCGTCGTGGCGCCGATGCAGTGCAGCTCGCCGCGCGCCAGCATCGGCTTGAGCAGGTTGCCGGCGTCGGGCGATCCCTCGGTCTTGCCGGCGCCGACGATGGTGTGGATCTCGTCGATGAACAGCAGCACCCGCCCCGCGCTCTGCTTGATCTCGTTGAGCACCGCCTTCAGGCGCTCCTCGAACTCGCCGCGGTACTTGGCGCCTGCCAGCAGCGATCCCATGTCGAGCGAGAAGATGGCGCGGTCCTTCAACCACTCGGGCACGTCGCCGCGCACGATGCGCTGCGCCAGCCCCTCGACGATCGCGGTCTTGCCGACCCCCGGCTCGCCGATCAGCACCGGGTTGTTCTTGGTCTTGCGCGACAGGATGCGGATCACGCGGCGGATCTCGGCGTCGCGGCCGATCACCGGATCGAGCTTGTTGCGCCGCGCCTCGCCGACCAGCTCGATGCCGTACTTCGAGAGCGCCTCGTAGGCGCCTTCGGGAGAGGCGCTGGTGACGCGCTGGTTGCCGCGCACCGCGGTCAGCGCGGAGAGGAAGCTGTCGCGGGTGACGCCGTGGCGCGCCAGCGCGCGCCCGGCCGGGCTGCCCGGGCCCTCCTCGATCAGCGCCAGCAACAGGTGCTCGACCGAGACGTACTCGTCGCGCAGCCGCTTGGCCTCGTCATCGGCGCGCAGGAACACCTGCTGCAGCCGCTGCGTGAGATAGATCTTGCCGGCCTCGGCGCCGGGGCCGGAGACGCTGGGCCGCCGCGCCAGCTCGCGCTCGATCTCGGTCCGCAGCGTGTCGACCGGCACGTCCATGCGCGCCAGCAGCCGCGGCACCAGCCCCTCCGGCTGCTCGAGCAACGCCAGCAGCAGGTGATCGCTGTCGACTTCCTGGTGGCCGTGGCGCAAGGCCAACCCCTGCGCGCTCTGCAACGCCTCCTGCGACTTCTGGGTCATCCGATTGATATCCATCTCTTTACCCTGTCTCTCGATTATTCATGTCCTTCCAACCTCACCCTGATTCCTAGCCCACACTGCCTGTCGCGACCCCGAGGCACGAGACGAGACTAGCCCGGCCGGGCGCGGAACGTCGAGGTGTCGCGCAGCTGCTCGAACAGCTCGCGCTCGCGGTCGCTCATGCGCTCCGGCACCACGACCTTGATCTCGGCGTACAGGTCGCCGCGCTCGCGCTGCCCCGCGCCCTGCCGCGGCAGGCCGCGTCCGCGCAGGCGGATCTTGCGGCCCGTCGACGAGCCGGCCGGCACCCGGACGCGCACGCCGCCCTCGGGCGTCTCGACCTGGGCCTCCGTGCCCAGGGCCGCCTCCCAGGGCGCCACGGCCAGCGGCGTGTAGAGGTCGCTCCCCTCGACGCGGAACCGCGGGTCGGGGGTCACCTCGATGCGCAGGTAGAGGTCGCCGCGCTCGCCGCCGTCGCTGCCGCCGAGACCACGGCCGGCCAGCCGGATGCGCTGGCCGCTGCGCACGCCCGCCGGGATCTTGACCGATACGCCCTTGCTCTCGCCGGTGACCGGATCGGCGTAGGTGAACTGGTGGGTGCCGCCGCGCAGCGCCTCCGCGAGCGTCAGCGTGATCGTCGCCTCGGCGTCGGCGCCCGGCCGGGGGCCCCGAGCTCCGCTCCCCCCCATGTCGAAGCCGCCGAACGGCGACCGCCGGCCCCCCCTGGCGCCGGCGCTGCCGAAGAGCATCTCGAAGAACGAGCTGAACCCCTCGCCGCCGCCCATGTCCTGGAAGTCGAAGCCGCCGGCGCCCCCCGGTCTGCCGGCGCCGCCCATGCCGCCGAAGTCGAACCCCTGCCACTCCGGCGGAACGCCGCCGCTCTGCTTCCAGGCGGTCCCGAACTGGTCGTATTTCTGGCGCTTCTCCGGGTCCTTGAGCACCTCGTACGCCTCGCCGATCTCCTTGAAGCGCCGCTCGGAGTCCGTGGCCTTGTTGACGTCGGGGTGGAACTTGCGGGCGAGCTTCCGGTAGGCCTTCTGGATCTCCTCCTGCGAGGCATCCTTCTTGACCTTGAGGGTCTCGTAATAGTCCTTGTATTCCAAGGGGATCGATCTCCTCCCGTCTGCCACCGCTCCCGGAGGCGCCCGGCCGGACGCGCCGCCCTCTCGCTCGGCCCCGGTGCTCGCGGGTCGAACCGCAAGCTTGAGTGCTCAGCACTCACATCATAGAACGAGTCGTCGGCTTTTACCATTCCCCCCCGGCAGGGGCGGCAGGGGGTAGTGGGTCAATTTCCCTCTGCCGACCTTTGGGCGAGGGGGCAAAGTCATCCGCCCCGCAGCCCAGGCCCCTCGCCCATAGGGAGGCAGAGGGAGATTGACCCATTACCTGGCAGGGAGCGGCTGGATGGCGGTGCGTGGGAGTGGATGGAGGAGGGGGCAGCGCCCTCAGGGCGGGGTGAAGCCGAAGTGCTCGTAGTTCTTGGCGATGAACGCCTTCCACTTGTCGGGCGTCTCTTCCAGCGGATAGATGGCTTGCACCGGGCAGGCGTCGACGCACAGGCCGCAGTCGATGCACTCCTCCGGGTGGATGTAGAGCATCTCCCAGTCCTCGCTCTTGCCGTAGATGCAGTCCACCGGGCACACATCGACGCAGGCCGTGTCCTTCACGCCGATGCAGGGTTCGGTGATGATGTGGGTCATTACCCCTCCTTAGGGTTGCAGGTCCCGGGTCTCGCGCCGGCGGAGAATGCCTGCCCGTCCCGCATTATACCGTGCCGGATCGCGCCCGGACCGGTCCCCGCCCTGCCACTACCGTCCTGCCGCCTCTCCCGCGAAGGCGTTGTCGAAGGCGGCGATGGTGGCCTCGATCTCCGGCTCGCCGTGCGCGGTGGAGAGGAAGAAGGTCTCGTAGGGCGACGGCGGCAGATGGACCCCCTGGCGGAGCAGCGCGTGGAACACGCGGGCGAAGCGGGTCCGGTCGCTGGCGTCGACGTCGTCCAGCCGCTGCACCGGCGAGCCGGTGAAGAAGAGGCCCAGCATCGATCCCTGCCGCTGCACCCGGCAGGGGATGCCGTGCCTCGCGGCCGCCTGCTCGATCCCGGCCTGCAGGCCGGCGGCGGCGCTCTCCAGCTGCCGGTAGGCCTCGCCGCCGCCCGCCGCCAGCTCGCCGAGGGCCGCGCTGCCCGCCGCCACCGCCAGCGGGTTGCCGGAGAGGGTCCCCGCCTGGTAGACCGGTCCGGCGGGCGCCATCCGGCGCATCAGTTCGCGCCGGCCGCCATACGCGGCAAGCGGCAGGCCGCCGCCGATCACCTTGCCGAGCGTGGTCAGGTCGGGGGTCACGCCGAGCAGCGTCTGGGCCCCGCCCCAGGCCACCCGGAAGCCGGTCATCACCTCGTCGAAGATCAGCAGCGCGCCGTGCGCGTCGCAGAGGCGCCGCAGGCCCGGCAGGAAGCCCGGCAGCGGCGGGACCAGGCCCATGTTGCCGGCGACCGGCTCGACGATCACCGCGGCGACCTCGCTGCCCTGGGCAGCGAACAGCGTCTCGACCGCGGCCAGGTCGTTGAAGGGTGCCAGCAGGGTGTCGGCGGTCACCGCCTCGGGCACGCCCGGCGAAGAGGGAACGCCGATCGTCGCCGCTCCCGAGCCGGCGGCGACCAGGAAGGGGTCGGCGTGGCCGTGGTAGCAGCCGGCGAACTTGACGAAACGGCGGCGGCCGGTGGCGGCGCGGGCCAGGCGCAGCGCCGACATCGTCGCCTCGGTGCCGGAGTTGACCAGCCGCACCATCTCGACCGCCGGGAGCGCACCGGCGATGCGCTCCGCCAGCTCGACCTCGGTGAGGGTGGGGGCGCCGAAGGCGGTGCCGCGTCCCAGCGCCTCCTGGATCGCCGCCAGCACGGCCGGGTGCCGGTGGCCGAGGATGTGCGGCCCGTAGGCGCCGATGTAGTCGATGAAGCGCCGCCCGTCCTCGGCCCACAGCCAGGCGCCCTGCGCGGCGCGGACGAAGACCGGCTCGCCGCCGACGCCGCGGAAGGCCCGCACCGGCGAGTTGACGCCGCCGGGCAGCACCCGCTCGGCGCGCGCCAGCAGGGTCATGCGCGGTGGCCGCCGGGCGGATGCGATCCGGAACGGGCGCGGCAGCTCACTCGCGCCATCCGCCGGCGAGCAGGCGCGCCGCGTCGACGGCGCCGTAGGTGACGATCAGATCGGCGCCGGCGCGGCGGATGGCGATCAGCGACTCCATCAGGACCCGGTCGTAGTCGAGCCAGCCGCGCTCGGCCGCCGCCTTGAGCATGGCGTACTCGCCGCTGACGTGGTAGGCGGCGAGCGGCAGGTCCCAGCGGCGGCGCAGGGCCGCCAGGACGTCGAGGTAGGGCAGCGCGGGCTTGACCATCAGCAGGTCCGCTCCCTCCTCCACGTCGAGCGCCGCCTCGCGCATCGCCTCGCGCCCGTTGGCCGGGTCCATCTGGTAGCCGCGGCGGTCGCCGAACGCCGGCGCCGATTCGGCAGCCTCGCGGAAAGGCCCGTAGAAGCCGCTCGCGAACTTGACCGCGTAGGACAGGATGGGCACCGCTGCCTTGCCGGCGGCATCCAGCGCCGCACGGACCGCGCCGATGCGCCCGTCCATCATGTCCGAGGGCGCGATGACGTCGGCGCCGGCCTTGGCCAGCGACACCGCCTGGCGCGAGAGGTTGGCGAGGGTGGCGTCGTTGTCGACCTCGATCTCGGGGGCAGGGGTGATGGGTGTCGCAGGGCCGGCAGATGCGCCTGGTCCGCCCTGGACGCCATCGGCGGCGGGCGCGGCGGGGGCGGCCGGCGCGGTCAGCACCCCGCAATACCCGTGGTCGGTGTATTCGCAGAAGCAGAGGTCGGCGATCCTGACCAGCCCCGGCACCTCTCGTCCGAGCGCGCGCAGCGCCTGCTGCACGATGCCGTCGTCGTCCCAGGCCGCGCTGCCCACGGCGTCCTTGCGCTCCGGCAGCCCGAACAGCATCACCCCGCGCACCCCCGCCGCGTGAGCGGCCGCCGCGGCCTCCACCAGCCGGTCCACCGAGTGCTGGTACACCCCCGGCATCGACCCGATGGCCCGCGCCACGCCCTCCCCGGGGCAGGCGAAGAGCGGCAGCACCAGCTGTTCGGCCGCCAGCCGCGTCTCCCGCACCATGCCGCGCAAGGCCGCCGTCCGCCGCAGCCGGCGCATGCGTGTCGCCGGGAATCCCATGACGCCTGCCGCCGTCAGCCGCCGCCGGTGCCGGGTGCCGCCGCCGCCGTCGTCATGCTCGGGCTCACGTCTTCCGCAGCAGCAGGAGAGCCGCGCCGGCCAGCGCCAGGGTGAGCGCCGCCAGGCCGCGCCAATCCAGCGCCGGGACGACGGCCACCGGGGCGTTCCCCACGTTGGCGGTGCTCGCCGCCGTGGTGGCGGTCGCGGTGCCGGGAGCGTCGTCGGTCAGGGTGACCGTGACGGTGTAGGTGCCGCCGGCGGCGTAGGTGTGAGTGCCGGAGACGGAGAACGTGCCGCTGCCGCCCGTCACGGTGCCGGCGGTGACGGCGGCGTCCCCCCAGTTGATGGAAGCAATGAAGTCGCTCGGCACGTTGCCGGCGAAGGTGTCGGTGAACGTCGCCACGGTGCCGGTGAACGGGACGCCGGCGGTGGCGGCGAAAGTGACCGGGTGGCCGGTCAGCGCGTCGCCCTCGGCCACGTTCGCGGTGCTGGTGGTGTTGGCGGTCATGTGCGACACGTTGTCGGTGACCTGCACCGCCACGGAGAAGCTGCCCTCCTCGGCGTAGGTGTGCATGCCGCTGACGGAGAAGACCCCGCCGCCGTTCGCCGTGATGGTACCGAGGGAGATCGGGGAGCCGTCGCCCCAGTTGATCGAGGCGGTGAAGTCGACGGGCACCGCGCCGGCGCGGCTGTCGGTGAAGGTGGCGACGACGCCGTTGAACGCCGTGCCCTCGGTGGCGGCGAAGGTCACCGGGAAGGCGTTGAGGCCGGCGCCGGCGACGTGCGCGGTACTGGTCGCCATCGCCGTGGCGGTGCCCGGGGCGTCGTCGCTGAGGGTCACCGTGACGGTGAAGGTGCCGCTGCCGGCGTAGGTGTGGGTGCCGGAGACGGAGTACGCGGCGCCGCCACCGGTGACCGTGCCGGCGCTGGTGGTGGCATCCCCCCAATTGATGGTGGCGGTGAAGTCGCTCGCCGCGTTGCCGGTGAAGGTGTCGGTGAAGTTCGCCACCGTGGTGGTGAAGGAGGTGCCCGCGAGGGCGGCGAAGCTGACCCCGGTGCCGGACAGGCTGTCGCTCTCGGCGACGGACGCGGTGTCCGTCGCGGTGGCCGTGCCGGTGCCGGGCGACACGTCGGCGATGGTCACGGTCACGGTGAAGGAGCCTTCGTCCGCGTAGGTGTGCTGGGCGAGGACGGTGAAGGCGGCCGAGCTGGAGGCGATGGTCCCCGCCGACGTCGGCGAACCGTCGCCCCAATCGATGCTGGCGGTGAAGTCCGCCGGGGTGGCCAAGGCGTTGTCGTCCTCGAAGGTCGCCACGGCGCCGTTGAAGGCGGCGCCCTCCGCGGTCGAGAAGTCGACCGGGAACGCGGTGATGACCGTGGCGCCGGCGCCGGCCGGCGAGAGCAGCGCGATGATGCCGCACAGCGGCAGCGCGACGGCCAGCAGGCCCGTCTTCGATGGCAGCCAACCCTTACGCATGACTCCTCCCGTGAGCCCTGGGCCGCGTGGCGCGCGTCGCCGGCGGTGCACACAGTCTTCGCCATGTTCGCCGCCGTGTTCGAGCCAGCTGGGCCCCGCTGTTCCGTGGGCGCGTGTCGCAGGGAAATATACCATGTGAGATCATCGGGCATGGTCCTTTCGAGAGTCCTGACCATGGCGATCGGTTGCCTGGCGCTCGCGCCGCCGGCTCCCGTCGCCGCGTCCGCGCCGGGGGGTGGGTCCCCGGCGGCCGCTACCCCGGCGCCGACGGCCGCCCCCGCCCCTGCCGCCGCCGCTGCGCCGGTGCCTGGCGCGGAGCCGGGTTCGGCGGCCGCGCCCAGGTTCGGCGAAGAGATCGCCGTGCGGCTGGTCACCGTCGTGGTGCGAGTGGTCGA
Organism: Thermoanaerobaculia bacterium; assembly: GCA_036521795.1. Lineage (GTDB taxonomy): Bacteria > Acidobacteriota > Thermoanaerobaculia > Multivoradales > UBA5704 > JASLEW01. Next base: position 537 of record DATDGZ010000333.1, on the reverse strand, counting down.
CGGCGCGGGCGAGCCGGTGCTCGGGCTGACGCCCGCGGATCTCCGGGTCAGGGTCGGCCGGCGCGAGGTGCCGGTGGCGGCGGTGGACTGGGTGTCCGCCGGAGCTACCGCCGCCGGGCCCGCCGAGCTCGCGGGACCTGCCAAGCCCGTCGAAACTGCCGGAACCTCGGAACCCGCCGTGGCCGCCCGCACCGCGGCCGCCGCGCCCGCCGCGGACGATGCGGGGCCGCCGCGGGCGCTCGCCGGCTCGGTGGCGGGTCCGGAGGCGACGCCCGCACCGCCTGCGCTGGCCGCGTTGCCCGCGCCGCCCTCCGATGCTCCCGGCAGGCTGGTGGTGTTCTTCGTGCAGGCCGACAACAATGCGCCGAGCCGGGTCCGGGGTCATCTCCGCACGCTGCCGTTTACCCGCGAGCTGCTGGCGGCACTGCAACCCGCGGACCGCGTCGCGGTGATGTCCTTCGACTCGCACCTGAAGCTCTGGCTGGATTTCACCCGCGACCGCGAGCCGGTCCCGGCGGCGATCTACCAGGCGATCCA
>DATDGZ010000332.1:0-18591 GCA_036521795.1 Thermoanaerobaculia bacterium | reverse complement strand
TGGTAACGCGAGCGCCAGCCGCCTCAAGGCGCTTCCTGGTACTCTCGTTCATGCTTGCTCCTCTCTTCGCGCAGCGTGGTAGCTGCGCAGCCGTTGCTTGCAAGCCTCGATCACCGCTCGAGGTGTCCTGTTGGTCTTCTTGGCAAACACCTCGAGCACCACAATGACATCCGCCTCGATGAAGTACAGGGTGCGCCAGGTCGTGTTCTCCGCCTGCACCCGGAGCTCGTGGCAGCCGTGGCCGACCAACGGCATCGGACGTGACTTCGGCATACTGATCTTCTGACCGTCCTGTAGCAGCAGCAGTAAGAAGCCTGTCTCACGGCGAGCTTCGATGGGCATGGGGGGCGTCTGAAGGACCCCTCCCGCCAGCACCAGATCCTTGCCGCCGCTCACGAGGTCAAAGTGTATGTCAGCCCCGACATCATGTCAACTCTGACATGCCCCACCGCTTACGGTGACCGGCAGCTCGGGCCGATCGCAGCATGGCGGTTGGCCAGGAGCTCGTTGGCGCGGTCGACCAGGTCGGCGACCACCTCCATTTGCGGCCGGTGCCGCCGCAGCCAGCGCCGCAGCAACCCCTGGACCGGAGGCTCGTCCGGGAAGAACGGGATGAAGTAGAAGCGGCGGCGGAGCGCCAGGTCCACCAGGGCGATCGAGCGGTCCGCGGTGTTCATAGTGGCGAAGACGTAGAGGTTGCTTGGCAGCGAGAACAGCTCGTCCGAGTACTGGAGCCGGATCTCTTCCTGCCGGTACTCGAGCAGGAAGTACAGCTCGCCGAAGACCTTGGCGACGTTGCCGCGGTTGATCTCGTCGATGAGCAGGAAATGACGCACGTCCGGATGGGCAGCTGCCCGGCGGGCCAGGCGCTTGAGCGGACCCTCGCGCAGCGCGAAGCCACCCGAGAGGACGGGACGGAAGCCCTCGATGAAGTCCTCGTAGGCGTAGGAGGGGTGGAATTGCACGAGCTCGATGGCCTCGGCAGCGGCGTAGAACCGGGCGAGCGCCCGCGCGACGTACGTCTTGCCGGTGCCCGGCGGGCCGTGGAAGATGAGCTGCCGTTTGTCCATGAGAAGGCGATCGAGGCGATGCAAGTACGTTGGATCGAGCAGGAGCTCGTCGGCGAGCTCTTCGAGCGTGCGTGCGGGCGCGCGCTGGGGGTCGGGCTCCGGCCCGGGCTCAGGCTCCACGGTCGGCGCGGCCGGGAGATCCCGGCCCAGATAGCTCCAGAGCGCCTGGCGCTCCTCGGCAGGGAACGAGTCGGCCAGCGGGCTCGGCCTGACGACCATCCAGAGGACGCCCTGTGCGTCGAGGCGGTCCCGGAGATCGAGCCCGCGGGCCGATGCCTCCTCCGCCAGCTGGTCGAGGAAGCGCAGTGCGTGCTCGTAGACCCTCGCCTCGTCGGCGCCCTTGTCCGGCCGCGGATAGCCGGTGAGGTCGCAGCCCTTGCGGAACTGGGTCTCCTTGTAGTGCGGATAGCTCGTCGGATCGTGCGCCAAGTGGAGAAAGGAGGCGATCGTGAGGCGCGACCCCGGACCGTGCACCACCGAGTCCGGGAGCCGCTCGAGGAAGCCGCGAATACGGTCGGCTGCCGTGCCCTCCGCCGCCCAGAGCGCGCGCAGGGCCTGCGACGCGGACTCCGGGGCCTGCTCCACCCACTGCAGGAACCGGTCGTTCGTCTGCCAGGAGGTCAGGTTGTTCTGGGGGTTGAGGAACGCATCCCGCAGCGCCTCCCGCCAGGACCGACCGCTCAGCAGTGCCTCGCGCGCCACCTGGACCCTGGCGGCAACGGCCAGCTTGTAGTCGCGCTCCTCGCGGTCGAAGCTGTCCGACCGGTAGAAGCGCCGAGCCCACTCGATGAACTGCCCCCACTTGCTGGCATCCGGCTGCCACCTGGCGGCGACCTCGGAGTCGTAGAAGCTGAAGCCGGCGCCGTGCGCGTCAGCGAGACGACGGCGGATCTGCTCGAGCTGGCGGTCGACGTCCTCGACCGGTGTGGCGACGAGGTCGCGGAAGCGGTCGGCGATCTGCCGCTTGGCCTTCTGCGAGACGATGTCCTCGAAGGTGTCTGGGAAGACCAGGTGGATCAGCGCCTCGCGTTGGCTCCGCGCCGCGCGGAGAGGGACGCCCCAGACCATCTCTTTGAACTGCCACGGGTCGGCGAGGAGCGCTTCGCGCGCGGTCTGAGGCAACCGCTTCCAGGCGAGGGCGAAGTCGACCAGGAACGCGAGCTGCTGCGGGCGGTAGGTGTTGTAGGCCACGCCGGTGTGGACGATGCCGCGCTCGAGCGCGGGAGCGAGGTCAGCCGGCAAGGCAAGGGGCGTCGGCGACCAACCCAGGACCGTGGCGATGAGCCCGGCGAGGCCGTTCGCACCGCCTGCTCGAACTGGTCATACTTCGGCTGGTCTTCGGGCCTGCACTCACCGCCGGCGGTGTTCCAGGGGTCCGCCATGGTCCGAACGGCCACGGCGACGAGCAGCGTCAGCGTCAAGCCAAGTATACGTCTCATGAGCTCTCGATCCTCATCAGTATTGGTACGGGCCGTGTTGGATGGAACCGCGGAGCACCACATTGTTGCCGTACTCGTTAAAGTTCGTCTGGGCATCCGCTGTCGCAGCCGCTCCAATGACCATGTCGGAAATGTTCTCGTGCCAGGTCGAAGCGTCGAGCTCCAAGTCCGGCCCCGCCGACGGATCCTGATAGATCACGGTGTCCCAGACATCATAGTCATTGACGTCATCCACATGCCAGCTCCCGCCGCTGACCACGACGACATGCTGCTGGTTGAAAACCGCGATGAAGGGCCTCGTCGGCGCGGGTGGCGCGAACCCGGCTGCAGACAGGTGGTAGACTCTGACGATGAGGATTCCGGCCGACGCGCTCATTCCGGCCGAGAAGCTAACCGGCTACCTCCTCGTGCCAAGGCCGTGGGATGACAAGGCGAAGCTCCTGGCGCTCGAGCTTGCGGTGACCGCGGTCTGGTTCCGGCAGCACACGGACGGGCGGGTGCGGTTCGTGACTTTGAAGCCTCGACGGGAGAGACGACCATGAAGCTGCCCCTTTACGAGCGAGTTGCCCTTACCCAAGACCTCGAGGAGCATGGTCTCCGAAAGGGAGACGTGGGAGTTCTCGTCGACTACGTCCCTGGTCCCAAGGGGGGCGAAGAGGGGTGCCTGTTAGAAGTCTTCAATGCCCTGGGTGAGTCCATCGCCGTTGTCGCGGTTCGCCTTTCCGACATCGAGCCTGTGAGGGCAGATGAAGTGCTCGCCGTGCGCCAATTGGCGAAGGCTGGGTAGGATGGATCGGCGGGGTCTCACCAGCCGCCGCCTCCTCCCGGGGCTCGGCCGGCCTGCAAGACGACCGTCAGCCCCCGACCAGGCGATAGGCCTATAACGGTGCGCGAGAATGCTCTTGTCCCCTCCCCACCACGCCGTCTCACCTTACTTGTAGTCCCTGGCCCGCGAGCCGCCACGAAACAGACTGTCGCGGCTTTCGGGCGACGCGACGGGCTGCGAGGCACGGGAGCTCGAAAGCCACGGGAGGTGAGAGATGAAATCAGAACGGATGGTGGGATTGGCGCTGTGCGGGCTGCTGGCGATGGGTGGCCAAGCGGTCGCCGAGGATGGGCTGGGGGTCGGCCGGGGGATCGATCACGTTGGAATGCTCGTGCGGGTGGAGAACTTCGATGCTGCAGGAGACGTCTTGGCCCGGCAGCTCGGGTTCTCGGTGACACCGGTGCTGCTGTCCCCCGCGGGAGTCGAGAACCGGCTGATCTGGTTCGAGGACCTCTCCTACCTGGAGCTTGACGCGTTCACGGAGAGCAACGCCGGCACGGCGTCGTTCCTCGCCTTCCTGGCGAAGCACGAGGGCGCCAAGTTCTACGGCACCGAGGTGATCGATGCGGCACGGGCGGTCGCGTTCCTCGACGGCGCCGGTTATCCGAACGTCGGCCCGATCCCCGCGCCACCTCTTACCATCCAGTCGACCGGCCAGGTCGTCGGGCTCACGCCTCTCTGGACCGAGATCATTCTCACCACGCGCCTTGCCCCGGACAACTCGAGCTTCTTCCTCGACTACGACGAGGCCCAGGTGCAGCAACTCTTCGTCGACGTCCCGGCCCTGGCACCGCGGCCGCACCCCAACACGGCAGAGAGGATCGACACCCTCTGGCTGGTCGTGTCGGACCTCGGCGCGGCGATCGATTTCTACACCGGCCTCGGTCTCCAGGTAGAGGCCAGGAACGAGAGGATCGACTACCTGGGCGGCCGCGGCGCCCGGGTGCGGTACCGCAACGCCACCCTCGCCCTGCTGCAGCCGGATGGCCCCGGCCTGGTAGCCGGCTTTGCCGCCGACCGCGGAGAGGGAATCCTCGGCGTGAGCCTCGCGGTCCAGGATCTCCTCGCCGCGCATCGCCTCGTCGAGGGCAACACCAACTTGACCCTCCCGATCTTCCGCTACCGGGGCCGAGATCGCTTCCTGATCCCAGCGTCGCTGGCCCACGGCGTGCTGATCGAGATGGTCGAGATGGACGAGTAGCGCCCGCGCATTGCTGGTCCTCACCGGCGCACCGGCCCGGCACCTTGCCGGAATCCACCGGCGTATGGTAGTCAAGCGAGATGCGAATGCTGAGAGGTGTGGCCCCAAGGGTTGTCGCCCTTGCCATTCTCCTCGCCTGCGGTGCGACCGCGGCCTGGCCGGCCTCCTGCCCGGCCAATGGCGCCCCGGTTCCCACTGCCGCCGAGCGCCAGGCGATGGCGCCGATCGCCATCGTGCGCTGCTTCCTGCCGGCAGCCGAGGTGGGAGTGATCATCGCCTCGATCGGTCACGACCCGCAGGCGTCGCTGACCGATCCGGTCTACGACAGCGGCAAGCAGAACCCGGACGGCTCGTTGCGGCCGCCACTCGTGGCCGTGGAGATCGCGTCGTTGGTCGACATGCACACGGTGCTCGACCCGGACATGAGCGCAGGCGCCGTGGTACGCAAGTACGTGCCGAACGGCGACGTCGGAGGGTACATGTACGGACGCACCGTCATCAGCTCGGGCGGCAAGCTGATCGTGGTGACCACCGATACCGTGCGCGGCTTCGTCGGCCTCGAGCGCAACACCTTGGGCCTCGACGCCGGCCAGACGATCGCCGCCGTGGGGCTCGACTACGAGACCGCCGAGCGCGGGCAGTTCACCGACGCCACGGGTTCGCCGCTCCACCGGCAGGTCTCGCGCGAAGTGCAGGCCCACGGCCTGCACGTGCTGCGGCACGTCATGACCGCCGCCGGCGCCGTCGCCGCGCAGATCCCTCTCGGCAAGGACCTCAACGTCGCCGCGGCGGCGGCGCCGGGCCTCGGCGGCCGCACCTTCGAGATGGACCGGCAAGGAGCGTCGAATCCTTACACCGGCCTCGGTATCTCCGACGACATCGGGCTCTTGGTGCTCCAGGACCCGACTCGGCGTTATCCCCTATTCCTCAACGAAGAAGACGTCATGACCACGGCCACGCCCCTGGCCGCCGGCGACCGGCTGCTGCGGCGCGACCTGAGCGGCGACGACACGCTGATCGCCGTCTACACCGCGGTGACCGCCGGCGGCGGCACCGTCTCCAACGTCTGGCAGCTCTCTCCCGAGCTGTCCGCAGCGGACACTGCTTACTACCGGCGCCTCATCGGCGAGGCCGCCGCGCGCGTGGCCGCCGCCGCGAAGCTGCGGGAAGTGGGGGCCCATGACCGCGACGCTCGAGCCGGCGGCGTCCATCGCGCCCGCCCCGCGAGGCCGCTTGGCCCAGTCGACATGCGAGCGCCGGAGGCAGGTTCGACCCCCGCCTCGGGCATGAAGTAGAATCAACGACTTGATACCAATCCCAGCCCGCGCTCCTGCTGAGTGCCACTCGAGCCGCGGACACGGAGATCGACCGCGGCGAAGCTCCGGCCTGATGAAGGCGAGCCCGCCCTAGGAGGAAGCCATGCCGCCCGCGGCAGTCCGCATCGGTTATCTCGGCTATGGCCGGTGGGTCCCCGGCCAGACGCTGACGAATGCCGACCTCGAGCAGTTGGTCAGCACCACCGACGCGTGGATCCAACGTCGCACCGGTATCCGGGAGCGGCGGATCCTGGGACCGGAGGAGACCATCCTTGGCATGGCGGTCGCCGCGGCGCGGCATGCCATGGCAAGCGCCGGGATCGACGCCGGGCAGATCGGCGACATCCGGGTAGCGGTCAACACCTGGCTGCGGTTCCCCAGCCTCGCCACCCAGCTACAGCGAGAGATCGGCGCCGAAACGGCTTCCGCCGCCGACGTGAGCGCCGGTTGCGCCGGCTTCATCTACGCCGTCGAGGAGGCCCACAACAAGATCTACGTCGAGCAGGTCCTCCACGACCGCAAGCTCCATGCGCTCGTCGTCGGCGTCGACGCCCTGTCGCACATTACCGACTGGACGGACCGCGGCACCTGCGTGGTGTTGGGCGACGGCGCGGGAGCGGTCGTGATGGGGTCCGTCGCGGAGGGTGGGATCGAGGCCATCCATACCCATGCCGACGGCCGTTACGGGGACCTGCTCTACTCCGATCCCGTGCTCGAGTGCCAGTCCGACGGCAACCGGACCTTCACTCATCGCGAGCTCGGTGTCCGTCCCTATCTCCACATGGATGGTCCCCGGGTCTTCCCCGTGGCCGTGAAGACGATGGTGAACGACATCCTGGCGGTGATGGCGAAGTACAACCGCACCCACAAGCCGAAGATCGGCCTCGACCAGGTCGGCTACCTCTTCCCCCACCAGGCCAACATCCGGATCATCGAGGCGGTGGTCAAGAAGCTCGGCCTGCCCATGGCCAGGGTCTACACGGATGGCATTGCGCGCTACGGGAACACCTCGACGGCCTCGATCCCGATCGGCTACTGCGAGACCTGGGGCACGCGCAACGGTGACTCCGCCGCCCCTTTCGAGATCGACGTGGCCTTCGGAGCGGGCTTCGCCTCAGGCGCGATCCTGCGGCGGACAGTGGCCGGCTCGCCTACCCGGCGACGATGAGCCCGGCGTAGACCAGTCCGGCGCCGGCGTGCGCGGCCAGCAGGCCCCACGCCACGGTGGTGCGCCAGGAGCGTAGCGCGCCTGCCAGGAGCACGGCGCTCTCGACGAAGAGCAGGTAGTTGGCGGCGTAGGCGCCCCAGAAGAAGTTCGCGTGCGGCCATCGGGGCCCGCGCTCGGCCAGGAGCGCCATTTGCAGCATGGCGACCAGCAGCACCGACCAGGCCAGGACCAGCGGCGCCTGCCGGCGGGCGCTGGTCCAATGCAGGGCCAGCACGCCGAGCGGGAAGGCGAGGCTCAGCAGGATGGAAGCCGGGAGGTTCGGCGAGTAGAGGCGCCAGACGGCGAGCGGAGCGATCTCGACGCCGCCGCCGGTGCCTGCGAGGCGCCAGGCCTGCCATGCGAACAGACCGGCGACCGGCGCCAACACCGCCGCGACGAAGATCGCGAGGCGGCGCCAACCGGCGTGGAGGGGCCGCGGCGCGCGCGCGGCGCGCTCGACGAGCAGCGCCAGCCAACACGGGAGCAGCGCCAGCAGGTAGTTGGGCTTGACGAGGCCGTTCAAGAGCGCCAGCGCGCCGGCGCCGGCGAGCCGCCGCGGGCGGTCCGTGATCGCCGTCTTCGACGCGGCCGAGAAGAGCAGCATCGCCAGGGGCAGGACGGCGATCGCCGTCGGGTTGTGCCAGACGTTCGGGCTGATCTGGCCGAGATAGACCTCGGGGAACTTCCACCAGTTGAAGAGCGGCATCGCGAAGAGCAGGGCCAGGGCGGCGAGGGACGCGGTGCCCACCTCCCCCGCCTCGCGGATCCGGCGGTAGGTCAGACCGGCCTTGGCCCCGACCGCCAGGGCCGCGACGGCGACGGCGGCCAGCTCGAAGGCGTGACCGCCGCCGAGAGGAGCCGCGATGCCGCAGACCACGAGATCGAAGAGGAAGTGCGGCTGCATGCCGCCGCCCTGGCAGAGAGCGCGGGCGAAGGCGGCGTGCTGCATGAAGTCGCTCTTCCCCGCGGGGTCCAGCGGCGAGAGCACCTGGCGCGAGAGGATCGCGAGCGCCGCGCCGCAGGCGGCCACGGCGAGAGCCCACGGGGCGGCGCGCTCCCAGGCCGCTCGCGCCGCGTTGCCCGTATCCGCGCCGTGCGGCGGCATCACCGGGGTTGGCGAGGGCGCCGCCGGCAGCCGCCGGCGGGATCGGCGGCGCGGCACGGCAGGACCGCGGCAGGGGGAGGCATCCGGGAATCGTAACAGCCGGGATCTTCGGCGTGCTCGCCGGCAGCGTCGCCGAGCGCACCCGCGAGATCGGGGCGCGATCGGCGCTCGGCGCCTCGCCACCGCTTTCCTGCTAGGCTCCACCTCGAACTTCGTCACGGCGGACGCCTGCTGCGACACTCTTCCCCCCACCGACGACGCCTGTCTGCTCGAGCTGCCGGCGATCGCGCCGCCGCCGAAGGAGCTCGAGGACCTCTCGACCGGCGAGTGAGCCGGGCGCGGACCGTCCGGCGATGACCGAGCCTGCGCCTGCCGGGGAGGATCGCCTGCCTCAGGGCTCCTCCGCTTCTCCCGCTTCTCCCGCTTCCCCCGCTTACTCCGCTTACCCCGCTTCCCCCGCTGCGAGGGCCGCCGCCGCGATCGCCGCCGACGCCGCCCTGTACGCGCTGCTGACCCTGCTGGTCTGGGGGTTGACCGCGCCGCTGTGCGGGCTGTGGCAGGACGACGCGTCGCTGCTCGGGATCGCGGTGGGGCGCCGCGGGCAGGGATGGGCGGGAGCATTCGCGCCCACCGGCACTCCCCTGCGCCGCCTCTACGAGCTGCCGTTCCTTCTCGCCCAGGCCACGCCGCATCCGGTCCACGCCCTGCAGCTCATGTACGGCGTGCTCTGGGTGGGCGACGCCCTCGCCGCCGGCTGGGTCGCGGGCTTGCTCCTCCCGCGCCGCCCCCTCACCCGCCTCCTGGTGGTCGCCTTGACGTTGACGGCGACCAGCGACTACCTGACCGACAGCCTCACGGCCATGGGCTACCACTTCGCCGTGCTCATGCTGCTCCTGGCGATCGGCAGCGGCCTGCGCTTCCTGCAGGGCGGCGGCGCGGGCTGGCTGGCGGCGGCCGCCGCCGCGCTGGCAGCCAGCCTGTGGACGATCGACGTCGGCGTCCCGGCGCTGGTCTTCCTGCCGCTCCTCGTGGCCTGGCAGGCGGGCGTCCGGCCGCGCCCCCGATCGGTGGCGCTGCTGCTGGCGTGGGGGGCGGTCGCGGCGCCCGTCGCGCTCCTCGAGTGGCGCTTCCTGCACGACCCGAAGAGCTACGCCGCCGTGGCCATGAGGCCGCTCCCGGCCGGCGAGCTCGCCAGCCGCGCGGTGACCCTCTGGTCCGAGAACTTCATGCCCTGGCAGTGGGCCTTCGCCCGCCACCTCTGGTATCCCAGACCGCCCATCGCCATTCCCGCTGCCGCGATGGCCCTGGCGGCGGCGCTCGCCGTCGCCGCCCTGGCACTGCGGCTCCGGCGCATGCCTCCCGAGCCGCCGCCGGCGCCTGCCGCAAGGGTGCTCGCCCTGGCCGCGCTCCTGGCGCTGATGGCCCTGGCCGCCAACGCCGCGTACGCCAACATCCAACTCTCCGACATCCGCTACCGCACGCATGAGCTTTCACGGGTCTGGATCTCGCTCGCGGTCGGCGTCTTCGCGGGCTGGGCGGCGGCGAGATGGCCGCGGGCCAGGCTGGGCGTCCTCGCCGTGCCCGCGCTGTTTGTCGGGCTGGGCACCTGGGGCGGCCTCGAGCGGCAGGACCTCTTCCTGTCGACGTGGCGCCAGCACCGCCGCGAGCTACTGTCGATCGCGACCAACGCACCGGCGCTCCGCCCTGGCACCAGTATCATCCTGCGGAGCGGCGACAGGCCCCCCACCTATCTGGCCACCCAGGTCGAATACCTGACGATCTCGTGGCTGAGGCTGCTCTACGACGAGCCGCACGTCCACGGCTTGCGCCTGGGGCCGCAGCTCGGCACCGGCTGCCGGCCGGGCCCGCGGGGACTGGACTGCTGGCACGCCGGGAAGGCCGATTGCTTCGCCGCTCGCACCTGCGCACCGGATCACTACGACTACGACCGCACGATCGTCATGGACTACGACGCGCCGGCCGGCGTGTACAGGCTGCGGGCCTCGCTCGCCGGCGACCCGCTCGCCGCGGGAGCGGCGGCAGCCGCGGCAGCCTACCGGCCCGAAGAACGCGTCGTCCGCCGTCCGCTGTCGACCGCCCAGCGGCGGCTGCTGCTGCTGGAGTGATCCGAGACCCGAGGTCACTCCGGAAGCTCCCGGCGCCGCGCGGCGGGCGTGCTAGATTCCCCCTCGCAGGCAGCCTGAGGCCGATCCCGGTGCCGTCTCCCGAAGCCATGGCGCAGACAGGGCGCCCCGATCTCTCGGTGGTCGTGCTTTGCTATCGCGCCGGGGAGCGGGCGCGCCTGGTCGCGGCCAACATCGCATGGACCCTCGTCGCGCGTGGGCTCACGAGCTACCAGCTCGTGCTGGTGGGGAATTACCTCGAGGGCACACGCGACGTGACCCCCGAGGTGGTGAGAGGCATCGCGGCCCACGACCCGCACGTGGTCTGCTCGGCGGTCGCCAAGCGGGGCATGATGGGCTGGGACATGCGCAGCGGCCTTGATCTCGCTCGCGGCGACCGCCTGGCGATCATCGACGGCGACGGCCAGATCCTCGCCGAGGACCTGCTGCGCACCGTCCAAGAGCTCGACCGGGGCGGCTACGACCTGGTCAAGGCCTCCCGCGTACACCGCGGCGACGGCCTGAAGCGCAAGGTGATCTCGCTCGGTTTCAACGCGCTCTTCCGCCTGCTCTTTCCCGGCCTCCAGGTGCGCGACGTGAACGCCAAGCCCAAGGTCATGACTCGCGCCGCCTACGAGCGCCTCGAGCTCGCAGCCGACGATTGGTTCATCGACGCCGAGATCATGATCCAGGCACGGCGCCTCGGCTTCCGCATCGGCGAGGTCGAGACCGACTTCCTCGCTCTCACCGGGCGGCGCTCCTTCATCAACCTGCGAACGGTGCTGCAATTCCTCCGCAACCTGGCGCGCCATCGCCTGCGGGAATTCCGGCGGCAGCCGCGGGCGTGAGACTCCTCGTCACCGGCCCCGGCAACCTCGGCGCCCGCCTGCTGCCGCGGCTCGCGCGGCTGGGAGTCCGCGGCCGGGTGCTTCATCGGCGAGCCGCCGTCGACGTCCCGGCAGGCTGGGAGACCGTGCGCGCCGACCTCGCGGAGCCGCCGTCGCTGGCGCGGGTGTGCGACGGCTGCGACACCGTCCTGCACCTGGCCGCGCTGACCCACAGCAACGACGCGAGCCGGTACGAGCGCGTCAACGCCGCCGGCACGCGCCACCTGCTGGCGGCGGCCCGGCAGGCCGGCATCGGGCGCTTCGTTCACGTGAGCACGCGTGCGATCGACCCCGGCGGCGGCGCCTACAGCCGCTCCAAGCTCCACGCGGAAGCGGCGGTTCGACATTCGGGCATCCCGTGGACGATCCTGCGGCCGGCCGAGGTCTACGGCACCGGCGGCGAGGGCCTCTCCGCGGTGATCGAGCGGGCGCGCCAGGGGCGCTGGGTCCCGGTCGTCGGCGACGGCCGCCATCGCCTGGCGCCGGTCTTCGTCGACGACGTCGTCGAGGGCCTGTGCGCCGCGGTGCAGGCGCCGGCGGCGGGACACGTCCTCCACCTCGCCGGCCCCGAGGAGATCAGCTACCTGGACCTCGTCGAGCGCCTCGCGGCCTACTTCGGCACGCGGCCGCGGCGGGTGCGCGTGCCCGGGACCGTCCTCCACGGCGCGGCGCTTCTGCTCGCCCTCCTGCGGCTGCGGCACCCACCGCTGTACGCCGACCAGGTGCCCCGCCTGCTCAGCCCGAAGCCGTACGAGATCGACGCCGCGGCGGCCGAGCTCGGCTTCCGGCCGCGCCGGCTCGAGGAAGGCCTGGACGCCGTCACCGGCAGGCGTCCCGGCGGGAGCTGAACGGTGGACTTCGACGCCGCCGCCGCCGGCTACGCGGAAGAGGTCGACAGGGCCGTCGCCTTCTCCGGGCAGGCACAGGGGTTCTTCCTCGACGTCAAGGCGCGACAGATCGAAGAGGCGATTCGTGACCGGTTGGGAGAACCGTCCGCCGTGCGCGCCCTGGAAGTGGGCTGCGGCCCCGGATTGATGCAGCTCCGCCTTCGGCCGCACCTCGGACGTCTCTGGGGCATGGACCTGTCGCTCGGCTGCCTGGCCCAGGCCAGCCAGGCCGGCCAGGCCCGCGCCCGGCCCGGCGTCCAAGCCGGCGGCCGGGCCGGCGCCAAGGCGCGCGCCAAAGAGGGCGCCCAAGGCGGCGCCAGGGCCGGCGAGCCGTTCCGGCTCGTCGCCGGCGACGGCCAAAGCGCTCCGTTCGCCGGCGGCAGCTTCGACCTGGTGTTCGCGGTGTGCGTGCTCCACCACGTGCCCCCGGACGGGCGGCGCGACGCCTTGGTGGGAGAGATGGCGCGGCTGGCGCGCCCCGGCGGCCTGGTGGCGATCTGGGAGCACAACCCCTGGAACCCGCTCACGCGGCGCGCCGTCGCCCGGTGCCGCTTCGACCGCGACGCCGCGCTGCTGTCGCTGGCCGAGACGCGGCGCCTGCTGCGCCGCGCCGGCCTGTCCCGCATCGAGTCGCGTTACGGCCTGTTCTTCCCCTGGCGCGGGCGCGGCTGGCGGCGAGCCGAGCGCCTGCTGGCACAGGTTCCCCTGGGCGCTCAGTTCGTCGCGCTCGCCATCAAGCCGCCGCCGCCAGGACGCCGCGACGGGAGCCCAGGCGGCGGGCCGGCGCCGACGCCGGCTGCCGGCTCCCTCAGCCCGGCTTCTTGACCTCCACGATCAGGACGTCGATCGGGGTCGTGCCGATGTTCTCGGACCAATGGGTGAGCGGCTCGCGGAAGAGGACGTCGCCGGTCTTGAGCTCGGCCTCCGCCGTCTTGCCGTCGGCCAGGTGATTGCGGATCTTGCCGCCGGCGACCACGTAGGTGACGTAGGCCGGATGGGAGTGCATCTCTTCCTTGTCGCCCGGCTGCAGGACCGACTCGAAGACCCGCACGCGGCTGTTGTCGACCTTGACCTTGATGAACTTCGCATTGACCTGCACCGGGTCCTGGGCCGCCGCCATCTTGTAGCCGGCCACGAACAGCAATCCCCCGACCGCGATACCCGACAGCAGCACCCCGAATCTCTTCATGCCGTCCTCCCTTCGTCCGCCGGAGCGGCTTCACTGCCGCTCGGTCACCGCGCGTCTGATCCACTACCCTGCTGCCGGCACATTGTACAGACAAGCCGGCTGGCGGCGGGCGGCGCCTCGCCGGACGCGCCGGACGTGGTGGGCAAGAGTCTCACGCTCGATGGGCGGGCATACCCGATCGTCGGCGTCATCGAGCCGGGCTTCGCCGAACGCCAGCCGGGTGAGGCGCTCGGCTTCCTGGCGCGTCCGGCCGGCCCGCAGGTGGCACTCGATCTCGCCCTCCCAGTGGAAACGCAGCTGGTCGTCCAGCTCGCTCTCGACGGCGCGGCGCCGCAAGAGCGCACGGCAGCGCCGCGGCGGGCCGCGGAAGACTAGGGCCAGATCCCCCGCAGCTCGGTGACGGCCGCGACCCGGCCCAGGGCCAGCACGTAGGCGGCGATGCGCGGATCGACCTGCCGCTTCTCCGCGATGTCGAAGACCTCGTGGAAGGCCTTGACCATCTTGCGGCGCAGCTTGGCGTTGACCGTCGCCTCGTCCCACTGCTCGTCCTGAAGGTTCTGCACCCACTCATAGTACGAGACGGTCACACCGCCGCCGTTGCACAGGATGTCCGGGACGACGACGATGCCGCGCTTCGCCAGGATCTCGTCCGCCACCGGCGTGGTGGGGCCGTTGGCCGCCTCGGCCACGAGCTTGGCGCGGATGCGGGAGGCGTTGCGGCGGGTGATCTGGTTCTCGAGCGCCGCCGGCACCAGCACGTCGCAGTCGAGCTCCAGCAGGTCCTCGTTGCTGACCTTGTCGGCCCCCTTGAGGCCGACGACGCTGCCGGTCTTCGCCTTGTGGGCCAGGACCCTGGCCACGTCGAGACCCTTGGCCGAGCGGATGCCGCCCGCGGAATCGCTCACCGCGACGATCCGGGCGCCGCCCTCCGCCGCCAGGCGCGCGAAGTGCGAGCCGGCGTTGCCGAAGCCCTGCACCGCGACGCGCGCCGCCGCCAGCTGCTCGACTCCCGGGATCAGGCCGCGCCCGATCGCCTCCTCGACGCAGACCAGCGCCCCGCGGGCGGTGGCCGTGGAGCGGCCATAGGAGCCGCCGATCGAGAGCGGCTTGCCGGTCACCACCGGCAGGTTGTTCTGGCCCTTGTGGGTCATGTCGAAGGTGTCGAAGATCCACGCCATCGTGGTCTCGTCGGTGTAGACGTCGGGCGCCGGGATGTCCACCATCGGGCCCAGCGCGCCGCCGAGCTGGGTGACGTAGCGGCGGGTGATCCGCCGTTTCTCGTCGCGGGACAGCTGCTTCGGGTCGCAGATCACGCCGCCCTTGGCGCCCCCGAAGGGGATGTCCATCACCGCCGTCTTCCACGTCATCCAGGCCGCCAGCGCCTTGACCTCGTCCTCGGTCACCCCGGGGTGGTAGCGGATGCCGCCCTTGTAGGGGCCGCGCGCACCGTTGTGCTGCACGCGAAAGCCGGTGAAGACGCGGATGGTGCCGTCGTCCATGCTCACCGGGAACTCGATCCGCAGCAGGCGCTCGGGCCGGCGCAGGTAGTCGAGCATGCCGGCCCTGCCGTCGACGTGCGGCAGGGCGCGATCGAGCTGGATCTGCGCGATGCGGAACGGGTTCAACTCCTCGGCGGCGCGAGAGCGTACGGCCATGGGCGATCCTCCCTGGAAGGCGCGTCGGTTCGCGAGGATCTTACGCCCGTCCTCCGCAGGCACCAACCGCGGTCGGGGCCTCAGTAGTTGCCCATCGGCAGTTGCCGACCCCGAGGTATATAGGTGGGCGCACTGCCCCCTTCCCCCCCGGAGGGGTGGGAAGGGGGTTGGGGGGATGCGGGGGGCGATCCGATAGACGCTGTAAGCTGTGCGACACCCCGGCGCTCCGGAGACGATGCCGGCCGCACCGGGCAAGGCGGTGTGCTTCTTTTAGGCCCGCACCAGCATCGCCTTGGCGATCGCTCCGTAGGCGCGGCCGAGCGCCCGGGCGAGGTGCATGACCAGGAGCAGGTCGAGCAGGCCCGCCAGCCAGAACAGCGGGAACCCCCAGGGCGGCACGTAGAGGTAGTGATTGCTGTAGGTGTGGATCAAGGGCTCGTCGAAGAAGAGCTGGGTGATCGGCGCCGCCAGCAGCGCCAGCGAGATCGACATCAGCACCGTGAAGAGCACGAACGAGAAGACGCCCAGGGGCAGCTTGAGGACCATGTAGAGCAGGGTCGTCCAGGTCCGGCGGTCGGCCAGCCAGGAACGCAGCCGCGCCCAGAGGGTGCCCTCCGGCGTCGCGAACCGCGGCCGCCGGGGCATGCGGACCCCGAGCAGCGACTCGACCAGCCTCCCCTCCACCAGCGAGAAGAGGCGGACGCTGGCAAGGAAGAGGAGCGCGACCGGGAAGCCGATGATCAGGATGCCCAGGCCGAGCGACAGCGACAGGCCGGTCACCGCCCAGGTGAAGTACAGCACCCCGGTCGCCAGCGACAGGAACATGAACAGCAGGGCGCCGTAGGCCCGCGGGTCGAGGAACACGCCCAGGATGCGGCGGGCCGGATCCGCGGCTTCCCGGGGGGCGGGATGGGCGAGCGCCGCGGCGACGCGGGAGTCGTTCTCGCGGTAGGCCTCGGCCACCTCGCGGGGGGTGCCGAAGCGCTGCACGGCGCGCTCGAAGGCCGCCTCCGCCGTCTCCCCGTGGGGGGGCCCGGGAACCGCCTCCGCCGCACCGCTCGTCGCGTTGCGCAGATAGTCCTCGGCGTCGTAGAGGGCGTCCTGGATCAGCGCCGGATCGCTCCCCGCCAGCTCTTCGTTCAGGCGGTCCAGGTACTCCTGGATGGTCCTGACCTGCTCGTCGGTGTCAGGCATGCTCGCTCCCTTCGCTGGCCGGTTCCGCCGCGGTCTTCGGTTGCAGCTGCGTGTCGCCGAGGATCGCGTCCACGAAGTCGCGCGTCTGCTCCCAGGCGCCCCGCCAGAGCGGCAGGACCTGGCGGCCTTGCTCGGTGATGGTGTAGTAGCGCCGCGGCGGGCTGGTGACCGAAGGCTCGACCTCGCTGCGCAGCAAGCCGTTGGCCTCCATCGTCCGCAGCAGCGGATAGAGGGTCCCCTGCTTGACCAGGGGCGCCCCGCTCGCCATCTCTTCGAGGGAGCGGCCGATCTGGTACCCGTACATCGGCGCCGCGGTGCGCTCCAGCAGCGCCAGCAGCACCAGCGAGACCGCCCCGGCGTTCAGCTCCTTCCGGAACTTCCGCAGCTCAGCACTTTCCGTGTCCATGGTCGCCCCGCTTCCCTTCCGGGAATGTCGCTCGCCGAGCACCGGCGATTCGAAGCCCCGGTTCCCGGCGATGGCGTTCCCCATCGCTGTCAACCGGATCATACTATAGACTACATGATAGTCAATAGTAAGTAGCGCTGAGGCTAGCCCGACGGAGCTGGATGGGCAAGGCTCGGGGGCGGCCAGGACGACGAGCAGGGGCTGGTCGACCGCAAGGCTGGCCGAGCTGGAGCTGGTCGAGGGCAGAGCTGGCGCGGCCCGGACGAGGTCGGGCTGAACGAGGGCAAGGCAAGCCGGGTGCGGACGAGCTGCGAGCTCGACGAGCCGTCTGAGCCGTCATGCGAGGATGAGCGACTTCTCAGCGAGACACCGTGGAGACGGCGGGGCTGCGGCGCCGTGGGCCGGCGGCGCCGTGGGCCGACTGCGAGAGCGCCCGGCGGCGCGAGGCCCCGGGGGGCTGCGCGACGCGCCGGTTCGGACCGGTCAGGCCTGGCGACGTATCTTGGCGCGAGGCTGCCGCGCTTCGGCCACGTTCCGCTTGGCGCGCAGATTCCAATCCGCCGCGGCCTCGTCAAGGGTGGTGCGATCGGCGGAGCGCGCCTGACAGGTGTTGCACACCACCCAGAACCAGCGGCCTCTGAGGTAGGAGAGGCTCCTGGCCGTCGGCTCGCCTCCGCATTCACATGGCATCAGACTCTTGATCATGTAATCTCCCTGGGGAGTCGGGCCCTGGCCTTCCATCGTCCCCGGTCCATGCCCGGGGTGGGCACGAACTCTCCGTGCAGGTTTGCACGGCCGAAGAAGGGAAGGTTCTGGGCTGTCACAGGACATATAATATCCCTACTCACTCTATTTTGCAACCCCTCCGGAGTATCTTTACGCGATGAGTCACTGGCTGGTCAGCGCGTTCGCGAGCTACGGCTTCGCCGTCATCGTGGTCGCGATCTACCTCGAGGGTTGCGGTGTGCCGCTGCCGGGCGAAACGGTGCTCCTGGCGGGCGGCTTCTTCGCGCGCCAGGGATCCCTGCCCCTGCTTGGGGTCCTGGTGGCGGCGTTCCTGGCGGCGGCCGCCGGCGACAACACCGGCTACTGGATCGGCCGTCGCGGCGGCCGCGCCCTGGTCGAGCGGCACGGGCGCTGGGTCGGCCTGACCGCGCAGCGCCTCGCATCGATCGCCGGCTTCTACGACCGGCACGGCGCCAAGACCATCCTGATCGCCCGCTTCCTCTCCGGCGTCCGCGCCTTCGCGCCACTGTTCGCCGGCATCAGCCGCATCCCCTGGCGGCGGTTCGCGGTGGTCGACGCGGTCGCCTGCCTGCTGTGGTCGACCGCCGTCGGGCTGGTCGGCTACGCCTTCGGCGAGAGCTGGCAGCACGTCGAGCACTGGATCGGCCGCGCCGGGCTCTCGGTGCTGGTGCTGGTCGCCTGCCTGCTGATGCTGCGTGCGGCGGAGCGTCACCGCGACCGCGTCCAGGTGTGGGTCCGCGAGTCGCTCGGCCGCGGCCTCACCCAGAGCCAGCTCTGGCTGCTGGCCGTCGAGCTCACCGTGCTCGGGACGCTCGCCCGCCTTGCCGGGAGGGTGGTCGCCCACCGCTCCACCCACTTCGATCAGCACGTGGGCGACTTACTGGCGGCGGCGGGCGGGCCGCTGGTCGATGGCCTGCTGGCCGTCTTCGCCGCTCTCGGCTCGGCTCCCGCGGCGCTCGTGGTCGTCCTGCTGGTGAGCTTCTGGTGCTTCCGCCGGGGCCGGCGCGGGCATGGCCTCGTGATGGCGGCGATCTACTTCGTCAGCCTGGCGCTCAGCGCCGACCTCAGCCGGGCGCTGAACTGGTGGAACGGTGCGCTAGGCATCTTCTCCGGCCTGCTCAGCGGCAACGCCCTGGTCGCCGCCACCGCCTACGGCGCCGCCGCGCTGCTGTTGACCCTCGACCGCCCGCGCTGGCGATGGCCCGCGGCCCTGCTCGCCGCCGTGGTCGTCGTGGTCGTCGGCTGGGCACGCATCGTCCGCGACGGCGACCTGCCGAGCGGCGTCCTGGCCGGCCTCGCCGTGAGCGCCCTGCTGCTGCTCTTCGGCACCTTCGTGATC
>DATDGZ010000331.1:0-20642 GCA_036521795.1 Thermoanaerobaculia bacterium | reverse complement strand
CCTGCGTTCGCCGGCACCGTTCCCGGGGCCCGGGCCGTAGCCGGGACCTGGCTGGCCTTCGCCGTTCTCTGCGCCGCCGGCCCCGCGGTGCTGCCACGCATCCATTCCATCCATTCCAGGCTGGCGCACGTCAGCCTGCTGCCGCCCACCCTGACCGGCCTGGCCGTCGCCTTCGCGCTGGGCGCCGCGCTGATCCTGCTTGGCGTCCGCCAAGGACGGCGACGGCGGCCGCCCGGCCACGCTACGGCCGCCGCCCTGCTGCTCGCCGGGCTGGTCCTGCCGATGGCGGCGCTGCCTGCCGTGCTGCTGCCGCTGCTCGCCGAGATCGGCAGCCACCGTTCGTCGCGCGCCGCCGCCGCCGCCATCGCGCCGCAGCTCTCGCCCGGCGCCGAGGTGGTGGCAGTCCACGCCTACCCGCCGTCCCTGCCCTTCTACCTGCGCCGCACCGTGCTGGTCGCCACACCGCGCGGCCGCGAGCTGACCAGCAACTACGTCATCGCCTACTTCCAGAAGTGGATCGCCGCCGACCCGCGCGACACTCCCCTGCGCCCCACCGATTGGTGGCGCGGCGCCCTGGCGGCCTGCGACCACCCGCTGGTCTTCGTCACCTGGGCGGACGACGACGCGGATCGCGCCGCCCTCGCCGCCGCCGGCCTGCCGCTTCTCGTCGCCAACGACCGCATGGCCGCCTACGGCCCCTGCGCTCCGCACCTCGCGCCCCCCGCCAGATAGAGAGCAAGACGGTCACGACCGGCCGCCAGGCACCTGGAAGCGCCGCGGACCAGCTCGGAGTCGGCGCTTGCGGGCGACACCAGCACCTGCAGCGCGTCCGAGCTCTCGAGCGCGCTCCCGACCGCACTGGCCCAATTCTCGCCAGGGAACACCTCGGCGCTATCGAGCCAGGGCCTGATGCCGAGGGCACCCAACTGCTCCGACAGCTGCATCGCCCACTGCCGGTCCCTTCGGGCATCGCTGATGAAGACCTGCACAGTTCAATACGGCAGTGGCGGGATCTATCGACCCAGGCCTTCGCCTCGAGGGCGCCTGGTCGTCTGCTATCCTCGCCTTTGAAAAGCAGCGGTCAACTATGCGACGTTGGATCCGGGAATCGGCTCCCGCCACGACAGGCTCCGACCCCATCGCGGCCGGCGTGCCCCCGGACGCCGCGCTCGGCCTCCGCGTCCACTCGGGTTGGGCGGCGCTGGTCGCCCTCTCCGGACCTCTCGCCACCCCCGCGGTGCTGGTGCGGCGGCGGATCGAGCTGGTCGACCGCGACAGCTCCGGCGGCAATCAACCCTTCCACGCCGCTCGCGGCTTGCCCCTCGACGCGGCCCAAGAGCTGGTCGGCCGCGCCCTGGACGGCGCCACCCGGATGGCCCGCGGCGCCCTCGCGGCGGCCATCGGCGAGCTCCGGCGGCAGGGCGCCGGCAGGATCGCCTGCGGCATCCTCCAGAGCGCGGCCCGGCCGCTGCCGTCGCTTGCCGCCGTGCTCGCCTCGCATGCCCTCGTTCACACCGCGGAGGGCGAGCTGTTCCGTGACGCCCTGGCCAAGGCCGCCGCCAGTAAGGGCGTTCCCGCCCTGCGCGCCCTTCGCATCAAGGAGCACGAGCTGCTCGACCGCTGCACGGCCCGGCTCGGCGTCGCCCCAGGCGATCTCGAGCGTCACCTCGCGGAGCTGGGCCGCACGCTCGGACCTCCCTGGCGGCAGGACGAGAAGCTCGCCACGCTGGCCGCCTGGCTCGCCCTCGCCTCCCTCGGCATCCCTGGCGTCCTCTGATGGCCGGACCAGGCGGATGGCACGATCGCGGGCGTCGCGGACATCGCGGGCGTCGCGGAAGTTGAGTAGAATGCCGTCTACACGGCCCACACGGCAACGCCCGCTGTCACTCGCCGCCTGGCGCCAGCCGCTGACCACCGCCGCCAGGCGCCGATGCTCGGCGAGGCCCGGCGACGTCCGGCGGCAGGGCGCCGGCGAGCGTCGCGGCGACTCGCGAAAGGAATACGCCATGACCCCAAGACCCAAGCTACGAACCTGGCTGTGCGCCGCCCTGGCGCTCGCCGCCTGTGCTGCCCTGGCGCCACGGACGGCGCAGGCGCAGGGAGCGGGGCGGGCGCCCGACCAGGGGCCCCGCGTGGCGGTGCGCGCCTACTATCTCTGGGACAGCTTCTCGAGCTCGGAGTCGGCGCGCGGCGTGGACCTCTTCAGCACCGTGAGCTACCACGGCAAGCCCGGCGGCGGGATCGACGCCGAGTACCTGTTCACCCCCTGGGTGGGCCTCGACTTCGGCGCCTCGCAGACCCACATCGAGGCCGACCAGGTGAATACCTTCCCCGTGGGTCCGTCCTTCCAGAACCAGGGCAAGATCCAGCAGCGCTTCTTCACGCTCGGCCTCTACGGCCACTTCTACCGCGTCCAGCGCCTCGACGTCTACATCGGGCCGCTCGTCGGCGCGGACGAGATGACCGGCAGCTTCCGCCCGAACAAGTCGACCTTGGCCTTCGGCGCCGCCCTCGGCCTGGACCTGCCGCTCGGCTCGACCGGCCTGGCGATCAGCGGCGTCGGCCGCGTCCTGAGCAGCCGCTTCCCCGACCAGTTCGCCAGCGCCAGCCACTTCCGCGACAACTACCTGATCGGCGGCGGCCTGGCCTACCGCTGGTAGCGCCGCGGCGAGCGCCCCTGGACGCCGGCCACGCTCCCTTCGTAGGAAGGAGCATGAACCATGCGATCGGGCGGTCGGGCTGGTGGCGCGGAGCCAGGTCTCTGCCGGGGATGAATCCGCTGCCCAGGGACGTCTGGTCGCGGCGCCTGTCGTACGCCGCCTACCTGGCCACCGCCAGCTGCAACCGCGACGTCTTCGACGAGGCCTATCGCCACCCCGGTTACCAGGCATCCGACCTGGCATGGCTGCGCCAGCTGCCGCCGCTGCGAGTGCTGGCGATCGGCGAGGATTGGTGCCCCGACGTCTATCACACCCTGCCGACCTGGGCGCGGCTGGCCGAGGAGCTGCCCGGCTGGGAGCTGGGCGTCTACGCCCGCGATGCCAATCCCGAGGTCATGGACGCCTTCCTCTGGCGCGGCGAGCGCCGGCGCATCCCGGTGTATGCCTTCTACCTGGGCGACCTGCTGCAGGTGTGGTGGTCGGGGCGAGGCGCCGCCGCCGAGCGGCAGCTCGCCGTCTTCCTGGCCGGGCGCAGCATCGCCGACCTGCCCGAAGACGACCGGCGCCGGGCCCAGCTGTTGCTCCAGGAAGGCTACCGGCGCGAGTACCGGCGCCAGAACCTGGAGGAGATCCTGGCGCTGCTGCACGCTTTCTTCCACGTCGCCGCCTGTGAGTGTCCCGCCCGGCCGGGCCGGCGGCGCGCGCCGGGTCCTACTTCCGGGTGATGATGAACTTGCCGAACGAGACCCCGAGCTCCCAGCCGGTGCCCTTGCCTTCCAGCCCCAGGGTGATCTCGCCCTTGGTCACCACCGAGGCGGAGGCGTTCTTGACCACGCCGGCGCTCGCTTCGGCCGCGACATAGGTGCCGAACAGCTCGCCGATGTCCGAGACCTCGGAGAACGTGCCCTTGCCGTCGCGGATCTCGCCCTTGCCGGCGGTCAACCCGCCGCCCCGCGCCGTGAGCCGGACGGTGGCCGTCTGGCCATTGTCGCAGGCGACCGTCCCCGCGCCGTCGGCTCGCTTGTAGAACGCCGACCACTCCTTCAGGGCGAACTTCATCGTGCACTTCGTCGTGGCGCCCGCCGCCGGCGCCGCGACCGCGACCGCCAGGCACGCCGCGGCGAGCCGGACCGCCCAACGTGGCAGATTCATCATCCTTCCTCCTGGACCCTGAACGCAGAATCGTGAACGGCCGCGGACGGCGGACCCGGGAGGTCCGACCCGCCCGCCGCGCGCAGCCATCTTACTAGACCCGCTACCCCTTCCCGCCCTTCCCGGCAGGCAGCGATTCCGCAGTAGCCCCTGAGCCCTAGCACAAGGTCCTGATTCGACGACGTTTGATCGCGGTAAGCTGTCGCGAGCAGATTCTGATTCGCGTCAAGGGTAGACATGGGCTGCAATTCTGGCATAATAACTGTATGTCAGTCATTCCTCGCACTGCCATGAGCGCCCGCGAGCGAGAGCTGCGCTCCGAGCTCAAGCAGCTGCTGGCGAGCCTGGGGCTGGTGCGCGGCAACCTGTCGCTGCGACTGCGCAGCTGTGGCAAGCCCACCTGCCACTGCCGGCAGGGAGGGGCCAAGCACCCGGCCTTGTACTTGGTGGCCAGCGAGCAGGGCAAGCTACGGCAGCTGTTCATCCCCAGGGAGCTCGAACCCCAAACCCGCCAGTGGGTCGATACCTACCAGCGGTTGCGCCAGCTGCTCGAAGAGCTTTCCGAGTTGCACTGGCAGAAGCTTCAGCAAAGGAAGGTCTGACCATCCTCCGCCGCCTGTTGACCTACGCCGAGAAGGTGCTGGCGCTCTCGCGCGGGGTTGCCGGGATTCGCGACGGTCGGCGGCGACCGCGCATCCCCGCAGCGGTGGTGGTGCGGAGCCTGCTGGCGATGTGGCTGGCCCGGCTGGGGAGCTTGAACGCTCTCGAGCAAACGCGGCCGAGCCCGTTCTGGCGCCGCTTCCTAGGTGCGCCGCTGCCGAGTGCCGACACCCTCGGCCGGGTGCCGGAGCGCATCGCGGTGGACTCGCTGCGCGAGGTGCTGCACCAGGTCTATACCCGCCTGAAGCGCAACAAGGCGCTGCCGGCGACCAGCCATGGCTTGACGGCGCTGGTGCTCGACGGGCACGAAACCCATGCTTCGTACCACCGCCACTGCCCAGGCTGTTGCGTGCGACTCGTCGGCAGCGAAGGTCAACAGCGCCGCCAGTTCTATCACCGGGTCGTCAGCGCCATGTTGTTGAGCGGCGACTTGCGGCTCTGGCTCGACGTCGAGCCGCAGAGCCCCGGCGAGGATGAGATCGCCGCCGGGGTGCGACTGCTCGAGCGGGTGCTCGACCGCTATCCGCGTGCGTTCGATGTCGTGCTCGGCGACGCCCTCTACACCGACCCTCGCTTCTACGCCGTGGCGCTCGGTCACGGCAAGGACGTGCTGAGCGTGCTCAAGAACGAGGACCGCGACTTGGTCAAGGACGCCAGGGCTCTGTTCGCGACCCTGCCGCCGCAGGCGCTGTCGGACGACTGCCGCGCCTGGGATGTGTCCGGGTTGGAGAGCTGGCCCCAGGCCGGTCGCGCGGTCCGCGTGGTCCAGACCCTGGAGACCCGCACGCCGCGCCCTGCTGCTCCGCGGGCCGAGTCCGAGTGGCTCTGGGTCACTACCCTCTCGACCCATCGTGCCTGCACCAGAGCGATCATCGAACTGGGCCATGCCCGCTGGGACATCGAGAATCAGGGCTTCAACGAGTTTGCCCACCGCTGGCTGGCCGACCACGTCTACCGCCACCACCCCAACGCCCTGCTGAGCTTCTGGCTGCTCGGCATGCTCGCCTTCAACGTCTTCTTTGCGTTCGCCCGGCGCAATCTCCAGCCCGAGTGCCGCCGTCGCTTCAGCTATCTCCACTTGGCCCGCTGCCTGGCCGAGGAGATCTACGACGGCTTGGCTTTGCCCGCTCCGCGCGCTCCCTGACCGTCGTCGCCCAGCAGCAGCTTCCTGCCAAGCCCTCACCCCTGGGCCTCGCCGCCGCCTTCACCTCCCTCGAAATCGGCCTCCTCAGACGCCGCTCTCGCCCCTCTCTCTCAGGTACGACCGCCTCGAACGCCACGCTTCATGCCCTTGCTGCCGCTGCGCCAGTGCCAATTGGCCCTCTCAACTCCGCCGCGGGCACCCTCCATGACCCAACTGCGGAATCGCTGCCCGGCAGGGACTAGGCTAGGCAACGCGCCCGCGCTGCCCTATACTGCCGGCACCATCTGGGTGTAACGAAGTTGAACCGTCGCGAAGTCCTCAAGGCGGGTCTGCTCGCCGGTGCGCAGGCCCTCGTGTCGCCGCTGCTCGGCAGCGGTCTCCGGCGTCTGCTCGGCGAGCCGGCCGACGGCGTGCGCCGTATGCGCGGCTTCCAGGTCGCCGGCCAGATCGCCATCTCCGACCGCGCGGCCGAGATCGTCCAGGGCACGACGGTCATCGACATGCTGAGCCTGCTGACGCTCGACTGGCCGCGCCTCTACGCCTGGGAGAGCCAGCCGGCGAGCTTCGGCAAGGCGGACCTGGCGCGCCTGCGCGCCTCCGGCATCGGGGTCTTCCATCCGGCGGTCGACCCCAGCGAGGCGGATGCCCACGCCGCCGCGCTGCGCTGGATGGCCGGCTGGAACCGGCTGATCGACGGTCATCCCGACGACCTGCTGCGGATCGACGGCGCCGCCGAGCTCGAGCGGGTGAAGTCCGCGGACCGCATCGGCCTGCTGCTCGGCTTTCAGAACGCGAACCACTTCCGGACCCCTGACGACGTGGCGCTGTTCCACGGCCTCGGGCAGCGGGTGTCGCAGCTCACCTACAACGAGCGGAACCGCATCGGCAGTGGCTGCACCGACCCCGAGGCGGGCGGCCTGTCGCAGTTCGGCGCCACCATCGTCGCGGCGATGAACCGCGCCGGCATGGCGATCGACATCTCGCACTGCTGCGAGCGCACCAGCCTCGACGCCCTCGAGGCCTCCACGCGGCCGGTCCTGATCACCCATTCCAACTGCCGCGCCCTCGTCCACCATCCGCGCTGCAAGTCCGACGCGGTGATCCGCGCCATGGCGGCGAAGGGCGGCGTGATCGGCATCTCCGTGCTGCCGATGATGGTCTCGGGCAAGCGCCCGGCGACCCTCGACGGCATCCTCGACCATTTCGACCACGCCGCGCGCCTGGTCGGCGTCCAGCACGTCGGCCTGGGCAGCGACACCGACGTCGACGCCATCGATCCGCGCACCCGCCGCGTCCGCTCCGGCTACGGCGTGCGCGGCCTGCGCCACGAGTACCGGGTCTTCGAGATCGCCGAGGGCCTGCTGCGGCGCGGCTACTCCCCGGCCGACGTCACCGGCATCCTGGGCGGCAACTTCCAGCGCGCCCTGACCGGAATCTGGAGCGCCTGAGCCTCCGCCTGCCAGCCGGCCCGGGACGCGGTAGTGTCCCAAGATCGCCCGCGTCCCTGGCGCGGGCGGCAGATCTCGGTAGTGGGTCATTCTCCTCGCGAGGGGGCGGACCCTCGCGAACTGACCCACCAACCAGCTCTTCGCTTGCTCGCTAGCTCGGCTGGCTCTGCTGGCCGGTCGTCGCCAGCAGGGCCCGGTACTCCGGGTGCTTGTCGAGGAAGGACTTGACGAACGGACAGGTGGCGATGATCCGCTCGCCCCGCGCCCGCACGTCGTCGAGCGCGTGCCGGATCAGCGTGTCCGCGACGCCGTGGCCGCGCAGCTCCGGCGCCACCTGGGTATGCTGGAAGTCGAGCGTCCGGTCGCCGGCCGGCGCGAACAGGATCCGCGCCTCGTGGCCGTCGATCTCGGCGTAGTACCGGTGCCTGGCGTCGTCGCGGTGCACCTCGAAGTCCATCGGCTCCTCCTCCCCTTCGTCGCCGGCTCCAAGGTCAGCGTCAGCCGGCCCCTGGCGCAGGCATCAGCATAGACGGCGGCGGCGCTTGACAACCTCGGATCCCTGCTGTAAACTGTACTGCAGTAGTAGTACACCGATGCACGATCCGCAGCCATGAAAGCCGCCTTTCCCATCGATCCGTCCGATCCCCGGCCGATCTGGCGCCAGATCGAAGAGAACGTCCGCCACCTGGTCGCCAGCGGCGCGCTGCGTCCGTCCACCTCGCTGCCCTCCGTTCGCGAGCTGGCCCGGGGCCTGGCGGTCAACCCGGCGACGGTCGCCAAGGCCTACCAGCGCCTCACCGAAGCCGGCGTCCTGGCCGTGCGGCGCGGCGACGGCACCTACGTCGCCAGCGCGCCGCCCGCCCTCAGCGCCGCCCAGCTCCACGAGCGCCTGCATGCCGAGGCCCTGCGCTACGCCAGCCTCGCCGCCACGCTCGGCGCCACCGTCCAGCAAGCCACTGCCGCCCTGGAATCGGCCTGGCGCGCCTTCGACGCGGACAGAGGAGCGGCAGCCAAGACAGCAGTGCCACCGGGAGATCCCGCATGAGCCCGACCGCAGCCCACGCCTCGCTCCTCGCCGCCGGCGCCGTCCCCCACTTCCCGCCAGCGGTCCGCTCGGACGCGGCCGCCGGCGCCCTCGCCGCGGACCTCGCCCGGACCGACGCCGCCGCCGAGGCCCGCGCCGCGGTGCCGCCGCTCGCCGCCGCGGCGATCACCGTGCGCTATGGCCGCCGCACCGCGGTCGACGCCGTATCGCTCGCCCTGTCCGAGGGCACCGTCTATGCGTTGCTGGGCCGCAACGGCGCCGGCAAGTCGTCGCTGGTGCGCTGCCTGCTCGGCCAGCAGCGGCCCGCGGCCGGCCGCGCCCTGCTCTTCGGGCGCGATGCCTGGCGCCATCGCGCCTCCCTCATGGCGCAGGTGGGAGTGGTGCCGGAGCAGCCGGACGCGCCGCCCGGCGCCACCGCCCGCCGGCTTGCCCGCTTCTGCCGGCCGCTCTACCCGCACTGGGACGACGCTGCCTTCGAGGGTCGCTTGCGACGCTTCGGAGTCCCGACCGACCTGCCGTTCGGGCGCCTGTCGAGAGGACAGCAGGGGCACGTCGCGCTCGCCCTCGCGCTCGCCGCCCGGCCGCGCCTGCTCATCCTCGACGATCCGACGCTCGGCCTCGACGCCGTGGCCCGCCGCGCCTTCTTCGAGGAGCTGATTGACGAGCTCGCCGACCGCGGCACCACGGTCTTGATCGCCACCCACGACCTCGCCGCCATCGAGCGCATCGCCGATCGTGCCGGTATCCTGGCCGGCGGGCGCCTCGTCCTGGACGAGGACCTCGAGGGCCTGAAGCAGCGCTGCCGCCGCATCTGGCTTGCCGATGCGGCCGCAGCCCCGGCGACGGCCCTCGACGGCTTCGCGCCGCTCGCTCGTGTCACCGGCGATTGGGGCGTCGAGACCATCGTCGCGGCCTATGACGAGGAGCGCTTCCGGGCGTTTCAGGACAGCGCCGCCGGCGCCGGCGCCCGGGTCGGCTCGCTCGACCTGGAAGAGATCTTCATTGCCTTGACCGGCGCCGGCGCAGACCCGCTCGAGTCTGCCGGCGCAGGAGGTCCGCGATGAGAGGCCTGGCCGCCGTGCTGCGCCACGAGATCGCCGAGCGCCGGCTCCTGCTGCTGGCCAGCCCGGTGCTCGGCCTGCTGCCACTCGCCGCGCCGCTGACCTCAGCCGGCTCCGCCGGCTCCGAGCTGCGCGACATCGAAGCCCTATTCCTGGCCCTGGCCCTGTCGGGCCTGAGCGCACTGCTGCTCGGAGCCTCGGTGGTCGGCGCCGATCTCGCCTCGCGGCGCCTCGCCTTCTTCTTCTCCCGCCCGCTCACGGGCGGGGCGGTGTGGGCAGGCAAGCTCGGCGCCGCGGCGATCTGCGCCTGGACCGCCGGCCTGCTGGCCCTGCTGCCCTCCCGGCTGTTCGACGCCACGGCGAATGGCGGTGACGGCAGCTTCCCGAACCATGCCCTGCTCTCCTGGCCGTGGCTGGCGATCTGGTTCGGCGCCGTGCCGCTGACGGTGCTGATCGCTCACCACGGCGGCGTCATCCTGCGCACGCGCTCGGCGTGGCTGGTCCTCGACCTCGCGGGTGCGGTGACGGTCGGAGCGATCGTGCTGTGGACGCTACGGCGGTTGCAGTACTGGGGAGCGCTGCCGGACCCGTCGCCGGTCGCCCCCCTGGTCGCGATCGGCGCGGGTGCCGTGGGCATCGCGTTGCTGGCGGCGAGCGCCGCCCAGGTGATCGACGGCCGCGCCGACCCGGTCCGGGGCCACCGCATCCTGTCGCTGACCTTCGCCGGCCTCGGCCTTGCCGGGGCGCTCGCCTTCGCCGTTCTGGCGCAGCGCTGGATCGCCATCGGCCCGCTCGACCTGGACCGCTGGTCTTTCGCCGCGGTGGCCCCGGGACAGAGATGGATCGCGCTCGCGGGCCCCGCTCCCGGGCCGCGCGAGTATGGCGCCGCCTTTCTCCTCGAGGTCGGCTCCGGGCGCTCGGTTCGCGCCCGCTTCGCGAAGAGAGCGGAAGACACCCTGCCGCTCGCCTTCTCCGCCGACGGCCGGCGCGCGATCTGGGCGGAGTATCAGGGCAGGCAGGGCACCTCCCCGGGCGTGCTGGTGAGCCTGGCCCTGGATCGAGCCGGCGCCATGCCGGTGCGGACGCCGATCGTGGAGGCCGCACCGCCCGCCAAGCTCGTCCTCTCGCCGCACGGCGCCAGGATCGCGGCCGTCACCGGTCGACACGTGGCGGTATACGAGCTGGACAGCGGCCGTCTCCTCGCGGCGCACACCTTCGGCGAGGCGCTGGACTGGCCGGTCACAGTGGTGTTCCGGGACGAGGACCATCTCCGGCTCCTGGTCTCCCGCGATGAGGTTTCGGGCGAGCAGGCGTTGGCGGTGTACGACCTCGACCTCGCCTCGCGGCGGCTGGCCGGGCTCGCCACGCTGCCGTGCGGCTGGCTCCGGATGCTCAGCCCGGATGCCGAGCGCGTCGCCTGCAACAACCGCCCGCCCAAGGCGGCCGCGGCCTTCGACCTGGCGAGCGGACGGCAGCTCGCCGAGCTCCGGCAACCGGGCGCGAAGGTCCGGGCGGCCTACCTTGCCGACGGCCGGCTCGCCCTGCTGGCCCAGGGACCGGCGGGCACCGAGGTGACGATCCTCGACGGCGACGGTCGGCTGCCGCCGGGCGCCCCGCGGTTCCGGCTGCCGCCCGGCGCCACGCTCGTCTGGTTCTGGATGCCGGAGGAAGACACCTTCAGCTGGATCGTCCAGACCGACGCGCACCGCCTGCTTGCCAGGGAGATCCTGCGCGACCGGCCTCTCGGAGCTCGGACTTCCTGGAACGTCCTCGACCTGGCGCGGGGCGGCACCCGCTCCCTCGGGCCCGATGGCCTGCGGCTGCTGCCGCCCTGGGGGGTCACTGCAGCCGGGAGCGCACCGCTGTTCAGCGACGGCGCGCGCCTGCTGCGCATCGACCTGGCGACCGGCGAGGCCCATGCCCTCGGCCCGGCACGCCCGTACCGCGCTCCCTACGTGGAGTGAACAGCCGGTCCTCGCGGCCCACTGCGGCAGGGCGAGGCAGCCCCTCCCGGCGAACCGATCCACGGTAGGATTGCCTCCGCTGCCGCGGTCCGGTCTCGCTGCCGGTCGCCACGAGCGCCGCTCGGCCCCTGGCCGGTAGCCGGCAGGTGGTAGGCAGGTCGCAGGCCGGCTGGTGGCAGGCACGCAGGCGGCGAAGGAGGAGCCAGATGCTTTCCCGTCGATTCCATGGAGCGGCGCCCTGGGCGCTAGGCCTGGCGCTGATGCTCGCCGCCGCACCGGCGGCGCTCGCGCATGCCATCCTGGTCGAGGCCAGCCCGGCGGCCGGCTCGACGGTCAGCGCACCGAGCCTCGAGATCCGCCTGCGCTTCAACTCGCGCATCGACGGCGCGCGCTCCCATGTCACCCTGGTGCAGCCCGACAAGCAGGAGCGCACGCTGACCCTCGGCAAGCAGCCCGGGCCGGCGCTGTTGACCGCGACGGCCGCGGGCCTCGCGCCCGGCGCCTACCGGCTGCGTTGGCAGGTGCTCGCCGCCGACGGCCACATCACCCGGGGCGAGGTCCCCTTCCGGGTGAAGTGACCCGGCAGCCGCCGCACCCTCCGCGCCTGCCGCCGGCTCCTCGCCCCCCTCCCATCCGCATCGATTCCCCGCGATGATCCAGCTGCTCGACGTCTTCGGCTTCCTCTCCGTCGTGCTGCGCGGCCTGACCCTCGCGCTGCAGTCGATGGTCATCGGCGGCCTGGTGTTCGACCTCTTCATCGCCCGCGCCGATGCGGGCGCTGCCGCCGTGCGCGCCTGCCGCCGGCTGCTGATCGCCGGCGCGCTCGCCCTCGCCCTGGCGCTGGCCGGCTACCTTGCCGCCGACACCGCCATCCTGATGAGCACTGCCGACCTCAGCCTCGCGGCGGTCGCCGGCGCCAACTTCTTCGTCGCCGGCGTGATCGCCACCGCGCTGGCTCTGGCCGTCGCCGCCCTGGCCTCCTGGGCGGCACGCCCGGACCGCCGCACCGGGACCCTCGGGGGAGGGCAGCTCCGGGATCCGGACCTCCCGAACCTCCCGCTCCATCCGGACCTCCCGGGCCATCCGGACCTCCCGGGCCTCCCGCAAGAACCGGATCTCGCGGGCCGCCGCGGCGGCGGCGCGCGCCCGGCGCTCGCCGCCGCCCTCCTCCTCTCACTCGGCCTTCTCGGCGCCGCCGTGGCGACCAGCCACGCCGCGGCACGCCTCGAAGGCCGGGCGTTGCTGCTGGCGCTCACCTCCCTGCACCTGGCGGCGATCGCCTGCTGGATCGGCGGCCTGCCCTATCTCCTGCTCGCCCTCTGCCGGGCGCCGGACACGGCCACGGCGCGCACCGTGGCCTCCCGCTTCTCGCGCCTCGCCCAGGGGAGCGTCGCCGTGCTGCTCGCCGCCGGCATCGGCCTGGCGGCGATCTACGTCGGCAGCCCCGCCGCCATCCTGGGCACCGCCTACGGCGCCATGGTCAGCGCCAAGGCAGTCCTGCTCGCGCTGCTGCTCGGCCTCGGCGCCCTCAACTACTACGTGGTCCACCGCGCCGAGGCGGGCGACACCTCGGGGCTGGCCGGCCTGCGGCGCTTCGCCGAGGCCGAGGTGGGCATCGGCTTCACCGTCATCCTGGCCGCCGCCTCCCTCACCTCCCAGCCGCCGGCCGTCGACCTCGCCGCCCGCGACCTCGTCTCGCTGACCGAGATCGAGGCCCGCATGGCGCCGCGCCCGCCGCGCCTGGTGCCGCCGGCGGCCAGCGAGCGCCTGTCGCCGGCGCTGCAAAGAGCCGCCGCCAGCCCGGGCGGGCGCGACCTGGGCGCCTACCTGTCGTACGTCCCGGGCCAGCTCGCCGAGCCCCGCACCGCGGGCGAGCTCGCGCTCTCGGAGTTCAATCACAACGTTTCCGGGCTGGTGGTCCTGCTCGCCGGCCTGCTCGCCGTCGCCGCCCGCGCCGGCTGGCGCTGGGCGCGCAACTGGCCGCTGGCCTTCCTCGCGCTCGCCATCTTCCTCTTCCTGCTCGCCGACGCCGAGTACTGGCCGCTTGGACCGGTGCCTTTCTGGCGCGGCTTCCTGGTCGCCGATGCGCTGCAGCACCGCCTGGCGGTGCTGCTGATCGTCGCCTTCGCCCTCTTCGAGCGCCGCGTGCAGACCGGCAGCGCCGCCTCGCCGGCCACCGCCCTCGTCTTCCCCTTCGTCTGCTTCCTCGGCGGCGCCCTCCTGCTCACCCACAGCCACTCCCTGAACAACTCCAAGAACGAGCTGCTGGCCGAGCTCAGCCACGCCTCGATCGCCATCCTCGGCGTCGCCGCCGGCTGGTCGCGCTGGCTCGAGCTCCGCCTCCCCGACGGCCCCCGCCGCGCCATCTCTTGGATCTGGCCGATCTGCTTGATCCTGGTCGGCGCCCTGCTGCTCGACTACCGCGAGAGCTGAAACCCTGCACTCTCACTGCGGACGGCCCGATGGTCTTGCCAATTCCGTCATCATGTTGTATGTTCACGCAACGACAGACGTGAACAACAACGCTTGACGACCGAAGGAGAGACCAATGAAGAAGAAGACGTTGAGAAAGCTCGTGCTCGCGAGAGAGACGCTGCGCGACCTCGAAGACGGCGTCATGCGGGTCGCCGGCGCAGGGCCGACGGCGCCCTTGCTTTGCTTTACAGACGCGACCCAGTGCTCGTGCGCGTCCCAATGCACGTGCGGTGCTGCCTGCTATACCCAGGCGCCTGAATGCTGAGCCGCACCTGAAGCTGATGGAGAACTGAGCGGCTGGGGCGACGTGCGCACCGCTCTAAGGGATGCCGGCGAGCCTACCAACAGGCCCGAGCGCCAGAGCTACAATCGTCGGCGTCAGTAGTGTGGGGCATATGCCCCACCACGTCGGCGTCCGCGAAGCGACCGGGCTGAGCAGCAGCGGCCGCTTCCGCGCACGCCGGGACCCACGGGAGATCCGGAGGCGGCCATGAGCCACGACCACGTTCACGAGCCGGGCGGCGCGATCGACTGGAAAGAGCACGGGGTCAAGGTCATCCCGGGCGGCTCGCTCGACCCGAACACGCCGCAGACGCCCGGGATGCACCGCGCCGCGGCGATCGACTTCGCCCGCGCCGGTGCGCAGAAGATCTGGGCCGGGACCGTCAGGATCTTCCCCAACGCCAAGACCGGCGCCCACCATCATGGCGCGCTCGAGAGCGTCATCTACGTGCTGAAGGGCCGCGCCCGGATGCGCTGGGGCGAACGGCTCGAATACGTCGCCGAGGCGGGGCCGGGCGACTTCATCTTCGTGCCGCCGTACGTCCCGCACCAGGAGATCAATGCCTCTCCCGACGAGCCGTTGGAATGCGTGTTGGTGCGGAGCGACAACGAGGCGGTGGTGGTGAACCTCGACATCGAGCCGGCCGAGAAGCCCGAGGAGGTGCGCTGGATCGACCCCGTCCACCGGTGAGACCGCGGCGCGGCGGCCCGCGGGGCGCCCAGGAACGACCCACGTCACCCGGCACCGCGAAGGCCGCGGCGAGGGTCGCGTCCGATCCCAAGCTCAAGTGGCTCTTCAGGGTCACGGGCCCTGCCGGTCCGCCTGGCCGGTCGCCGCGGGATCGGCCGCCAGCACGGCTCGCACCTCCTGCCGCCGCAGGTGCTGGTCGATCATGACTGCCGCGATGCTGCCGGTGCCCATGGCGATAGCCACTTGCTGGGTGGTCGGCCGCAGGTCGCCGGCGATCCAGACCCCGGGAACGTTGGTGTCGCCGCGCTGCGAGCGCGGCACCGCGTGGTCGCCGCCGGCGCTCATCTCCACCCCGAGCTGCCGCACCAGGTCGGTGCGGCCCGGCGAAGGGCTGGAAACGAAGAAGGCCGCCGCGTCGAGCACCTCGCCGCTCGCCAGCTCGAGGCCGTGGAGATCGCGCTTGCCGCCCAGCAGGCGGCGGATGGCGCCGGTCAGCACCGGAATGCCGGCCGCCACGAGCTGGGCCGCCCGCTCTTCGCCGAGGGCCGTGTCGCCGGTCAGCAGCAGCCGCAGGCGCCGCGTGTAGGGAGTGAGGCCGAGCGCCAGCGCCGCCCCGGCCCCGGCCGTGCCGACGGCGATCACCAGGGTGTCCTTGCCGGTCACCTCCGGCGCCTCGCAGTCGGGACAGTAGAACATCGTCCCCTTGCCCGCGTACGCCAGGCACGGCGTGAAGTCGCCGTCGACCGTCGGATGGTAGCGCGCCACCCCGGTCGCCAGCAGCAGCGTCCGCGCCCGCCACTGCTCGCCGCCCGCGCCGGCCAGCCGGAAATCCCCGTCGGCGCCCTCGGCCCGCACCACGTCGCCGCGCACCAGCTCGGCCCCCATCTCCCGGGCCTGGGCGCGCAGCCGCTTCTGGATCTCGGCGCCGGAGGCCGCCGGCATCCCGGGCACGTTGTGCAGCAGCTCGAGGGTGAAGTAGAGCGGCCCCGTGGTGCGGTCGACGACGACCACCTTGCGGCCGTGCCAGGCAAGATGCAGCCCGGCGGTGAGCCCGGCCGGACCGCCGCCGACCACCGCGGTGTCGTGGACCACCGGCGCGGGCGACGCGGCGCCGGTGGCATCCGCGGAGACCTCCGCGGCGCCGCCGGCGCTGGAGCTTGGATCGGGTCCCATGGCCGCTGTCTCGTCGTGCAGCGGCATCGTAGCTGAAGTCGCGCCATCATCGCGCGCCCCGACGCGAGCCCTGGCAGCCGAGCTTGTCCGTCCCGGCTAGCCATGTATATACTGACCGCAATGTCCTCGCGGATCTCGCGGGAGAGATCGAGCGACCAGGAGACGTAGAGAGGACTCATCATGCTGACCAAAGTCCAGAAGTGGGGCAACAGTCAGGGACTTCGCTTTCCCGTTCAGGTCCTGAGGGAGGCCAAGATCGCCGTCGGCGACGAGGTCGAGGTGGTCGTCCAGGAAGGCAGGATCGTCGTCACACCTTCGGACCGAGTTCGCGGCAGGTACCGGCTCGAGGACCTCGTCGCGCGAATGCCCGAGGACTACGAGCCGGCCGAAGAAGGCTGGGGCGCTCCTCTGGGCCGCGAAGCTTGGTAACTGGTAAGTGAAATGGCCGCCTATGTCCCGGCGAAGGGCGATCTGATCGCCTTGACCTTCCATCCCCAGTCAGGCCACGAGCAGAAAGGCCGGCGCCCGGCACTGGTGATCAGCAACGATCTATTCAACCAGCGCACCGGCCTGGCGATCGTCTGCCCGATCACGAACCGCGAGCGGGACATTCCCTTCCATGTCGCACTGCCCGGAGGAGGCAAGGTCACCGGCTTCGTCATGGTCGAGCAGGTCAAGGCGATCGACTTCCGAGCGCGGCATGCCAGGTTGATCCAGAAGCTCTCCGTGACCGTGTTGAATGAAGTGCTGAGCACCCTCGACGCCTGCCTGTATTGAATCCTCGCGGGACCGGGCCGCCACTGGCTCGCCCGAGTCAAGGGCAGCCCCGTCTCGGTAGCCACGGGCTTGTGGGCCTGGCGGCCCCGGCTCCGGCCTCGTCACAGCAGCCGGCGGAGGAAGCCGCTCATCGCCGCCAGCGTCGCGTCGCGCTGCTGGCGGTGGGGAGTGTGGCCGCAGCTTGGCAGCACCAGGGTTTCGGCCGCTCCGGCGCATCCCGCCGCCACCGCTCGCAGCTGGTCGAGCGTGCCGTAGGGATCCTGTTCTCCCTGGATCGCCAGCACCGGGCAGCGGACCCGCGGCAGCAGGTCCTCGATGCTCCACGACCGGAACTCCGGCCGCAGCCAGACCTCCACCCAGCTCTCGGAGCAGCCCTGGGCGTTGGCGCCGTGATGGCGGACCATGCGGCGCCAGAGGTCGGGCTGGCGGTAGAGCGCCGGCAGCTTGGCGATGCTTTCCAGGCAGACCGGCTCGACGAAGACGTGCGGCGCCTCGAGCGCCATGCCGCGCAGCCAGCTGCCCGCGGCGCCCGCGCCGGCGGCCGCGGCGTAGATCAGGGAGATCGAGGCGCCATCGCTGTGGCCGACCAGGAAGCCGTCGCGCACGCCGAGCGCCGCGACGACCTGCGGCAGTGCGGCCAGCGCCTCGTCGTGCATGAAGCTCACCGGCCAGGGCTCGGGCAACGCCTCCGAGCCGCCGTACCCTGCCCGGCTGTAGACCAGCGCGCCGCACCCGGTCGCCGCCGCCAGCGCCGCGGGGAAGTCTCGCCAGGTGTCGACGCACCCCTGGCCGTCGTGGAGGAAGACCAGCGTCGGGGCCGCCGCCGGACCCGGCCCGAGCCACTCGTACTCCAGCCGCTTGCCGCCAGCCGCCACGGTGCCGCGTACCGCCCCGTGCTCGGGCATCCCGGGCTGCGTCATCTCGGCCATCGGCGGGGGACTCTATAAGAGCTCTGGCTCAGCTCAGATGAGAGCGCCGGCACGCGGCCCGCCGCTCACGGCGGGTAGAGCTCGATGCCCTCGGCCGCCGCGCTCACCTGGGTCCCGGCCTCGCCGCGGACGATCGCCACCAGGGCGCTCAAGGTGCCGATGGCGGCAGTGCGGCCGGTGCGGCTGGCGAAATCGATCGCGGCTTCGACCTTCGGTCCCATCGAGCCGCCGGCGAACGAGCACGCCGCGAGCGCCGCCGGCGCCGCCCGCCGGATCGCCCGCTGGCCGGGCTTCCCCCAGTCGAGATAGACCGCGTCGGCGTCCGTCGCCAAGATCAAGAGGTCGGCATCGAGCTCTCGCGCCAGCAGGGCGCTGGCGCGGTCCTTGTCGACCACCGCCTCGGCGCCGTGCAGCTTCTTGTCGGGCCCGTACATGGTCGGGATGCCGCCGCCGCCGGCGCAGATCACGATGCAGCCATGCTCCAGCAGCCACTGGACCGGCCGGATCTGGAAGATCCGCTGCGGCATCGGCGACGCCACCACCCGCCGGAGCTTGTCGCCGTCGCGCGCCATCGTCCAGCCCTTCTCCTGCGCCAGCCGCCGCGCCTCCTCCTCGTCGTACAGCGGGCCGATGGGCTTCGAGGGCTGCTGGAACGCCGGGTCGTCGGGATCCACTTCGACCATCGACAGCACGGTGGCGAAAGGCTGCTCGAAAGGCAGCAGGTTGCCCAGCTCCTGCTCGATCAGGTAACCGATCATGCCCTCGGTCTGGGCCCCGAGCACGTCGAGAGGGTACTCCGCCACTCGGTCGTAGGAGGCGCCCTGCAGCGCCAGCAGCCCCACCTGCGGCCCGTTGCCGTGCGAGATGATCAGCTGGTGCTCGCGCCCCAGCGGCGCCAGCGCCTCCGCCGCGACCCGCACGTTGCGCCGCTGGTTCTCCGCCGTCAGCGCCTCGCCCCGCCGCAGCAACGCGTTGCCGCCCAAGGCCACCACGATCCTCAAGCCGCTTCCTCTTGGAACGGGTCGCGGTGGCCGGCTTGGACGAGCTTGACGATGCGGAGGGCGATCTTACGGTCCTTGGCGATCCACCATGCGAGGTCTTCGAATGCAGCGGGGTCAAATTCCAAGCTTTTCACGGACGACCTCGAAGGGTTCGGCAGGCATGGATTGTAGCCGAACCCCCGGGGAATATCGTCGCGGCCTTGGCAGTCTCATCGCCAGCGGGGAACGATCCTCGCTGCCGAACGCGCCGGGCCGGGGAGCGTTCCCCGCTCGGAGCGCTGGAAAGGAATCCGACCATGAGATTCGCCCGATCTCTCAGCCTCACCTTGCTGCCTCGCCGGGAACCACGCGCCGCGGCCGGCGTTCATGCTCCCGCTTCGCTGCTGCTGCCTCCCCCGCCTCCCGCCTCGCCGCTCCCTGCCTCGTCGCTCCCACCCGTCACCGCCGTTCTTGACCGCCGCTCGTCACTCCCGGTAGCGCGCCGCCACCCGGCGGTAGGCCTCGCGGAACGGCAGCCCCTGCTCGAGCACCAGCCGGTAGGCCTCCTCGGTGGCGCCGAGCTCGGGCGCCAGGTGGATGCGGTCGGCGCGGAAGCGCACGCCGGCGAGGGCGGCGGTCATGATCTCCAGCGTGTCGCGCGCCAGGTCGAGGCCGCGGAAGAGCGGTGCCTTGAGCAGTTGCAGATCGCGATGGTAGCCCGAGGGGAGCTTGGCGGTGATCGACAGCGCCTCGAGCAGGCAGGCCTGGGCCGTGGCGGAGCGGCCGCGCACCAGCTCGAAGACGTCGGGGTTGCGCTTCTGCGGCATGATCGAGGAGCCGGTGGTCATCGCCTCGGGGAGGGAGACGAAGCCGAGCTCGCTGCTGTTCCACAGCACCAGGTCCGCCGCCAGCCGTCCGAGGTCCTGCAGCGTCAGGGCGATCTCGAACAGCACCTGCGCCTCGGCCTTGCCGCGCGACAGCTGCACCGCCGTCACCGGCTCGTGCACGGCGGCGAAGCCGAGCCGGCGGCGGGTGGACTCGCGGTCGATGGGCAGCAGCGGCACCCCGTAGCCGGCCGCCGAGCCGAGCGGGTTCTGGTCGATGCGCCGCAGGCAGGCGCCGAGGCCGAGCGCATCGTCGCGCAGCTCGGCCGCGAAACCCCCGGCCCAGAGCGGCACCGAGCTGGGCATCGCGGGCTGGTGGTGGGTGTAGCCGGTCAGCGGCGTCGCCGCCTCGCGCGCCGCCAGCTCGTCGAGCGCGGCGGCGACGGCGCGGGCACCTTGCGCGAGCGCGGTCACCTCGTCGCGCAGGTAGAGGCGCAACGCCGCCAGCACCTGGTCGTTGCGCGAGCGGCCGAGATGGAGGCGCGCCCCCGCTTCGCCGATCGCCGCGGTGAGCCGGCGCTCGAGCGCGGTGTGGACGTCCTCGTCGCCGAGCTCGATCTGCCATTCGCCGGCGGCATGGGCGGCGGCGAGCGCGGCCAGACCGTCGCGAATCGCCGCGACGTCGGCGGCCGGCAGCAGGCCGGCCTCGCCGAGCATCTCGGCATGAGCGATCGAAGCCCGCACGTCGTACGGCACCAGGCGGGCGTCGAGGCGGTGGTCCTCGCCGGCGGTGTAGCGCAGCACCCGCTCGTCGAGCGGCGTGCCCCCCGGCTTCTCCCACAGCCGGCTCATCGCCGGATCGCCGCCGCGGCGGCGCCGGCGGCGGCCGCCTCGTCCGGCGCCCCGGCGCGGTTCGCCGAGTCCACGCGAAGCGCGGGGCGGGCTACCTCTCCTCCGGCATCCGCTCCGCCCTCTGACGTCGCGGCCCCGGGCACTCCCGCCTGCAGCTCGGCGACCTGCAGCTCGGCCGCCTGCAGCTCGGCGAAGCTGCCGACCAGGCGGGAGTAGAAGCGCGCGCCCGCGATCACCTCGCTCTCCCAGACGAACTCGTCGGCGGTGTGCGAGCGCTCGCTGCTGCCGGGGCCGCACTTGAGCGCCGGGATGCCTGCCATGAAGACCATGTCGGAGAGCGTGGCCGAGCCGTACAGCCGCGCCTCGGGACGCACCCGCCGGGCGGCCTCGACCACCGCCTCGCCGGCCGGCGTCTCGCGCGGCACCAGCCGGTCCGACAACACCCGTACCTCGCCGCTGACCGCGCGGCGGATGCGTTGCACCACCTCCGCCGGCGCCAGCACCGGGGTGGTGCGCACGTCGAGC
>DATDGZ010000330.1:0-3932 GCA_036521795.1 Thermoanaerobaculia bacterium | reverse complement strand
GCGGCGCCGCGGCCGGCAAGCTGGCGCTCGAGGGTCCGGGACGGCCGCGGCGGGTCGATCTCGAGCGCGAAGTGCCGCAGGCGCCGGAGGAGCAGGAGGAGCAGGAGGAGCAGGAGGAGCAGGGCCCCCCCGCCGGCCGCGTCCGAGCCCGCGCTCCCCGCGAGCGTCGCTTGTCCGGAGGGGGCGGGCGGCGCGGGTGCCGCGCCCACCCGGACAACCTCGCCTACGTGCTGTACACCTCGGGCTCGACCGGCCGGCCGAAAGGCGTCGCGATCACTCATCGCTCGGTCGTCAACTACGCGCTGGGAGTGGGCGAGCGCCTTGCCGGCAGGGGCGGCGAAGGCGGCGGGGCCCACGGGGGAGGCGGGCCGGGAGCGAGCTTCGCCATGGTGCAGCCGCTGACGGTGGACTCGAGCGTCACCGCGATCTTCCCGCCGCTCCTGACCGGCGGCTGCCTGCACGTCGTGCCGCGGGAGCGGTCGCTCGACGCGCGGGCGCTGGCCGCGGCCTTCGCCCGCCATCCGGTCGACTGCCTGAAGATCGCTCCCTCCCACCTCGCCGCCCTCTGCGCCGGTACGACCGAAGAGGCCGCGCTGCTGCCGCGCCGCTGGCTGATCGTGGGCGGCGAGCCGTCGCAGCTCGGCTGGCTCCGCCGGCTGGCGGACGTGGCGCCACGGTGCGCGGTGTTCAATCACTACGGCCCCACCGAGGCGACGGTGGGCATGCTCATGCACCGCGTCGGCCGCGAGAGCGGCGCCGCCGGGGCGGGCTTCTCGGCGTCCACTCCGGTGGGCAGGCCGCTCGCCAACGCCCGGGCCTACCTGCTCGACGAGCGGCTGCTGCCGGTCCCGCGCGGCAGCCTGGGGCGGCTCTACATCGGCGGCGCCTGCCTGGCGCGCGGCTATCTCGGCCGGCCCGATCTGACCGCCGAGGTGTTCGTGCCGGACCCTTTCAGTGGCCAGCCGGGAGCGCGCCTCTACGACAGCGGCGACCTCATGCGCAGCACGGCGAGCGGCGACCTGGTGTTCGTCGGGCGCCGGGACCAGCAGGTCAAGATCCGCGGCTTCCGCGTCGAGCTGGGCGAGATCGAGGCCGCCGTCGCCCGCCATCCCGCGGTGCGCGAGGCGGTGGTGCGCACCTGGGAGGAGGCCCCAGGCCGCCAAGTCCTGGCGGCCTGGGTGGTGGCACGCGGCGGGGCGCCGGTCCCGACGCCTGCCGAGCTGCGGCGGTTCCTGGCCGCGAAGCTGCCCGAGCACATGGCGCCGTCGGCGGTGGTGGCGCTCGAGGCCTTGCCGCGCACGCCGCACGGCAAGCTCGACGCGAAGGCCCTGCCCGCTCCTGCGCCTGCCGCCGCGGTGCGGGCCGACGGCATGGACGCGGCGGGCTCGGCCTCGGGAGCCGGGGAGGCGCGGCCGGCTGTTCGCTCTCCCGTCGAAGAGCTGGTCGCGGGGATCTGGGGCGAGCTGTTGGGGCGGGAGGGGGCGGACGGGGCGGAGGGCGAGGACGACTTCTTCGATCTCGGCGGACATTCGCTGCTGGCGACCCAGCTGCTCTCGCGCCTGCACGCGGTCTGCGGGGTGGAGCTGGCGCTGCGCGAGGTGTTCGAGCATCCGACGCTGGCCGGCCTCGCCGCCCGGGTCGAGGCGGCGAGGAGGAGCGGCGCCGAACCCGCTCCGTGCCGGCCGGCGCCGCCCCTCTCGAGGGCGGTCCGGCAAGCCCTGCTGCCGCTCTCCTTCGCGCAACAGCGGCTCTGGTTCCTCGCCCAGCTCGAGCCCGGCAGCGCGCTCTACAACGTGCCGATCGCGCTCGCGTTCGACGGCCCTCTCGACGTCGCGGCGCTGGCGCGGAGCCTGGACGAGATCGTGCGCCACCACGAGGTGCTGCGGACGCGCTTCCCCGGCGTCGACGGGCAGCCCGCGCAGCAGATCGACCCGTGGGCCCCCGCCGCGCTGCCGGTGGTCGACCTCGGTGGCCTGGGACCCGGACGCCGCCGGCAGGAGACGATGCAGGCCCTCGCCCGCCAGGAGGCGCGGCGCCCCTTCGACCTCGCGGCGGCTCCGCCGCTGCGCCGGATGCTGCTGCGGCTCGGCGAGCGCGAGCACGTCCTGCTGGTGACGATGCACCACATCGCCTCCGACGCCTGGTCGCGGGCAATCTTCGAGAGCGAGCTCGACCGGCTCTACCGTTCCCCGGCTTCCCCCCTGCCGGAGCTCGCGGTGCAATACGCCGACTACGCCGCCTGGCAGCGCGGCTGGCTGTCGGGAGAGGTCCTCGCCGCCGAGCTCGCCCATTGGCGCCGCCGGCTTGCCGGCGCGCCGCCGCTGCTCGAGCTGCCCGCCGACCGGCCGCGGCCGCCGCTGCCGAGCCACCGCGGCGCCGTCCGCCGCTGGTCGCCGCCCGCGTCCCTGGTCCGGCAGCTCGCGGCTTTCGCCCGGCGCAGCGGAGCGACGCTCTTCATGGCGATTCTCGCGGCCCTTCAGGCAGTGCTGGCGCGCTGGTCGGGACAGGAGGACGTGAGCGTCGGCACCCCGATCGCGGGCCGCAACCGCCTGGAGACCGAAGCGCTGATCGGCTGCTTCGTCAACACCCTGGTGCTGCGCACCGACCTCTCCGGCGATCCCTGCTTCGCCGAGCTGCTGGCGCGCGTACGCGAGACGGCGCTCGACGCCTACCTGCACCAGGACCTGCCGTTCGAGAAGCTGGTCGAGGAGCTGGCGCCGGAGCGCAGCCTGGGCCACTCGCCCCTGTTCCAGGTGGTGTTCGTGCTGGAGAACGTGCCCCGCAGGGAGCGCATGCCTGCCGGGCTGCACCCGGGCTTCCTCGCCGCGGCCCGCGGGACAGCCAAGTTCGATCTGACCCTGGGGCTGCGCGAGCGCGGCGGCGAGCTCGAGGGCGGCTTCGAATACGCCACCGATCTCTTCGACGGCGCCACCGTGGCGCGCCTGTGCGGCCATCTCGAGGCGCTGCTCGCCGGCGCGGCCGCCGGCGCCGCGGTGCCGGTCGCCGAGCTGCCGCTGCTGTCCGCGGCCGAGCTGCACCAGGT
Organism: Thermoanaerobaculia bacterium; assembly: GCA_036521795.1. Lineage (GTDB taxonomy): Bacteria > Acidobacteriota > Thermoanaerobaculia > Multivoradales > UBA5704 > JASLEW01. The sequence continues at coordinate 889 of DATDGZ010000330.1, read as the reverse complement.
GGCTCGCGAGACCCACGTGCCGCGCGCCGATCTCGCGCGGCAGGCCTGGCTGGGCAGCCTCGACAGCCTCCTCGGAGATCCCCTCCCGGATCTCGCCGTCCTGCTGCTGGACCGCCGGCTCCAGCCCGTGCCGATCGGAGTCCCCGGCGAGATCCACGTCGCCGGCGCCGGCCTGGCGTGCGGCGGCCTCGACCGTCCGGACCTCGCCGCCGAGCGTTGCGTCCCCCATCCCTTCAGCCGGCAGCCGGGCGAGCGCCTGTACCGCTCTGGCAGCTTCGCGCGCCTCCGCGCCGCGGGCGGCCTCGAGGTCCTGGGCGGTGCCCGCCAGGCCGGCCAGCAGGTCCATGGACGCGGCTTTCGCGTCGAGCCGCGAGAGATCGAGGCGGTGCTGGCGCAGCATCCGGGCGTGCGGGAGGTGGCGGTGGTGGCCACCGCCGGTCCCGACGGCAGCCTGCAGCTGGCCGCCTGCCTGGCTGTGGGCGCTGCGGGCGGCGCGGGCGGCGTGGGCGGTGGGGACGAGCCGGAGCCGGCCGTCGCCGATCTGCGCGCCTTCGCGCAGGAGAGGCTGCCCAAGTCCATCGTGCCGGCCAGGTTCTTCCTGCTCCCGGCGCTGCCGCGCAACGCCGGCGGCAAGATCGACCGGCGGGCGCTCGCCGCCCTTGCGGCCGGGGAGGCCGCGTCCGGCGAGCGCGGCCAAGCCTACGCGCCTCCCCGCACCGACGCCGAGCACGCCCTCGCCGAGGTGTGGGGCGAGACCCTGGGGATCGAGCGGGTGGGCATCGACGAGGGCTTTTTCGCCCTCGGCGGCGACTCCATGTCGAGCATCCAGCTGCGCGCGCGGGCGGCCAGGCGGGGCATCCATTTCTCGTTGCAGCAGCTCTTCCGGCAC
>DATDGZ010000329.1:0-16097 GCA_036521795.1 Thermoanaerobaculia bacterium | reverse complement strand
AGCGGCCGCCCGGGCCGCCCTACCCACGCGGGTGGGCGGCCGCGGCCGCGCGGCCGGCGGCAGTGGCGGCGCCCGGGGCGCTGGCGGCGGCTGTGGCGCCGGCGGCGGCGGCCATGACGCCGGCGCCGGCAGCGGCGGGCGGGACCACCAGCACGCTGACCGCCGAGTGGCGCAGCAGCATCTCGGCGACGCTGCCGAGCAGGCGCCGCGAGAAGCCCTCGCGCCCGTGACTGCCGACGACGAGGAGATCGCTCTCGAGATCCTCGGACATCTCGAGGATCTTGCCCGCGGCGTGGGTCCCGCTACGGATCAGCGGCGTCACCTGCCATCCCGGCGGGCTGTTCTCGGCCACGAACCGATGCAGGGCCGCGATGGTCGCCGGCGCGATCGGCGCAAGCGGCACGAGCGGCAGCGCGCTCCGGTCCCCGAGCTGGTCGGGCAGCGGCGGCTCGGTCTCGACGACGAGTAGGGCCTGCGCCGTACCGGCTCCGCCGGGCCCTCGCCAATCCGCCATCGCCGTGCCCGCGCCCGCCGGCGGGCCACCCGGAGCGCCCGGGCTGCCGAGACTGCCGAGACTGCCGACGATCTCGAGGCCCTTCACCAGCGCCTCGCCGGAGATCGGGGACAGGTCGACGCCTATCAGCACGTGGCGCGGCGGCACGGCGAGCGGACCGCGGATCACCAGCACGGGGCAGGAGGCGATGCGGACCAGGCGATCCGCCGTGGAGCCGAGAAGCGTCGCCAGGCGCCCCCAGCTCTCGGCCGCGGCGACCACGATGAGGTCGGCACCCACAGCCGCCGCGGCCTCCGCCAGCGCGAAGTGGGATGCCGCATGGATCACGCTGGTGCCCGCCAGCTCCTCGGGCCGGATCCCGAGCCTCGCCACCTGGGCGTCGAGGTGGGCGCGCCGGCTCTCGCGTTTGCCCTCGATCAGCTCCGGTCCGTACACGGACGGATCTTCCCCGGCATAGGCCAGCGGCGACTGGAAGGCGTGCACGAGGCGGAGCCTGGCCCCCGCCGCGCGCGCCACACGCAGGCCGTTGCGCACGAGCTGATCCGAGGCCTCGGTCAGAGCCGTGCCGATCACGATGGTGCGGAGTCTGGATGCCATTGCCCTACCCTCCTTCCGAGGTGGCGCCGGCAAGGCGCCCGGCGCTGTCCCGAGCCTATGCACCGGCGAGCCGGCCTGCGTCCCCCGTCCGGGTGGGCGGTCGAGCGCCGTCGAGCGCCGCCAGGGACTCCTCCCCACCCGCGGGTGTCCACCCCGCGGCGGCCCCTCAGGCCGCGGCCTTGCCACCGGGAGCCGCGGGCTGCGACGTGGGCGCGGGAACCGCCGCCGCCGCGGGCACCGCTGCCGCCGAGCGTCGCCGCGCATCGAGCCGCGCCAGGCGGCGCCTGAAGTCGAGCCCGAACGCCATGCGCAGGGCCGCGAGGCGCGCCCGCTGCCAGCGGAAGCGGCGGTCGGACAGCGAGGCGCACTCCTCGGGCAGCAGGACCAGGGAGACGTGCACGTTGGGCGCGCAGCCAATCGGCAGGCGATGCTCCATCGACGCCTCGTAGAGCCGCCGGAAGACCGGCACCAGATCCTCGGTGCGCGGCGGCGGGAGGTGCTCGAGGTCGGTGCCGGTCAGCGGGCGGAAGACGCACACCGTCGGGATGGCCCCGACGGAGGCGATCCAGTCGATGGCCGCGGTCGACGACTCGGGCGGCTCGAGTCCGGCAATGATCTCGCCGTTGGTGACCCACGGCTCGCGCCGCGGGCCCTTGCCGGCCAGCGCGGCGCAGTAGCGGATCGCCTCGAGGTAGCGGTCGAGCCCGTAGGCCGCATCCTTGCCCGGGCAGAGCTCGTGGAAGATCCGGCGGTCGAAGACCTCGAAGCAGAAGGAGACCCGGTTGACCCCCATCTCCCGCAGCCCGTCGTAGCGCCGCAGATCGTGGTGCGGCGGCGTCTGCACCCCGACGAGCAGCCCCAGCTCCTGCTTGATGCGGAGGATATAAGGCTCCAAGAGGTCGAGGTAGGTGTCGCCTTCGTAGTGGCCGGTGTTGAAGTCGACGTAGGTGATGCCCGACTCGTCGCGCGCCGCGCGCACCACCTCGAGCACCTCGTCGATCGACTTCTCGCCGGCCTCGTCGACGCCGAGGTTGAGGCCGACCGAGCAGAACTTGCAGTTGATCTTCGGCTTGGCGGTCCAGTACTCGCACACCTTCGCCTGGTAGATGCCGAGGTAGGTCCCCTGCAGGGTGCCGATGCGGGTCATCGGCTTGCCGGTCGCGGTCGTCGCGTCGTACCAGGCCGGGCGCGGCGAGAGCCGCACGAACGCGACCGGCCGGCCGTCCCGCTCCAGCAGATAGCGGCCGGCCTGCCGCCGCAGCAGGTACGGCGACTGCCGCGCGAACGGCTCGGCGACCGGCACGTTGGTCCACAGTCCGCCGGGGAGGATCAGCTCCAGGCCGCTGCCCAGGCCGGCGCGGGTGCGCAGCACGCGCCGCCCGCCGTCCTCCTCGACCAGGCAGCTGTCGTCCAGCCGCAGGCCGCGGCAGTAGAGATCGAGCTTGAGCAGCGCGTCGGGTGTCATGCCGCCCACCTTAGCCGCGGTCCGCAGCCGCCGCCACACCCGATCAGGCGGCTGTCCCCGCGCCAAGGGGCGGGATCGCCCCCGCCCCGCGACGCGGCGCGCGGCAGCGCGGCTACGGCTAGGGTTGGCGCACGAGAGTCCAGCGGGGAGATCTCATGTCCTCGAGCATCCGCACCGTGTTGATCGGGACCTCTGCAACCGGCGCCTCCGATCTGGTGGTGAGCAACGGCCTGCGAGTGGCGCGGGCATGCGGTGCTCAAGTCCACCTCGTCCACGCCTTCCAGGCCCCGCTTGCCTACGCCGGCGATGAGCCCTGGGGCGCGCCGCTCTACGTCCCCGAGGCGATCGAGGCGAGGCGCGAGGCACGCCTGCGCCTGCTGGCAGCGCAGGCTTCGAGGCTGGGGATCCGCGGCGAGGAAGAGGCGGGGCGCACGGTGATGGAGGGGCCGCCCTACCTCGTGGTCGCCGACACGGCGGCCGAGATCGGCGCCGATCTCGTCGTGGTGGGCGCCGCCGAAGGGTGGGAGCGGCTCAAGAAGCATCTCGGCTCGACCGCCGACCGCGTGGTGCGCGAGGCTTGCTGCCCGGTGCTGTTGACGCGCGGCGTGCTGGCCGTGCCGCCGCGGCACGTGCTCTTCGGAGTCGACCTCTCGCCGATCTCGGGCGAGGCGCTGCGGCAGGGCCTCGAGATCGTCGCCGCCATGGGCGGGGCGTCGGGAGCAGGCGCCACGGCCACGGCTCTGCTGGTCGTCGAGGTCGAGTCGATCGTCCTCGACACCGCCTATGAGCCGGCGGTCCTCGCACGCATCCACCCGGCGGCGCGGGAGGAGCTCGCGCGCTTCATCGTCGATCACTGTCCGCACCAACCCTGGTGCGTGAAGCCGGTCCTTCGCATCGGCGCCTCGGCGGCGGCAGAGGTCCTCGCCCTGGCCGAGGAGCAGGAGTCCGATCTCGTCGTGGTCGGCACCCACGGCCGGCGCGGCCTCCCCCGCCTCCTCCTCGGCAGCGTCGCCGACCGGGTGCTGCGCAACGCCGCCCGAAGCGTCCTCGTCGTCCCCGGCGAGCGGACCGGGACGTAGGCAGACCGTTCTAGTGCATTAGAACGGCTGGTAGCCGACGCTGCCGAACCGATGCATGGCGTAGAGATGGTAGATCGGGTAAGCGTAGGCGGCCGCGATCAGCACCACGGCAATTGCCGCCCAGAGGCCGACTGGTGCAGCCGCCGCCATAGCGCACGCCCGTTGCGGCACGGCGGCAGGCACCGCGGCAAGGCCGGCCGGCGGGCATCCCGCGCGGGGTTCCTCACCCTCTGAAGATGTCGAAGGGCTCGATCCTGAGAACCTTCCGGATGCCGATGTAGCTGGAGATCGCGGCGATCAGCAGCACCATGCAGAAGGCGAGGCCGAGATTGCCGTAGGTGATCAGGGCGGCGTAGTCGGGCAGCCGCAGGCGTGCGATCCAGATCATCAGCGCGCACAGCCCGACCCCGAGCCCGTACCCGGTGAGCGCCGTGAACGTCGCCTGGAACAGGATCATGGCGACCAGCACCCGCCCCTTCGCGCCGATCGCCTTCAGCGCCCCGAACTTCTCGAGATTCTCGAGAATGAAGGTGAAGAACGTCTGCCCCGAGATGGACAGGCCGACGACGAAGCTGATGACCGTCATCAGCATCAGGTTGGTGCCCACTCCCGTCCGGTACTTGTAGAAGTCCGCGATGCGTTGGATGAATTCGCCCCTGGTCAACACCAGGTAGCCAAGCCGCGCCACCGCCGCCTTGATCGCCGCCACGTCCGCGGCGCCTTTCGGCTCGGCCAGGATGTACGAGGTGGTGAACCGCATCGACGGGATGTACTCGATCGCCCGGCTGTAGGTCGTATACAGGGTCGGCACGCCGAACAAGCCGTTGGAGGCGACCCTGGCGATCCCGACGATGACCCCGCGGTGGTCGTTGACCTCGAACTCGGTGCCAAGCCGCGGGCTCTCAAGCTTCACGAACTCGGCGTCGTGAACCACCACGAACCCGTTCTCCGCGTAGAGGTCCTCGATCCTGCCCTCGGCGAGCGGCGGCCGGCCGAACAGGCTCGTGTCGTCCAGGCCGAGGACGCTCACTGCCTGGTAGGCGCCGCTGTGCAGCTTGACGAGGGCGCCGCCGGAGTACAGGGGCACGGCGAACCGCACCCCTGGCAGGCTGCGCACGGCGTCGAGCAGGTAGTCCGGCACCGGGATCGAGTTGGCGACGGTGTTGACGGCGGGGTCCATGATCCAGATCCCGGCGCCGATGTTGGTGACGGTGGCAGCCGACCGATCCAGGATGCCGGCGAACAGCGAGGTCATCTGGACCATCAGGAAGACCGCGAAGGTGATGCCGATCAACAGCGCCCAGAACTTTCCCCGGTCGTTGACCAGCAGCTTGTAGGCGATGAGCAGGATCCCGGTCCGCTTCATGCCGCCGCCTCGGGCGCGCCGCTCCGGGCCGGCCGGCGCTCGGCTACTGCCCGACATAGACGTCCACCAGCTGGCCAGGATAGGTCGCGACGCCGGCGCGCCGCGCAAACCGGAAGATCACCGGCAGCACGCGCAGGTCGACTCGCTCCTGGCGCTGATCGGAGAGCGCGATCTTGGGCGAGACGTAGGGCTGCACGCGGACGAAATCGAGTGGGATCTTCGTGTCGGTGCCGCGGATCGTCATCTCGGCACGGATGCGGCCGGGAGGCGGCAGGCGGCCGACCAGGATCTCGTCGACGTAGCACCGCACCCCCAGGTAGGCTTGCGCGCGGCTCATCACGATCACCGGCGCGCTCGCCTGGGTGTAGGTGTCGTAGACGCCTTGCGTGGACACGTAGCTGCCGAGGGCCGCGTTGAGCGAGAGCACCACGCCGTCCACCGGCGCCCTGATCGTGTACTTCGCCAGCAGGGCGCTCGACGCCTGGTAGGCCTGGGTCAGGGCATGGCATTGCGTCTCCTGCGCCTGGACGTCGTAGATCCAGGCGCCGGCCCTGGTGAGGTCGTATTGCCGCTGGGCAACGTCGAGCGCCGCCCGCGCCACCTTCGTCGCGTTCTCGGCGGTGTCGACGGCATCCTTGCTCACCGATTCGGGGTCGATGTCATAGGCCCGGCGCTGCTTGGCGTACGTGTCCTCCGCCATCTTCAGGTTGGCCCTGGCGGCGTCCACCTGGGCCGATGCGACCTCGAGTGTCTCCTTCCTGGGTTGGGAGCGGAGCTCCTGCAGCTGCGTCTGCGCGGCTTCCGCCTGCAGCCTCAACTGCTCGGCCGTCGCCCTGGGCACCGAGTCGTCGATGCGCACCAGCGGCGCCCCGGCGGCGACCCTGTCGCCCTCGCCTACGAGGACCTGGGTGATCGGCCCCGCCACCTCGGCGTAGATGTTGATGTTCTCTCCCCCGGGCTGATCGCTCTCGATGATGCCGTTGGCGTAGATGCCCTGGGCGTACGGATTGGTCGCGGGCTTGAAGGCGGGCGGCTGCGCCTGGCTCTTGATGCCGAAGACGTAGGCGCTGGTCAAGCCGGCGACGAGGCCGATCGCGGAGACGAGGAAAATCGTTTTCTTTTTCATACCTGGCTCCCAGCGCCTTCCGGTGGCTCCCCCTCCCTCCCCTTGCCGGGAAGGCTCGGACTCGCCCCCTTGTCGAAGCCGGTGATCCTGCCGTCTTCCATGTGCATGATCCGGTCGGCATAGTCGACGATGCGCGCGTCATGGGTCACGATCAGGATGCAGCGGCGCTCGTCGAGGATGCGCTCGCGCACGAAGGCGATGATCTTCCGGCCGGTGTCGCCGTCCAGCGAGGCCGTCGGCTCGTCGAGGATGAGGATGTCCGGTTGCGAGACGATCGCACGGGCGATCGCCACCCGCTGCTGCTCGCCGCCGCTCAGCTTGACCGGCGGCAGCTGCGCCCGATCCTCCAGGCCCACCACCTCGAGGTACCGCTCGGCCTCGGAGATCGCCTCGCCCCACGGCCGCCGCTTCAAGATCAGCGGGATCGCGACGTTCTCCTCGGTGGTCAGCCGCGGGAACAGGTGGTAGTCCTGAAAGACGAAGCCGATGGTCCGCAAGCGGAAGTCCGCGAGGGCGTCGGGGTCGAGTTTCCAGATGTCCGTGTCCTCGACCTGGACCTGCCCCGCATTCGGGCGCAGGATCCCGGAGATCATGCTGAGCAGGGTGGTCTTGCCGCTGCCGGAGGGACCGACGATGAAGAGGATCTCGCCGAAAAAGGCCTCGAAGCTGGCTCCGTTCACCGCCGTGGTCCTCGCCGCCCCCTCGCCGAACCACTTGACCAGGCTTCGTGCTGTGATCGCTGCCTTCGCCATGGCGTCGCCTCACCAGTGAGGTCGATCCCTCCCTGCACCGGGTCGGGGCCGCCGGATCTGCCCCCGGCGCGGTGCCGGGGCCGATCCCCACTGCCCGCAGCCTAATCCGGGAGCGGGCCGGCTCCCACCTCTCGCGGGGTGGCTCCCGCCGCGCTCCCGGGTGGGCACCTGCCCATCCTGGAAGGTGGCAAGGTCGGGGCGCCTGGAGGCGCTGGCCGGCGCCTGCCATCCTGCGGTTGAGCGACTTCAAGACCAAGCTGGTGCTCGGCGTGGACCGCGAGACGCCCACCGCCGCAGCGGCGGCGCGCTAATCCCCCTCGCGCTTCTCGACCAGACCGTGGCGAAGGGCGAAGCCCACCACCTGGGCGCGGTTGTGCAGGTGGAGCTTGTCGAGCACGTGGCGGACGTGAAACTTGACCGTGTTCTCGCTCACCCCGAGATGCTTGGCGAGCTTGCGATTGGAGGTCACCCCATCGACCAGCAGCTCAAGGATCTCGCGCTCGCGCTCGGTCAGCGGATCGGGGTCGCTCACCGCCGGCGCCGCGGCGGCCTTCGGCGGGCGGGCGAACTCCTCGAGCAGCTTGCGGGCGATCGCCGGCGTCAGGGCGGGCTCGCCACGCTCGGTGCGCTCGAGCAGGGCGAAGAAGTCCTCGGAGTCGAGATCCTTCAGCAGGTAGCCCTGGGCTCCCGACTTGATGGCCTCGAAGAGCTTGGCGTCGTCGTCCGAGGCGGTCAGGACCACCACCTTGACCGCCGGCAGCTCGGCGCTGATCAGCCGGGTGGCGGCCAGGCCGTCCACCTCGGGCATGGAGAGGTCCATGAGCACGACGTCGGGTTGCAGCCGCCGCGCCAGCTCACAGGCTTCGCGCCCGTTCTTCGCCTCCCCGACGACCTCGAGGCCGTGCGCCTCGAGCAGGCTGCGCAGGCTGTCGCGAAAGAGCGCATGGTCGTCGGCGATCAGGATCTTCATCGTCCTCTCCTCTTGCTTTCCGGCCGTCAGGCCGCGCCTGCAGCCACCGGCGGCCGGGCGGCGGCGACCGGCAGCTCGAGCTTGAGCCGCGTGCCGCCGCTCGGCGAAGAGCCTATCTCGAAGCGCCCGCCGATGCTCTCGGCCCGCTCCCGCATCGTGGAGAGGCCGAAGCGCGGGAACTCCGAGCGGCGAAGCTCGCCGGGGTTGAAGCCGACGCCGTCGTCGGCAACGGTGAGCAGCAGGATGCCGTCGCGCACCTCCAGGTCGACCTCGACATGGCGCGCCTGCGCGTGCTTGCGCACGTTGGCGAGCGCCTCCTGGACGATCCGCAGCAGCTGCAGCTCGACCCCCGGCGGGAAGCGCAAGCTGCCGTCGACCCGCAGCCGGCAGACGACCCCGCTCTGCCCCTGCCACGACGCGACGTACTCGCCGAGCGCCTCGACCAGCCGCCAATCCGCGCCGGCGACGCTGCGCAGGCCGATGATCGATTCGCGCACGTCGCTGTAGACCTCGCGCGCCGCCGCCGCCAGCTGATCGAGCTGGCGCGCCGCCTCCTCGGCGCGGCCGGCGCGCAGGAACTCGCGCACCGCCTGGGCCTTGGTGTTGACGTAGCCGAGCACCTGGGCGAGCCCGTCGTGCATCTCGTGCGCGATGCGCAGGCGCTCCTGGGCTACGGCGAGCGACTCCAGCTGCTGGTGCAGGTAGGCGTGGTCGATGGCGATGGCGGCCTTGGTGGCGAAGCGCACCAGGGTCGCCTCGTCATCGACGGAGAAGCTCTCCTCGCCGAGCTTCTCGGCCAGGTAGAGGTTGCCGCGGAAGGGGCCCTCGCAGAGGATCGGGACCGCGACCAGCGAGCGCATGGGCGGATGATGGGGCGGAAAGCCGACCGAGCGGGGATCGCGGGAGAGGTCGCTCGAGCGCAACCGCTGCCCTTCGTGCAGGGCCACGCCGAGCAGGCCGCGGCCCTGGGGGGGCGGGCCGATGCGGGCGCGCTCGGCATCGCTGATGCCCGAGGTGGTGAAGCTCTCGATGCGGTTCTGCTCCTTCACCACCGACAGTGCGCCATAGCGCGCCCCGACCAGCTGGCGCGCCTGGTCCACCACCTTCTGCAGCACGGCCTCGAGCGCCAGCTCGCGATAGATGTCCAGGGCCGCGGTGTGCAGGGCGAGCAGCTCGCGGTTCTGGCGCTCGAGGCGCCGCTGCATGCGGCCGATGATGGAGAACATCGCCCCGAGCAGGAAGACCACGCCAACGAACACCGCGGCGTTCATCAGCGCCAGGCCCTGCCAGGAGACCAGGTACGGCGACACCAGGTGGCGCACGTACTCGAGCGCCAGGATGAGGGCGAGAGCGGCAAGGACGGCCAGGACGCGGAGCCTGCCGAGCGTCAACGTCAGGCCTCGGAGTGCCGGACCCCCGAGCTGGATGGCGGCGGCCGAGCCAGGCGAGACGGGCATACCGGCCGAACCGTCCAAGTCCTTCGATTTCACGGGCGAAAGTCTAGCGTGACCGCGCCGCGCGGCGATAGGGGCGGGGCTCCGGGCGCAGCGGCTTCGAGCGCTTCCTGCTCGGCAGCGTCGCCGAGGCTGTCGTGCGGGCCTGCCGCACCAGCGAGCTGGTGATCCCTCCGCTCGCCGCGGCCGGCGCCGCGGCAACGCCTGCCGGCGTGGCGCCCGCGACCGAGGCGGGCGCCGCGGCCGCCTGAGGCGTGCCTCGTGGCTGTGCTCAGGACCGACCGCCGGCATGTCCGGCCTTCAGGCCCGAGCGCTCGCCGCCTGCCCGGCGGCTTGTCCGGCCGCGAGGTGCTGCAGGAAGGCCCGCGACCGCTGCGCGCCGGCGAGGATGTCCTCCGTCGAGCCCCGGCCGGCGATCTCGAGGATCACGGTACCGCGGAAGCCGGAGGCGTCGAGCTGGCGCCAGAGCAGAGGCCATGGGATGTCACCATCGCCCGGCGGCAGGTGGTCGTCGAACTGCCGCCGGTTGTCGCTGGCGTGGACCATCCGCAGGTGACCAGAGAGCTTGTGCACCACGTCGTGGAGGTCCCCAGAGAGAAAGGCGTGGCCGGTGTCGAGGCAGATGCCGACATCGATCGTCTTCATCGCCCCGAGGAGCCACAGCAGGTCGCGCACCGCTCCCGAGAAGAGATGCGGCAGCATGTTCTCGAGCAGCAGCGCCGTCCCCAGCTCCCGGCACCGGGCGGCGACGCGGTCGAGGACGCCGACGGCGTTCTCCATGCGGGCGAGACGCTCGCAGTGCGGCAGGCCCGATTTCTCCGGTCCAGGATGGATGACGAAGTGGCGGGCCCCGAGAATCGCCGCCGCCTCCGCGGCGCGCAGGAGCTCGGCGAGCGCCGCCTGCCGTTCGCCGGAGTCGAGGGCCGTGATGTCGATGGTCTCGGCGAAGGGGGCGTGGAAGGACTCCGGCGTGATCGCCAGCTCGCGGATGCGTGCCGCCGTCCGCTCGCAGGCTTCGCGGTCGTGATAGTCGAGATGGCGGGGAAACGAGCAGACCTCGATCCGCGAGAAGCCGGCGCCGCGAATCTCTTCGAGGCAATCCAGGATGCCGCGCTGGAAGAAGCAGCCGGTCGACAGCCCCACGGGCCAGCTATCCATGGCCGCCACCTTCGCACAGGCAGCCTGCGAGGACTCGGAGGTCCCAGCCGCATGCGAGGCCGGGGCAGAGCTCCTTCTCCCGGGTCGACTGGCAGTTGAAGTCCACGAGCTCGTCAAGGCCTGTCGCGACGAGGCCGGCGAAGAGCCGGACGTAGAAGTCGGCGCGCACCCCGGGGTCGTGGAAGTGGACCCCGGGAAGCCACCCATGGTCGCGTCCGTATTGCGAGGCGATGAGCCCCGCGACGTGCCGCGGGTGCCAGCCCTGGGCCAGCAGCGTCCGCACCACGAGCTGAATCACGGCCGGTTGCAAGAGCAGGTCGTTGGGCTCCTCGAGCACGCGCCGCGCGCAGAGCGGGAGGCCGGAGAGATCGAGGCGGTCGTAGGTCTCCGGCCAGCGCTCGGGCGGCTCCGGCTCCACGGCCTCGTACAGAGCGTGGAAGGCGGCCAGGTCGGAGCCGAGATAGGCGGCGATGAGATCCTCGGTGGCGCGGGACACCTCCGGGATGGCCGCCGGCGCCCGCCGGGCAAAGGCGGCGGCCAGGTCCAGGTCGTGCATCGCGGCACGCGCCGCCCGCTCGTCGCCTGCCACCACCGGAAGCACCACCAGGGGCCTTTCCTGCACCTCGGGCGGCGCGCCGAGTTGGGCGCCCTTGAGGTAGGCCGTGAACGGGATGCGGACGCCGCGGTCGTGCAGGGGGTCGCCGAACTGCGACAAGTCGAGAGAGACGATCTCCCTGCCGTTCGGCCCCGGTCCCACGGTCACGGCCGTCAGCTGCATCGGCACGGCGGAGTGCCCGGCGGCCAGGGCCAGGGCACGGTGCGCCAGCCCCTCGAGGACCTTGCCCAGGCCCTGCTGCGCGGCCCCGAGCTCCTCGCCGACCGCCTCGCCGAAGGGCGGCCGCGGCGCGGAATAGAGCCGGCGCAGGCTGTCGCTCAGCGTCCCCAGCGCGGCGAGCTCGTGGAAGGCTCGCGACCCGCACTCGATCCGCCAGACGAAGTGATGACCCCTGCCGGTGAGGAGGTGGAGGGGGGCGATGCCGTGCTCCGCCAGGATCCCGGCGAGGGCGTCGACCAGGGGACGCTGGAGGCGCTCGCTGCGTTCGGGGTCGGCGAGCGGCTCCCAGGGCCGATCGAAATGGACATGCTCGAGGTCGAGATGGGCGATCAGCGATGCCCGGTCCCAGAGCGACCGGGCCGCCTCGAAGCGGTCGCCAAGCAGCTCCCAGATCTCCCCGGCCGGCCGCGGCTGGAAGGGGCGGTCGGAGGGCGGCACCGGGTCGCCGACGAAGACGGCCGTCGCCTCACCGGATCGGCTGCCGAGATATTCGCCGATCCTCTGCCGCACCGCCGGATCGGCGTAGTAGCAATGGAGCCGCTCCTCGAGCGCCGCGGCGGGTGGCTGCAAAGCTAAGGCACCTCCGGGAAGGCGAAGTGCAGGATCGCGCCGTCGCAGGTGGCACACACGGTGCGCGGATCGGCCGGACTCAGGGCCAGGGAGTAGACGCCTCCGTCGATCATCTCGTTCTCACGGTGCCGCAGGGCTCGCTGTTCGGGCTGCTGGGGCCGAACGCGCCGTTCGCCGGGCCCCGAGCGCTCCCCTCCCCTGCGTGCCCTCCTTACCGCTGAATCGATTCCAGGTAGGCGGCCAGGATCAGCAGCGTGCTCCAGCTCGGGCTCTTCGATCTCTTCCACATGGCTCCTCCGGGCTTCTCCGCTCCGACGACGCTCTCGAGCTTCACGAGCGCTCCCCGCTCGATGGCGCAGCAGGGCGGAAGCCGGGTCCGGGGCGATTCTAGCTGGACCGCGCGGCCGCCGGCACCGCCCCCCGGGGTGGAGATGCGCGGGCGGCGGCCTACCCCTCGGCGCTCCCCGAGCCACCCTCGGGGAGGTGGGAACCGGCGGGCTCCCGCGCTAGCCTGCAGGTGTCAGCCGATCGCAGGCGATTGCGGCCGATCACAGCCGATCGCAGCCGATCACAGCCAGGCGACGGCAGGCGCTCGCGGGGCGCTCGAGCGGATCGGGCGGCTCGACGGAACAGGAGGACGTCATGGATGACCTCGCATTGCAGGACAGGGTGGTCGAGGAGCTCAAATGGGATCCCGCCGTCAATGCCGAGAAGATCGCGGTCAACGTCACGGACGGCGTCGTGACGATGATGGGCACGGTCGCCAGCTACGCGGAGAAGGTGGCCTGCGAGAAGGCCGTCAAGCGGGTGAAAGGGGTGAAGGGAACCGCCGAGGAGATCGAGGTCAAGCTCGGGTCCTCGATGGTGCGGTCGGACACCGACATCGCGCATGCGGCGCTGAACGCCCTGGCGGCGAACGTGATGGTCCCGGCCAAGAAGCTCCAGGTCACTGCGGAGCATGGGTGGCTGACGCTCACCGGCACCGTCGGCTGGGGGTTCGAGAAGGAGATCGCCGAGGACGCGGTGATGTTCCTGTCCGGCGTGAAGGGCGTGATCAACCGGATCGAGGTCAAGCCCCTCATCAACTCGAAGGAGATCAGGTTCGAGATCAAGCGGGCCCTCCATCGCAGCGCCGAGCTCGACGCCAACGACATCGACGTGACGACCGGCGACGGCAGGGTGGTGCTCAACGGCCGCGTCCATTCGTGGCTGGCGAAGGAGGAGGCGGGGCGAGCGGCCTGGGCGGCGCCCGGCGTGTCGGCGGTCGAGAACTACCTCACCGTGACGCCCTGAGGATGGCCCGCGGGGCGGTGACTGCTGGCGCCGCCGCCGCGGTGCAGTGAAGGATGGAGAGGTCTCGCGGCCGCCGCTGATCGGAGGGAAGGAGGCGGCCGCCTTCGTCAAGGGCGGAGCGGTAGCAGGTCGTCGACTGCGGCCAGCTATACTGCTCGAGTGACTCGGGTCGACGCCAACCCGCACGGCGAGACGGGCCCCGCCGGCGCACCCGCGGATGAGGCGAGCATGATCCGCTGGCCGGAGGACTATCACCCGAGCCGCACTCCGATCCACGTCCGCAACGAGCTCCTCATGCCGGTGCCTCCCGAGATGGCTTGGGCATGGCTGATCCGGGCCGAGCTCTGGCCTCGCTGGTACCCCAACTCTCACTGCGTGCGCATCGTCAACGGTCCGCGGCCCGACCTGGCGCCGGGCTCGCGCTTCCGCTGGTGGACATTCGGCGTGCCGATCGACTCGACCGTCGCGGAATTCGCGCCCTGCGAACGACTGGCCTGGACGGCGCGGGGCATCGGTGTGCGGGCCTACCACGCGTGGCTGCTGCGCCCCGCCGGCGACGGCTGCCACGTGCTCACCGAAGAGACGCAGCGCGGCTGGGCGGCCCGCCTCGGCAGCCTGGCGATGCCGAACCGGATGCACCGCGGCCACCAGGTCTGGCTCGAGACCCTGGCGCGGCAAGCGGCCGGAGGCCCGCCGCCGTCCGCGCAGCCCGATTGATCGAGCTCCCATCGGACGCTGCCTGACCTCCGGCAGCGGCGCCCTCTCGCCGGGACGCCTCCCGGCAACAGGGCGCTCGCCTCGGCTCCCCCGCCTCGACGGGTGGGGAAACCCCACCGCAAGGGCGGGGTCTCTTCCTCCCCTCCGATGCAGCTCGGCCTGCCCTGCCGGGCGGCGCGCCCGGCCAGGGCGGAGGGCTACCTTGATCCATGACGAATCGTACCAACCAGGTCGAAGGAGACATGGAATGATCGCTCCCAGCACCCGGCGTTCACGGGCGCCGGCGGCACCCGCGCCGCGGCTCGAGGAACCGGCCCCGGCCAGCGCCGGAGCAGGCCAGTCGCGATGAACGTCGAGATCGAGTTCCCGGGCGGCGTCCAGGTCCTGGCACGGTTCAAGGGCCACGCCGTCTTGACCGACCAGACCCGCGAGCACGGCGGCACCGGCAAGGCGCCCGAGCCCTTCGATCTCTTCCTTGCCTCCCTCGGCTCTTGCGCGGGCTACTATGCCCTCCGCTTCTGCCAGGAGCGCGGCATCGAGACGCAGGGCCTCGGCCTCACCCTGGTCACCGAAGCCGATCCCGAGCGCAAGCGGCTGCGGGCGATCCGCCTCGACCTGCGCCTGCCCGAGGGCTTCCCGGTGCGCTACCGCGCTGCCATCCTGCGCGCCGTCGACCAATGCGCGGTGAAGCGCGCCATCGTCGAGCCGCCGGTTCTCTCGGTGGCGGTCGGCGCCACCGAAAGCGCGACCGTCGTGTAGCCCATTTTCGGCCTGGCGGTCGCCGCGGGTCGCGGCGCCAGCCACTCGTTATGTTTGAAGTTACACATCTGTAAATACGCGCATATTCTTGACGCGGTTCAATCGAAGATTTTATAATGTCGCGATAACTCTTCGCATCTCAGCGAACGGGCGTGACGCTGCAGGGAGGGATCCATGCGACAAGCCAGGCATCTTGGGATCGCGGCGCTGGTAGTGGGAGTCTTCCTGTTGGCTGGCTGGTCCAGGGCAGGAGCTCCACCGGCAGGAACAGCGCCGCCAGCAGGTGGCCAGCGCGCCGTCTCTCCACCCCCGCCTCCGGGCGGTTCGATCAGATCTGCCGCATCGTTCGTGCCCATCGACCCCAAGACCACCTGCACCGTCACCGCCGCGACGGTCGCAGGCTGGTTCCAATCCGGGACGATTACCCTGAACGGCGTGGTGAATCCCGCCAACAGCGTCACCTTCCCCAACACCCCGAATTGCAGCTTCTATCAGTGGTCGGAGCAGATGTTCCTGTGGCTGACCTCGCCCGCCCCGGCCAGCTATGGCGGCGGGGCGCATATTTTCGATTCGCCAGCCTTCTATGACGTCTCGCCTCCGGATCAGAACGGCGCCCGCACCTTCATACCGCATCGCCAGGGGATCATCAGGCCCTTCGCCGTGCGCACTGCGCAGCCGGGCCCGCACGGCCTACCTGTCATCTTCGACAAGTCCGGCAGGCTGCTCGAGATCGAACGCCCGGCGAAGGCGCCCAGTGGGAAGCCGCTCGTCCGCGACAAGTCGAACCACATGGTCGAGATCGACCGCGTGGCACCGGGGAAGGCCGGACCGCCGGTCTTCCTGGACAAGACCGGCAAGCCGATCGAGCTGGCGCCGGCCAGCGCCGGCGCGGCGAACCGGAGCCGTGCGCCGATCACGGTCCGCAAGTTCACCGTCGGTACGACTCCGGTCTTCGTGGACGCAGCCGGCAACGTGATCGAGGTCGAAGAGGGTCAAGCGGGGGACGGAGCCGTCCTGGAGTCGCAATCCCCCTCGCTGGTCTACTACGCGATCTCGGTCAACGATGTATTCGCCTATTTCCGCACCGGCGAGGTCGACCACCAGGTTCCGCCGACGACCCTGTTCCCGACGACCGCGGCGGACCTGGCCAAGATCACGGCCTTCGCCTCGGCGCACGGCAAGACCTTCCCCGACGCCAACGCACTGGCCATCGAGATCAAGACCTCGTGGGTCGAGGCCGCCGGGCTCTCCAACCCGAGCAGCTACATCACGATGACCGCGACCATCCCGACCTATACCAAGTCGTCCTCACAGTGGACCCCGACCGGGCAGAAATCGGCGCTGTTGGCATTGGTGGGCTTCCATATCAATGGCAGCACGAAGGGGCATCCGGAGATGATCTGGGCCACCTTCGAGCACCTTGGCAACGCGCCCAACGGCAC
>DATDGZ010000328.1:0-23342 GCA_036521795.1 Thermoanaerobaculia bacterium | reverse complement strand
TCCGCCGCATGGGCCGGCTGCCGGCGGCGCGGCTGCTGGCCGGCGCCGTCACCGCCGGCCGCGGTGAGCGCCGATCCCGGTCTTCGCGCGCGGTCGCCCTGGTGGCCGCCGCCGCCGTCCTCGCCGTCCTCATTTTGGCCGCGGCGCTGCACGCGGCGCGCGGCGGCGCACCGGTGCTGGCGTTCGCCGTCGCCGCCAGCCTGCTCGCTGCCGGCATCAGCGCCTTCACGCTGTGGTGCCTGGCGGCCGGCGAGCGCGACGCGGCGCGCGGCGGGCTGCTCGCGATGGGCGTGCGCAACACCGCCGCCAATCCGCGCCGCAGCGTGCTGAGCGTCGGCCTGGTGGCCTGCGCCTGCCTGGTGCTGGTGCTGGTGGCCGCCAATCGCCGGGACCAGTCGTCCGGGGGGCAGCGCCAGTGGGGAGGGTGGAACCTCGTCGCCGAGTCCGCGACTCCGATCTATCAGGACCTCGGCCGGCCCGAGGGCCGCGCCGCGCTCGGCTTCTCGCCGGAGGCAGAGCGGGTGCTCGCCGGCAGCGAGATCGCCGGCCTCGCCGAAGTGCCAGGCGACGATGCCAGCTGCCTCAACCTCTACCGTCCGCGGCTGCCGCGGCTGCTGGGCGTGCCGCCCCGGCTGGCGCGCCAGCGCTTCCCGCTCGCGGTGGGGGAAGGCAGCCTCGAGAGCCTGTTCGCCGGTGCCATGGCGAAGACGAGACTTCCTCCTGGAGAGGGGAGGGAGGAGGATCGAGGGGATGCGGGGAGCGGTGCGAGAGACGGCCGCGGCTCCGTCCGCCGCGAGATGCCCGCCGCGGCGGAGGTCGTGCCGGCGGTAGGCGATGAGCAGGCCGTGCGCTGGGTCCTGCACCTGGGGGTCGGAGACGAGCTCACGGTGGCGGACGCGGCCGGCAGGCCGGCGAGGCTGCGGATCGCCGGCCTCCTCGCGGGCAGCCCGCTGCAGGGCGCCCTCCTGGTCCCGGAGCAGGCGCTGGCGCGCCACTTTCCACGCCATGGCGGCGGCAGCGTCTTCCTGGTGCGCACGCCGCGCGGGCGGGAAGAAGCGGTCGCCGGCCTGCTCGGCGACCAGCTGCGCGACTTCGGGCTCGAGGTGGCGCCGGTCGCCGAGCGGCTGCGGCTCTACTCGCGGGTCGAGGACACCTATCTCGCCAGCTTCGAGGCGCTGGGAGCCCTCGGCTTGCTCCTCGGCACCTGCGGGCTGGCGGTGGTGCTGCTGCGCAACGTGGTCGAGCGGCGCTGGGAGCTCGCCGCGCTCCGCGCTTTCGGCTTCCGCAGGCGGCGCCTGGCCGCCATGCTGCTGCTCGAGAACGTCTCGCTGCTGGCGCTGGGCCTGGCGCTGGGAACCGCCGCCGGGCTGCTGCCCGAGGCGCTTGGCGCCGGCCTGGCCGGGAGGTTCCCCTGGCTCCCCTTGACCGCGACCCTGGGCGCCGTCCTGCTCGCCGGCCTGCTGGCAAGCGGCCTGGCGGTGGCCGTCGCGCTGGGCGCCCCGCTGTTGCAGGTGCTCAAGGCCGAGCGTTAGGTTAGTGTCCCGTCCCGACCACCCGACGTGGGAGGAGGAGAAGGATCATGGCCAGTGGAGAGAGCGTAGGCACGGGCTTCGCCTGGTTGGCGTTCGCGTTGACCGCGGTGGTCGCCTGGGGGCTGTACGGCATTCTGTTGCACAGCGGGCAGGCCGGCATGGCCGACCCGGTGAACGGCCGCTACAAGGCATTCCTGTTCGTGGGGGTGGCCTACTTCTTCACCGCCATTCTCGCGCCGGTGGTCTGGTTGGCCGCGCGCGGCGGCACCTCGTGGAGCTTCCCGGCCACCGGCATGCTCTGGTCGCTGCTCGCCGGCGTGGCGGGCGCTGCCGGCGCCTTCGGCGTCCTGCTCGCCTTCGGCGCCCGGGGCACCCCGCCGGTCGTGATGTCGATCGTCTTCGCCGGCGCTCCCGTGGTCAACGCGGTGGTGGCCCTGCTGCTGCAGCCACCGGCGGGCGGCTGGCGCGGCATCCACTGGCCCTTCTTCGCCGGGATCCTGCTCGCCGCCCTCGGCGGCTGCCTGGTGATTCTCTACAAGCCCAATCCGCCGCCACCTCCCTCCCGCTCGGTGCAGCCGGCAGCGGCCGCCAGGGTGCCGGCGCCAACACCCGGCCAGGCAGAGCTCCACTGATCGCCGGGGCCTTGCACGTGGCGGAGGTCTGCCAGGACGGCCCGCAGCTCCGACTGTCGGGTAAGGCCCTGGCGTCGGGATAGCCCCCTGCGCAGGGGCCGCTTCTTGGGTTTGGGAGGGGCCATCCCCTCTCTGATGACACTATAGGACTATGGGTCCATAGTGTCAATGCACTTAGGCTACACTATGGGCCTATGGCGCCACGGTCACGGCAGCAGGTGGAAGAGGAGAGAGCCGCCGACCTCGTTAGGAAGGCGATCTACCTGCATCGCGATGAGGCGGAAGCGCTCCGGCTCGAAGCCTTCAAGCAGCGGCGGTCAGAGTCCTCGCTGGTGCGGGAGGCGCTTCGGCGGCTCCTGAAAATCGCCGACTAACGGGTGCGTGCGGGAATGGCGTAGCCGATCCGCGCGTTATGCCGAAGAGGCGTCCTCGTTCGAGGACAGTGCAAAATCGCCCGCTCGACCGTCTATATCTCTGCGGGGTCGCCCCGTAATGAACTCTGCCCTCGGTACGCCGTACTGATTGACGAAGGGCCGTTGGCAGGGTAGACTGAGGCAGTACATTAGCAGACATTGCTACAGAGCCGTCCCGCAAGGGCGCGGTTCTTGCACCTCTCTTGAGGTTTAGGCTTAGGGAGACAGGCCATGACGTACTACCCCATCCTCTTCTCGCGCCGCGACCTGGTGAAGGCCGGCGCCTACACCGCCGGAGTAATCGTGGCGGGCCGCATCCTCGTCTCCGATGAGGACGACGAGTTCTGGGCCGAAGGCGTCAACCCGGGTGGTTTGGCCGCTAAAGGCGACTCGGCCGAGGCGGCGCTCAGCGCTTTCTGCGAGAGCTACCACGAGGTGCTACTCGATATCGCCGAGGACGAGCCGTCCTTCGAGAGGTTCAAGAAGGCCGTGGAGCAGTTCTTCGCAGACACCAACATGGTGGCCTCCGCGGACTGGGATGCGGCGGTGCTCGAAGTGCGGGCGGGCAAGGTAACCCTGCCGCACATGGGAAAGCGCCCCTCGGAGTCACCCACCGGAATCACGGTGTTATTGTTCGAAGGCCAAGCAGAGAAGGAAGAGGAAGTAGGTGACGCGGCGATGGCGGCCTGATGGATGCCCTCCATCGCTCAGCCCAAGCTTTCAGCGATCGAAGCCATGCTTGAGAAGTGCTCCCCAGGAGCACGGATCGTCGCGAAGAAGCACCACTTCTGGGTGCTTGACTCAAAGGGGGGCATATACAGAGGGTTACCGCTAGGGAAGCACGGGAAGAAGGACCCTGAGATCGAACTCGGCCACGTGCGCAAGATGTCGCGTCATCTGGGCTTCGAGGACTGCGCTCAGCGCTACTTCGGATGGCCCAAGAAGGATGTCGATGACGAAACCCGCTAGGCCCCCCAAGCTCTCGCGCGACACCAACCGGCGTGCCTATCAGGTAGTGGCGTTCTTGACGGGGACAGCACCTCCGCCAAAGGACGAGACACCCAAGGACGCCCGGGCCGTGTCTCGCGGTCGTCGTGGCGGGTTGAAAGGTGGCAACGCTCGCGCGGCAAAGCTCTCACCAGAGAGGCGTAAGGAAATCGCTGAGAAGGCGGCGGCCGCGCGCTGGCACGACCGCCGCTGACTCGAATTCACGACTACGGCTGCACAGTGGCCTACTCCTGCCCGCCCCAAGGTCGCTTCCCACGGCAGAGCTTGGCGGCGGGCCGTCCTTCTTCGTAGGGTTCTGGCGACCGTAGGCCGGCTGCCCCGCCAGCTCCCTTTGAGCTGTAATCATTCCTCCCCCCCTGCGTCGGTCTGGTCCTTGCCAGACGGGACCCGAGACAGCGATTTGCGTTCGTAGTCCTTGAGCTGTTTCAGGATGCCAAAGAGGAAGACCTGATCTTCCTCTTCCATGGCGAAGAAATCCGCCGTAGCGGATAGGGTGACCACCTCGCCATGTCTCAGCGTTATCGACTTCGCGGTGCCGCCCACTCGCCGAGTTGCGGCGGCCTGTTCCTGATCTTCCAGCGCCGCCGGAGTAAACGCCTTCTGCCTGCGAGGCCCGGCGGCGCGGCGTTCCGCCATTCCCTTCCGCCTTCGCAGATGCCAGATACGCCGAGAGGGTCGGCGTAGGAACGAGGTCCTCGCCGATGAGGCCCAGGAACTTCAGGGCTGCCAGCTGCCAGCAATGAGCGGCCCACGACTCCGCACTGATCCCTAGCCCGTGTGGCGGGCCAGCGATGACCCGCGAGACCCTGACGGCCAGCCTGTCGCGACCTCGGGGTTCGCGAACCCTGAATGGTACCGAGCGAGCCTCGCGGTAATCGCCCGCGATGGCCTGCCGGCGGCCGCGTCGTGCTCTCAGCGCACGGAGCGCCCTAGGGCAGCTGCAGCGCCGGGCGGACCTGGCCGCGGTGGCAGGTGGTGCAGTTGACCAGGGGCTTGTGATCGGTGTCCAGGCCCCTGACCTTCGGCAGGAGCTCGTTGTTGATCGTGGCGTTCATGCGGATCATGCCCCTGGCGGCTTCCTTCTCCTTCTTCTCGTTGCTCTCCCATTGACCGGGGACGTGGCAGTGAGTGCAGGTCACCCCGAGGGAACGGGCGTAGCCCTTCTCCATGATTCTGAGAAGCTGCCCGGCGGTGACGTTCTGCATGACGTCGATGTCCATGAAGACCTTGCCGGCGGGTTCGTCCTCCTTGCCGGCGATCTCCTTGCGCAGGTCGGCCAAGGCCTTCGCCTCGTCGAACTTGGGCTTCGCGGGCGTGGCGGCAGGTGCGGCCGCGGGTGCGGCCGCGGGGGGGGCGGCGTCGAGCCGGGCGATCTCGGTCTTGGCGGGCTCGGGTTGCCGCCCGGCGGCTGCGATGGCGGCGGCGGATACGAGCAGCAGGGTCAGGCCGAAGAGGACGGTGAAGCGGGTCGTCATGGGATTCGTCTCCAGGTCGGTTGTCGATCAGGGGATATCTCTGCCGGCCCGCTGGTCACGGGCAGACGAAAGCTCGGGTGTCCTGAATGGGGGCGAAAGCGACGCCCTGCGCATTGACGTAACGCCTGGCTGCTCCGGTCCTGGTGTCGGTCACGGTGGTGACCACCTGGGCATTGGTGAGGCCGGCGGCGAACACCCAGAAGTGACCGTCGACGGCACAACCGTCCAGGACCTTGAGCAGCATCTCGAGGTTGGCGCCGGAGAAGAACCAGAAGGCGCCGGTGTCGGCGGTCAGGGCGATGGTGTGGCCGGGTCCGCTGGTGCCGTCGGGAAGGACGTACTCGGTGCTGACGGTGAAGCGGCTGCCCGCGAGGCAGAGGCGGGCGTCGCCGGCCGCGCAGGGGGCCTGGGCGGCCGGACCCTTCCAGCCGAGCTGCACCACCTCGAAGTCGCCGGCCGTGAGGTTGCCGAAGGCCGGGTTGAGCGTGTCGTTGTCCCAGCGCGTGTCGTAGGTGCCCTGGATGTACATGTCGCTGCCGTTGTCGGCAAGGATCAGGCCGTAGATCTTCATCGCCTGGAAGATCTTCTGCACGTAGGCCGGATAGCCGGAGATGTCCGTACCGGCCTTCAGGCGGAGGCGGGCTCCCATCGGCGGCGCGGCTGGGTTGGAGCCGGCGTCGTGAGAGGCGGGAAAGACGTGGCCGTTGCTGTCGTGGACGGTGAAGCGGAAGGCGTGGCGGATCGGGTCGGGGCCGAAGACCTCGTCATGGCGCACCAGGCCCGGGAGGATGGCGAGGCCGGCGGCGTCGGCGCTGGTCCAGCCCTCGGGGCGGCGGGCGTTGGAGTCGAGAGAGAAGACCGCTCCCGAGCCGGCCTCCCAGTGGCCGGCATTCCAGTGCGCCTGGTAGAGCTCGAAGAGGACGCGGTGGTCGCGGTCGACCAGCAGCATGTGGCAGTCGTTGTCGGTGCAGCCGCCGGGGCTGCCGCCCTCGATCCATTTCGGCTGGGTGCGGGCGGCGACCGGGATCGGGTAGCCGGCCGGAGCCCCCGGGGCGCCGGCGTCGCTCTCGTCGGGGTAGAGCACGAAGGTGACCTTCTCGAGCGGCTGGCTGCCGGGCACCACGGCGTACGGGAAGCCGAAGATGCCGTTGGGCGTGCTGGTGTCGTCGCCGCCGAAGTCGGGGTGCAGCCCGGTGCCGGGACCGATGAATCCGATGAGGCTGGAGCTCGCCGGGTCGACCGGCGCGCCGCTGACGTCGAGGTTCCACCAGTTGTCCGGCGGCAGCAGCGGCAGCGGCGGCGGCAGCGCCCCTCCGAGGCCCAGCTGGGCCGCCGCGGGGACCGGCGTGGCGGCGCAGCAGAGGACGAGCGCGATGCCGCCGCCGACGGCGGCCGCTCGCGCCGCCATGCCCGGCGAGCGTCGCTTCCTCATGCGCGCGACTCTACTCCAAAGGGGTGCGGCGGCGTATCAGCGCGAGGCGAAGCTCCCCCTGCGAGGGGAGCTTCGCCTCGCGCCAGGCCGCCCGCCTCCTACCGTCCTGCGGCTGGCACCGCTTGCAGGTTGGCGGCGCCGGCGATGAAGCGGGCGATATTGGCCTTCAGCGCCTCGCGGTCGGCGCGCCGGACGTACATCATGTGGCCGGCGTTGTAGAAGGCCATCGAGACCCGCGACGGGTAGGTGGGGTCGAAGCCCAGGTGGCTGAAGGTGTACTGCGTCGCGAAGAACGGCGTCGCCAGGTCGTAGTAGCCGTTGTTGACCAGCACCTTGAGGTTCGGGTTGATCGCCATCGCGTACCGCAGGTCCTCGGCGACGTTGACGTACTGGTTGTCGTAGGCGCGAAAGCTCCACGGACGGACCTTGTCGGTCAGCAGCTCGTAGTTGAGGTCGCTCTTCCAGCCCAGCTCCTTCTCGGCGTAGTTGTTGAACACCGCGGCGAAGGGTCCCGAGAAGGCGGCGCTCGCCGGGTCGTACTCGAAGTGGTCGCCGGCAGCCTGGCGGTCGACCCCCTTGAAGCGGCTGTCGAGGCGGCCGACGGTGAGGCGCTCGGAGCGCAGCAGCTCCTTGGTGAACTCGAAGATCGTCGGGCGCAGGTTGGCGTTCTCGAGGAACGTCACCGAGAGACCGGTGTAGCGCGCCAGCTTCTCGGCGACCTGGCGGCGCTCGGCCTCGCCGAGGTCGTTGCCGCGCATCAGCGCCAGGGTGTACTCGCCCGCCGCGAAGCGCTCGGATTCCTCGATCGCCTTCTGCACGTCACCCCCTTGCAGGTCGGCGGGAAGCTTCTTGTGGTACCACGCCGTCGCGGTATAGGTCGGCAGGAAGAGCGGGTAGGGCAGATCGTTGCCGACGTCGAAGCGCGCGGTCCCGAAGTTGAGGATCGAGGAGATCAGCACGATGCCGTTGAGGTAGATGTTGAGCTTCTCCTGGAGGTAGCGGGAGAGACCGGCCGAGCGGGTCGTGCCGTAGCTCTCTCCGGCCAGGAACTTGGGCGAGCCCCAGCGCTCGAAGCGCGCGATGTACTCGCGGATGAGCTCGCCCACCGACTCGATGTCCTCGCGCACGCCGTGGAAGCTCGCGGGGTCCTCGCCCGGCGCCGGCCGGCTGAAGCCGGTCGAGACCGGGTCGATGAACACCAGGTCGGTGACGTCGAGCAGCGACTCGTTGTTGTCGGCGATCTGGTACGGCGGCGGCGGCGCCCACCCCTCCTCCTCCAACACCACCCGGCGCGGACCGAAAGCGCCCATGTGCAGCCAGGCGGACGCCGAGCCGGGGCCGCCGTTGTAGGCGAAGGTGATCGGCCGGTGGCCGGCGTCGCCGGCGCCGTCGCGCGTGTAGGCGGTGAAGTAGACCGACGCCCGCACCTTGCCGTCGTCGTGCTTGAGCAGCATGGTGCCGGCGGTCGCCGTGTAGGCGATCTCGCGCCCGCCGATCCGCGCCTGGTGATGGGTGGTGACCAGCTTCTCCTCGGCCGGGCGGCCGTGGTCCCGCTCCCGGTCGCCACGGCCCGCCGGCTCGCCCTGGCGCCGCGACGGCTCTTCCGGCGCCGGGGCGCTGCGCGTCGAGTCCGGCGGCATGTCGGTGCGGCGCCCCTCCGGCGGCGGCGGCGCATCCGGCGGGCGCTGGGCAGCGGCGGGAGCGGCCGCCGCCGCAGCCAGGGCGGCGGACATGGCGGCTGCGATCAAGAGCAGCCCTGACGTGGTCTTCGACATCGCTGAACCCCTCCTCGGACGAGAAGCTTCGATCCAACCTGCTGCTCATTACGCCCGGAGGCAACGAGGGTTCCCGGGGCGGCTGGGCAGACCGGAAGATCGGTAGTGGGTCAGCTTCCTCGCGCACTGACCCACTATCGGAGGATCGGGGCCTTTGACTCCCGGCCATCTGGTCACCTATCCTGGTCACATGCGGTCGATCAGGGCCTCCGAGCTCAAGGCCAAGTGCCTGGCGATTCTCGACGAAGTCTGTCGCACCGGCGAACCCGTCCTCGTGCTCAAGCGAGGGCGCCCCGTCGCGCGCCTGCTGCCGCCGATGATGAGCGAGGCCAAGCACGCGCAGCTCACCCTGAAGGGAACCTTCGAGATCCTTGGCGACATCATCGAGCCGGCAGTATCGGTGGACGACTGGGAGGCCGCGAGGAACGGGACTCATCGGCTCGCGTCCTTGGTGCCACGCTGCTGACTCACGACTCGAGAATCATCGACGCGAAGCTGGTCCCGACACTCGAATGACGCCCATCGGGCGCACGGCCGGCGCGCGGTGAGCCTTCAGTAGCGCGGCACGGCGGGATCGACCTCCCGGCTCCAGGCGTCGATGCCGCCCGCGAGGTTCTGCGCCGCCGTGAAGCCGCGCCGGCGCATCAGCTCGACGGCCTGGGCGGAGCGCCCGCCGCTGTGGCAGTGGACGACGTAGCGCGCCGCCGGATCGAGTCGTTCGATCTCGGCCGGGACGTCTTGCAGCGGGATCAGCCGCGCGCCGTCGATGCGGCAGATGGCGTGCTCGAGCGGCGAGCGCACGTCGATGAGGGTGAAGTCGCGCCCCTCGTCGAGCCAGCGCTTGACCTCGGCGACGTCGACGTCGAAGTCCTCGGCGCCGCCGTCCGGGTTCCCGCCGCCGCCGGTC
Source organism: Thermoanaerobaculia bacterium (assembly GCA_036521795.1). Classification (GTDB taxonomy): domain Bacteria; phylum Acidobacteriota; class Thermoanaerobaculia; order Multivoradales; family UBA5704; genus JASLEW01. The sequence continues at coordinate 14,168 of DATDGZ010000328.1, read as the reverse complement.
GCGGCCTCGGCCGGGCCCGCGCCGGCGGCGTCGATCGCCGGCGGCGGCGCGCCGATGCCGCAGAACTGGTCGTAGTCGATCAGCTCGTGCTGGGTCGGGTGCTCGGAGCAGATCGGGCAGGCGGGATCCTTGCGCAGCTTGAGCTCGCGGAATTTCATCTTGAGCGCGTCGAAGAGCAGCAGCCGGCCGATCATCGGCTCGCCGGCGCCGACGATCAGCTTGATCACCTCGTTGGCTTGCAGCGCGCCGATGATCCCCGGCAGCACCCCGAGCACGCCGCCTTCGGCGCAGGACGGCACCAGGCCCGGCGGCGGCGGCTCCGGGAAGAGGCAGCGGTAGCAGGGTCCCCTGGCTCCCCAGAAGATCGACACCTGGCCCTCGAAGCGGAAGATGGAGCCGTAGACGTTCGGCTTGCCGGTGAGCACGCACGCGTCGTTGACCAGGTAGCGGGTCTGGAAGTTGTCGGTGCCGTCGACCACGATGTCGTACGGCGCGAACAGCTCGAGGGCGTTGCTCGAGTCGAGCCGCAGCGGGTGCGGCTGCAGGGTGATGTAGGGGTTGATGCCGCGCAGCCGCTCGACCGCGGCGGTGAGCTTCGGCCGGCCGACGTCGGCATGGCTGAACAGCACCTGGCGGTGGAGGTTGCTCTCGTCGACGACGTCGAAGTCGACCACGCCGAGCGTGCCCACGCCGGCCGCCGCCAGGTAGAGGCCAAGCGGCGAGCCGAGGCCGCCGGCGCCGATCATCAGCACCTTCGCCGCTTTCAGCCGCCGCTGCCCGTCGATCCCCACCTCCGGCATGATCAGGTGGCGGCTGTACTGGCGGATCTCCTCGGGGGTGAGCGCGGGCAGGTCGGCGGGCTCGGACGCCGGCGTCGCCGGCCGCGGAGGCGGGCTGGCCACGGCGCTGCCGCCGGCGATCGACGGGATGATGGTCAGCGTGTCGCCGGGACCCACCTTGGTGGCGCCGCGGTCCAGGTGGCGCACGTCGTCGTCGTTGAGGAAGACGTTGACGAAGCTGCGCAACGCCCCTTCGGCGGTATAGAGGTGCGGCTCGAGGCCCGGGTACCGGCGGGTGAGGTCGCCGAGCGCCTCGTCGACGGTGCTGCCTTGAACTTCCACGTCGCCCGCCTCGCCGGTGAAACGCCGCAGCGGGGTCGGGATCTGGATCGTCGTCATGGGACGAGGTCTCCTTTGTCGAAGGTCTCCGGGACGCTCGCGAGGTACTCCTCCGCGAAGCGCTCGCGGTCGTCGCGCAACCTCCAGCTCCTGGCCCTGTCCACCTGGCCGCGGCGCACCGCAACGATGAGGTACGACAGTCCCGGCCAGGCGTGCTCGCGGTCGAACTCGCTGGGCTCGGCGGGATGGTCGGGGTGCGAATGATAGTAGCCCACCACCGATAGGCCGGCGGCGCGCGCTTCCTGGTGGGCGGCGAGCACCGTCTCGGGGCTCATCACGAAGCGGTTGTGCCGGCTGTCCTGGCGTTCGTTGGCGGCCGGCACGACGCGATCCACCCGGGTCGTGCCGCCCCGCTCCTCGCCGAGCAGGAAGCCGCAGCACTCCTCGGGGTAGGTCCGCGCCGCATGGCGGCCGATGGCCTCCATGTCGGCGGCCGACACGGCCAGGGCAGTGGTGGCCGGCGCCCTCGCCTCCGGAGCCGCCGGAGCATCCGTCTCGGCGATGCCGTGGCCGCGGGTCTCCGCGGGCGGCGGCTGCTGGCTGATCCGGGTCATCCGGGTCGCCCGGGTCATGGGGCGGGTGCCTCCTCCCAGAAGTGCTCGGAGAGGTACTTGTCGGCGCCGTCGCAGAGGACGGTGACGATGGTCGCGGCGGTGTCGCGCGGCACCTCTTCCGCCACCGCCAGGGCCGCCGCGACGTTGGCGCCGGCGGAGACGCCGACGCGCAATCCGAGCTCCCGCGCCAGCCGGTGCACCATCGCGTAGGCAGTCTCGGTCGGCATCTCGCGCGCCTCGTCGGCCAGGCCGGGATCGTAGATCCGTGGCACCAGCGCCGAGGTCATGTGCTTCATGCCCTCGAGGCCGTGGAACGGCGAGTCGGGCTCGACCGAGATCAGCTTCACCGCCGGCCGGGTGTCACGCAGGAAACGGCCCACGCCCATGAACGTGCCGCTGGTGCCGAGGCCGGTGACGAAGTGCGTGATCTCGCCGGCGGTCTGGGCCCAGATCTCCGGGCCGGTGGTGCGGTAGTGCGCCCCCCAATTCTCGGGATTCGAATACTGGTCGACATAGGTGTAGCGCTCCGGCTCCGCGGTGGCCAGGCGTCGCGCTTCGGCGATGGCGCCGTCGCTGCCCGCGAGCGGGTCGGTCAGGCGCATCTCGGCGCCGTAGGCGAGCACGATCTTGCGCCGCTCGGGGCTGACGTTCTCCGGCATGCAGAGGGTGACCGGGATGCGGCGCACCGCGCCGATCATGGCATACGCGATGCCGGTGTTGCCGGAGGTCGCGTCCAGCAGGCGCCGGCCGCCGGTGCCCGGCCCCGGTGCCCGGAGCAGCCCCCGCCGCTCGGCGTCCAGGACGATGGCGAGGGCGGCGCGGTCCTTGACCGAGCCGCCCGGGTTGGCGTGCTCGGCCTTGGCCAGCAGGCGCACTTCGGGGCGCCCGGTCAGCTCGGAGAGATCGATGAGCGGCGTGTTGCCGATCAGCTCCAGCACCCGCCGCGGGCCGGCCAGGGCGAGGTCCGGCGACGGCGCCAGCGCAACGGTGGAGGAGTCGGGCATCGCCATGGAGCTCCGCGGGGGGCAAGGTAACAAACGGGCCCTCTCCTAGTAAAGGTGAGCAACTCGGTCACGAATTCCCGGACCCCGGCGCCGATCACAAGGTAGCTTCATGCCGCCGGGTTGCCGCCCGGGCGCTGGTAGGTGGTAGCTCGTACTACGCCCGTCCGGCCGGGAAGCCGGCCCCAGCCACGGCGTGGGCGGGCGCTTCCTCGACGGCCGGCCCGCGCTCGAGGACCAGCGCTGTCCAGTCGTCCTCGAGCAGCGGCTGCGTGGCGGCCCGCACCCGCTCCAGCAGCCGGTCGATCCACGCCAGCGGCGACTCCCGGACGTTGTCGTCGTGGGCATCCTGGCCGTTTTCGTCGCCGTCGCCGCTGTCGCCGCCGCTGCCGCGAGTGCCTTCGCCGCCCGCGCCGCCGCTCCCGTCCGCCGCCAGCAGGGCCGCGAGCGCGCCGTACCCGAGCGGTTCGCCGCCGGCGGCCGGCGCCTCGGCCAGGCCGTCGGTGAACAGCAGCAGGCGCTCGCCGGGTGCCAGGCGCAAGGCCAGGGAGCCGTATTCGACGTCGTGCCGCACGCCCAGCGGCAGGCGCGGTCCGGGCACCACCAGCGGCGCCGGCGGCTGGCCCGGGGCCAGCAGGTAGGGGTCGGGGAGGCCGGCATTGGCGAGCTCGAGCCGCCCCCCGGCCGGATCGAAACGCGCCACGGCGAGCGCCACGAACTCGCGTCCCGGCAGCTCCGCGGCAAGCCGGCGGTTGAGCTCGCGCAACGTCGCGGCGGCCGAGCGCCCCGCGGCGATCAGCGGCAGCATCGCCTTCACCGAGGCCATGATCAGGGCGGCCGCCATGCCCTTGCCGGCGACGTCGCCGACCGCCACGCCGACCGCGCCGTCCGGGAGCAGGAACGAGTCGTAGAAGTCGCCCGCCACCAGGCGGGCCGGCAGGTTGCGCGCCGCCACCCGGTAGCCCTCGCCGGCGATCTCCGGCGGCGGCAGCAGGCGGCCCTGGAGCTCGCGTGCCAGCTGCAGCTCCTTCTCGGCGAACTCGACCTCCTTGAGGCGCGCGACGCTCGCTTCCAGGCGGGAGCGGACGACGTCGAAGCTGTAGAAGACGAGGCCGAAGGTCACCGCCAGGGCCGCGGTCATCGTCACGTAGACGAATTGGTGCGGCCCGACCATGCCGACGTGGAGCACGTGGACCGCGATCTCCTGCATGACCAGAAAGGCGCTCAGGCCGCTCGCCGCCAGCACCATCGTGCGCACGGCCATGTCCGCGCCCTTGCCCAGCCGGCGGATGGGGCGCTCGAGCAGCGAGAAGAAGAGCCGGGCGATCAATTGGATCAGCAAGCCCGTACCGCTGGCGAGCGCGAGCGTGAGGGCGATCGAGGCGTGGGGATCCTCGAGCACCAGCAGGCCGCCCACCCCGGCGCCGATGGCGAGGGTGATCAACGGGTCGCGGAGCCAGTGGACCGCGAAGCTCGACCGCCGCTTGGAGGCGGCGGCTTCACAGTCGGGTACGGCGGTGGGGGCGCTCATGGCTGTATCGTAGATACGGCGAGCCGCCGCGACAGTTCAGCCGGGGCGCGGACGTCGCTTCGTCAGCGGCCCTCCCGGGAGACTAGCGCCCGAGCAGCCCCGCCGGGATCGGCACGACCAAGGATGCCACGACCGAAGCCGCGGTCAGCACGAGCAGGATCAGCGCCATCGCCTGGTGATCGCCGCGCTCCGGCTTCAGGGGATCGAGGGCGCGCGCGGCCAGGTAGCCGCCGGCGAAGCCGCCGACGTGGGCGTAGTTGTCGATGCCGGGCATGACGAAGCCGAAGACCAGGGTGGAGATGGCGTAGGTCCAGGCCTGCGCGCCGATTGCACGGCTGCCCGAGCGCCGGCCGTAATGAACCAGCGCACCGATGAGGCCAAGGATCGGCGCCGAAGCCCCCAACGTCAGCTGGCCCCCCCTACCGACGAACCCCATCGCGCTGCTGAGCAGGAAGCCCGTCACCGACGAGATCGAGTAGATGATGACCATGCGGCTCGGCCCGTAGAGCTCGGCGATCGCCGGGGCGAGGAAGCGCACCCAGTAGAGATTGAAGCCGATGTGCAGCAGCGAGCCGTGCAACCAACCGGCCGACAGCAGGGTCCACCACCGGTGCAGCCGGAACACGGGGATGAAGCCGCTGGCGCCGAAGCGCAGCATGCTGAGCAGGCTGGGCGACAGCAAGGACATCAGGCCGCTCGTGCGAATGCCCTGCGGGTCGGTCGCCAGCATCAATAGGTAGAGCAGCGCGCAGCCGCCGATCACCGCGTCGACGAAGCCCATGTCGCGCCCCAGCCGCCGCAGCCAGGAGTTGAGGCCGAACATGCCGGGGCTGCGCCGGCCGCAGTAGGGGCACTGCTTCTCGTTCACCCCCACCAGCTTGCCGCACGAAGGACAGAGCACCGAGCCGCTACGCTGGCGTGCGAACATGGCGCGTACTCTACCTCGGCTCCCGGGGCGCCGGAACCTGCGTGCTGGTTGACGCCGCCGGAGGACGAGTGGCTCGTTCGAGATGAACCAGGTTGGCGAGCGCCTCCCGGCGCGACGCGCCGCACATGTCGACGCGGGCCCCGAGGCGGGAGCAGACGGCGGGCCGCTCGGGGAGACCGTAGATGCGGCAGCGGTTGTCGGCGTCGAGCTGGACGCAGCGCACGCCGGCCGGCTTGCCCCCGGGCATCCCGGGGATCGGCGAGGAGATCGAGGGTGCGATGCAGCACGCCCCGCAGCCGGCTCTGCAATCCATGTCGTGGCGAGGACTGGCGTCAGCGTCCGGCCGCAGGGTCGCCTGAATCGCGGTCGGCGTCGGCGCCCTCGCCAGCATCGGCGCCGGCGGCGTCATGATCGGGGCCGGCAGCGTCAAGGCCGCCGGCGTCGGGATCGGGAATCGCCACCAGGGACGGGTAGCTCCAGGCGCGGGCGAGGATCTCGGCGGCGCGGGCGGCGTCGGCTCGACGCACTTCCAGGCGGTTGTAGGCGACGGGCTCCGCCGACAGCAGGTGGACCGCCGGCAGCCGCTCTTCGAGCACGCAGCAGCGCAAGCCCTCGGACTCGAGGAAGCTCCGCGCGAGGTGGGCCTCCCAGGGGGTGTGGAAGCGGGCGACGGTGCTCAAGGCGGTGTCGTCGCCCTGCCCGCCGTGCCCGCCCGGCGCGGCGGCGCCCGCCTCCGCGAAGCCATCCTCGAGCCGCGGTGTGCCGCCGATCTCCTCGAGCCGCCAGAGGCTGCCGCAGTCGCCGCAGCGATAGGCCCGGCGCGAGATCGGCAGCACCCCGAGCACCAGGCGCGCGGACCGCTCCGGCCGCAGATCGAACCCGCCGCAGGAAGGACAGCTGGGTGAGCCGGCGTCCCCGGGCGGCATGCCCGCCGGCGGTAGCGACGGCAAGCCCGCCGGCAGCAGGGCCGGCACGCCCGCGGGCGGCAGGGCCGGCACCCCGGCGGCCGATGCCGCCGGCACGTTCGCCTCGGGCAAGATCGGCATGCTCGGTGCCCCCGCCGCGGCCGCATCCTGGCCGACCAGGTAGATGTCGGGCAGCGGGGCGAGCCGCCCCAGCACCGCGGCCGCCGCCTCCGCGTCCTGTTCCCGGACCTTCAGCTGGATGCCGCCGACGGCGTTGGACAGCGCCACCATGCGGATGACGTGCTCGTTGGCGATCAACGAATGCAGGCCCTCGGAGCCGAGACGCGCCTGGGCGATCTGCGCCTCCCATGGCGTGCTGAACGTGCGGACGGTGACCAGCCGCTGCAGCTCGTAAGGGGAATCGGACATGGCTAGTGTCCCGCACGGTTCATTCGCATACTACTCACCGGCCCTCTGCGTCCCTGGGCGTTGCGACCTGCCTGGCGGCCCCCGCCCGGCATCCGCCGGGTGAGGTGGCGAGGGGCCGCGCTCAGTGGACCCCCCCGCTCCGCATCAGGGCAATCAGCCCGGCGAAGATCGCGGCGAAGAAGATCAGCGCCAGCAGCGCCGCGCCGAGCCCGGCCAGAGGGCCGCGCCGGGCCGCGGCGATCCAGTAGGCGCCCGCGGTGGCGAGCAGCGCGAAGAGAACGAAGACGAAGTTCGGCGACATCATGGCTGCCGGCTGGCGAGGCGGCGGAGCGGCGGAGCGGCGGCGCCCGGCCGCCGGCCGCAACCCATTGCCCCGGTGCGCCATCTTATCTTGGGGCTCGGTGCCCCGGTGGGGCCCGCTGCCCCGGCATCGCCGCGGGGGCCGGCCGCGGCTCCGCCTGTCGCCAGTCGCGGCACCCCGGCTGGGAGGGTCACGAGCCGCCGCGGCCTCGCGGGTCGCCTCGCTCGCCGTTGCCGCCGCTCTCGCCGTTGGCACCGCCGGCGCCTCGCCCGCCTCGGGTCTCGCCGGTCTCGCCGGTCTCGCCGCTCGCGCTGCTCTCGCCGGTCTCGCCGCTCGCGCCGCTCTCGCCGGTCTCCGTGAGGCTCTGAACGATCTGGGTGACCTCGACCTCGGCCTTGCGGATCTTGCCCCGGCAGAGGTCGAGCAATTGCGCCGCGCGGCGGAGCTCCTGCGCCAGCTGGTCGATGTCGATCTCCTCGCCCTCGATGCGCTCGAGGATACCCTCGAGCTCCTCCATCGCCTGGCGGAAGCCGAGCGCCGTCTCCCCCTGCCCCGCGCCCGCGTCCAGCGCTTCCGGCATCGCCGCCGCCCCCCCCATCGTCCCCGCGTCCGGCTGCGCCGCGACGTCCGGCGCCCGCGGCCGCTCGCCCTTGCCCGCCTTCGCCGCCGCCTCCATGGCTTCCTGCTCCCTGTGGGCGCGCGGGCTGCCCGGCCGTCCTGGATCGTGGTTCTCGCTCAACGCCCCTCCTCCTCGTGCGGCTTGCCGGGTGCACCCGGCTGGAACTCGAACGCGATCTGCGAGCCGGGTGCCGCGGGCTTCGCCGGCTTCCTTCCCGGTCGCTGAGGTGCCTGTCGCCGATCGCCAGGCGACGGATCCGCCGATGTGTCCGCCGGTGTGGACGCCGGCAGGTCCGCCGCCGGGTCCGCCGGCGCCCCGGGCTGCCTGCGCGCCGTTACCGCCGCCGCCGTCAGCGCCTCGCCGCCCTCGCCGGCCTGGACCCGGCTGCGCAGCAGGCCGCCGGCAAGGCGGCTGATCAGCAGGGCACCGTCCGTGACCTCGGCGGGATGCCGCAGCAGCCGGCCGCCGGCGTCCCTGGTGATGCTGAAGCCGCGCTCCAGGGTGCGCTGCGGATCGAGCTGGGCGGCGAGCCGTTCCATTCCCTGCAGGGTGGCGCGCGCCGCGCGCAGGTGGCCGCGCGCCGCGCCCCAGACGCGCTCGGCGCGCCGCCGCCGCTCCTGCTCGGCGCGCCCGGCGCCGCGCGGCGCGGCCACGGCGAGCCGCGACCGCAGGTCATCGCTCCGGCGCACGGCGGCGCGCAGGGCGCTACGGCCGAGCCGCGCCAGGGTGCGCGCGTGCTCCTCGACGTGAGCGCCCGCGCCGGCCAGGCGCAGCCGTGCCAGGCTGACGCCCCGCTCCGCCAGGCCCAGCGCCTCGCGCGCTCGTGCCAGCGGCGCCAGCGCCTCGCGGCGGAGGGCCCGGCGCAGCTCCTCGACGGCGTCGTCCAGGCGCGCCACCCGCTCGACCAGGAACTCGGCGACCTTGGTGGGGGTCTTGAGCGCGGTGTGGGCCACCAGGTCGGCGATCGAGCGGTCGATCTCGTGACCGAGCCCGGTGAGAACCGGGAACGGCGCCAGCGCGATCGCCTCGGCGATGGCGCGGCTGTCGAAGGCGGCGAGGTCGGTCTTCGAGCCCCCGCCGCGGATCAACACGGCGCAGTCGATGCGCATCGCGTTGCTCGCCGGCAGCCCCGGCAGCGCCGGCAGCGCGGCGATCCCAGCCAGCGCCCGCAGTGCCGACACCACCTCGCGCTCGGAGTCGCGGCCCTGGACGGAGGCGTGCACGAAGAGCACGCGAAAGCCGTAGCCGCTCTCGCGCAGACCGGAGAGGAAGTCGTGGTAAGCGGCGCTCCCTTCGGAAGTGACCAGCGCCAGCGCCAGCGGCAGCTCGGGCAGCGCCAGCGCACGGTTGCGCGCCATCAAGCCGGCGGCCTCGAGCGCCGCCAGGGTCTCGCGCCGCCGCAGCTCGAGCTGGCCGAGCGTGAAAGCCGGATCGACCTCGCGGATCGTCAGCTGCAGCCGGCCGCCGGCGCCGTAGAAGTCGAGGTTGCCGCGGCAGCGGATCTGCACGCCGTCCGCCAGCCGCTGGCCGGTCGCCGCCAGCATGCGCTTGACGCGCTGGAAATCGGCGTTCCAGATCACCGCGTCGAGCTTGCCGACGATCGAATCGTGCTCGCCTTTCTCGATCAGCTCGAAATAGACGTGCCCGCGCGTCCCCTGCTTGCAGCGCGCGAACTCGCCCGCCACCCACACCGCCGGGAACACCTCCCCGAGCAGGTCGCGGATCTCGCCGCAGAGCTGCGAGACCGTGTAGGTCGGCTCGACGAGAGGGCTGAGCGTCAGGCGCGGGTACCTCGCTGCGGGTCCGCCGCCCGCAGGCCGGTGGGACGCGGGGTGTCGACGGCGGAGGTCATCGGCGCCATGGCTCAATGATAGGACTTGAGCTCCTTCGAGGAGCCGAGCGGGATGGCCTCGGCCCATTCGATCGCCTTCTTGTCGCCCGCCGTCAGCTTGCCCAGGAAATCCACCGCCTCGTCGCGCTCACGGAACAGCCGCCAGATGAAGGTGTGCCCGGCAGGCGCGGTGAAGTAGGTGTAATGCTTGGAGCCGTTCGACAGATCGAAGCCGAGGTTCGTCTCGCCGTTGACGCCGACGCAAGCCAGGGCGATGGCGCGGCAGGCGAGCGCCAGGGCCTTGATGGCGTCCTCGTAGTCGGCCAGCTCGTCGCGCGACAGCGGCGAGTGATAGAGGGCGATCCGAGCGCCTTCTTCCTCGGCCAGCAGGTTGTACGGGATGTCGTTGCGATCCATCGCGTCCTTGGTCTCGCCGGTGGTGACGAACACGTCCTCCGTGCCGGTGACCTTGTAGGTGATGGCGTAGACATCCTTCTCGAGCTGCGAGAAAGCCTCCGCCAGGATGCTCTCGTCCTCGATGGTGAAGTAATACAAACGGTTCATCAATCTTCGCGCTGCCATGCAGGCGTGTCCTCCACGAAGCCGGAAGCGTAAGGGATGGGGCGGGCGGTGGGCGTGAAGGTGCTCTGCTCCCCCGAATCGGGCATTTTACCATAGCGCCGACCGAGCGCCTGGAACGACGCCCCGCGACGCGCCTTCACTCAGGGGTAGTAGCCGCGGGCGGTGCGCGCCTTGAGCCCGGGCTTGCGCATCTTGACTTCGACCTGGCGGTAGCCGGCGGCACCCGCTTGGAGGCCGGACTGGAAGGCCAGCAGGTAGCGGCTGCGCAGCTCACGCTCGATCTCGGCGTAGACGCCGGCCAGCTCGGCCGCCTTGCTGACGTAGAAGACCCTGCCGCCGGTCGTCTCGCCGAGGCGGTCGAGCTTGCGGCGGATGCCGAGGCTGTGCGCGGGGATCTTGAGGCCGATGGTGAAGATCGCGACGCCGCTGCGCTTGGCGTACTCGAGGGCCTCGTCGTAGGTGAGCTGGCTGGTGTTGTCGTCGCCGTCCGAGAGCAGCACCAGGGCGCGCTGGCCATGGGTGCCGCGGTAGTAGAACAGGCTGTGCACGAGCGCGTCGTGGATCGAGGTCGAGCCGTCGGCCTGCAGCCGTTCGAGCGATTGCGCGGCGGCGCGTGGATCGTCGGTGAGCGGCATGCGCAGCACCGGCCGGTCCGAGAAAGTGAGGGTGAAGCAGCGGTCGCCGGGGCGCACCATGCGCTCGAGGAAGCCGCCGGCGGCGCGCTGCGCCTCGCCCAGCGAGCTGGCCATCGAACCCGAGGTGTCGATGAGGATGCCCAGGGTGAGCGGCAGGTTCTCGACCAGCTCGAACTTCGCGATCTTCTGCGGCTGGCCGTTCTCGAGCACCTCGAAATCGTCGGCGGTGAGACCGCGTGCCAGCTGTCCCGAGCCGTCGAGCACGGTGGTGTAGAGCTCGACCAGGTTGACCGCCAGCTCCTCGACGTAGGAGGGAGAGCGCAGGAAGCGGACGTCCTCCGCCCGGGTGCCGTCGTCGAGCTGGGCGGCGACGGTCAGGTAGACGGTGTCGCCCTGCGCCGGCACGTCGATGGCGGCGGTCCAGGGTGGGCGGGTGACCTTCGCCACCAGCTTGTCGTTGATGCGGAACTCGACCAGCTCGACGCGCCGCTCGGAGGGCACCGTCACCTCGGCGACCGCCTCGGTCCGGCCGACCGGCCGGGCGCCGCGCGCCGGCTGCTGGATGGCCACCGCCAGGCCGCCATGCGGCTGGTTCAGCACCAGCTGGTCGGAGGAGATCAAGCGGCCCTGCACGTCGTAGCCGTCCGCCTTCACCACCTGCTCCGAGGGCAGCCGCTTCAAGCGCAGCTCGACGCTGTAGGGCGGGGAATGGCGCGCGAACTGTGGCTTGTCGTCGACCGAGAACACGACCTTGACGATCTGGTGGCCGGTGATCAGCGCCTCGGCGCGCCAGAGCCCGAAGACCACGTCGTCCTCCGGCGGCACCAGGGTCACGGTGTCGTTCTGCAGCAGGCTCTGCGCGCCCAGGCGCTGCTGGGCGGCCCGGTCCTGCTCGCCCAAGGGCATGCTCGGCCGGAGGCCGGTGCCCGCGCCCGTTCCGCTCGCTGCGCCCGCGCCACCGGCGCCGCCCGCCGCGAGGGCCGCCGGCGGCGTGATCGGTTGCGGGGGCACGATGAAGCCGCGCGCCACGTGCGCCTCGGCGCCGCTGCCGTCGTCCCTGATCTTCATGCGCAGCACGAAGGCCCGCCGCGGCCGCAACGGCCGGTCGAGAGCGAGCGTCACCGGCTGGCCGGCGGCGGGAGCCGGCAGGCGGTACCGTACCCGGAAGCTCTCGAAGATGTGGCCGGCGTTCTCTACCGCGCCTTCGATGGTCAGGCCTACGAGCTGCTTGTCCGCGCCCGCGGCGGCGGTGGCCGGCGCGGTGTCGCCGGCGGCGCCGCCGGTGGCCGCCGCCGGCCTCTCCTCGGTGACCCTGCCGGTGGCGACCACCTCGGTGATGGCCCGGGCGAGGATGCGCTGGCCGTCCCATTCGGGGAACTGCAGCTCGAGGCTGCGCACCACCAGGGCCGCCGGGAGGTTGCCCACGGGCGTGGCCGCAGCCTCGCGGGCCCAGCGGGCGAGGTCGCCCGGAGGATCGAGCAGCCCCTCACCCTCCTGGCTGCCGGGACGCTTGCCGTACGCGTGCTGGGCGGCCGCGGCGCTGTCGCCGCCGCCGCCGCGCTTCCCGGTCAGGCCGGCGATGCCGGTCACGCGGTCGATCAGCTCCGCCTGCTTGCATACTTGCAGGTCGAAGCGCCGGCCCACCACACCGTGCAACTCCTCCCACTGCTCGAGCCAGTATTCCATCTCGGCGGTATAGAGCGCGCGCTTGCCGTCGTTGGGCGTCCAGGCGCGGAACGGCTCGTCCGGCTCCGGCCGGTAGACCACGATGCTGCCGGCGCGGCCCGACGCATCGGCGCCGCTCTTGTACGTCCACACCTCGATCGGCTTGAAGGCGGTGCCGCAGTCGAGGATGGCGCGCTCGGCGGGCGCGCCGTCGAGGAACGTCAGCTGTGCCCGCACGTCGGCCGGCGAGACGTACTTGTTGGCCGTGAGGCGCTGGCGCCGCAGGATGCCTTCGCGCAGCGTGCTCGCCGGCGTGTCGGCGCTCGGGTCGCGCACCAGGAGCTCGTCGATCCAACGCTGGCGCGCACCGACGTCCATGTGGGTGAGGGCGGTGCGCTGGTCGTCCGAGAGCAGCAGCTGCGGTCCGTCCTGGAAGAAGGCACGCTGCGGCTCCGGCCAGAGCACCGGGTCGTCCGGCGCCGGCGGCGGCGGGACGACCGCGGCCGCGCCCGATGCCGGCGCCCGCGGCGCGGCGAGGACACACAACGAGGCGAACAGCAGCAGAGCGGACTGCGAGCGTGATCTCACGGCCGCCAGTATTGCACGGTGGGTGCCATGGGGTGGCGCCGGTTTCCCTGGCGCCTGCCCGGTAGTGTCCTAGATTGCCAGCCAGGACACTACCGCCCAGGACACTACCGCCTGCCGCGCGAGCTTGGTGAGGAAGCGGCGAGCGATTAGTATGGATACGAGACGCCATGCCGCGACACCAACGCAACGCGCCGATCCGCTCCTGGGAAGCCGGGGATTCGGTTCAGGGCTACGCGCTGCTCACCAAGAAGGAGCTGCGCCAGGACCGCAATGGCAAGAGCTATCTCGACATGGAGCTCGCCGACGCCAGCGGCTCGATCGTCGCCAAGGTGTGGGCCGACAGCCCGGCGCTGCACGGCCAGTTCGACCTGCACCGCTTCATCGCTTTCCGCGGCACGGTCAAGAGCTACCGCGAGCAGCTGCAGCTGACGATCGACGATTGCCGCGAGGTCACCGAGGACGATCGTCGCCTCGGCTTCGACGAGGCGCTGCTGATTCCGTCCACGCGCGAGGACATCGACGATCTGTGGATGAGACTCCGTGCGCTGCTCGACGCCGGCGTCGAACGCCCGGCGATGCGGCGGCTGGCCGCCGACACGCTCGCCGCCTACGGCGCGGAGCTGCGCGAGCATCCGGCGGCCAAGTCGATGCATCACGCCTACCGCGGCGGCCTGCTCGAGCACGTGGTGTCGATGGCGGAGCTGGCGGCCGCCGTCTGCGGCCACTACCGCGAGCTCGACCGCGACCTGATGCTGCTCGGCGTCCTCTTCCACGATCTCGGCAAGCTGCGCGAGCTGGGCGCGATGCCGGCCAACGACTACACGCTCGAGGGGCGCCTGGTCGGCCACGTGGTGCTCGGCCGCGACCTCCTTCGCGAGCGCGTCGCGGCGATCCCCGAGTTCCCCGACGACCTGCGGCTGCTGCTCGAGCACCTGGTGCTTTCCCACCAGGGCAAGAAGGAGTTCAGCTCGCCGGTCGAGCCGATGACGCCGGAGGCGGTGGCCCTGCACTTCATCGACGACCTCGACGCCAAGCTGAACCAGCTGCGCATCGCGCGCGAGAGCTCGCCGGGCATGCTCTACCACCGCGGGCTGGCGCGCTACGTCTACCTGCCGGCGCCGGAGGGGCCGCCCCTGAACGGCGCCGAGCCGCCCGAGTCCGCCGCGCCGCTTCCCGAGCAGCCGGGCCTCTTCGGCGACCTGCCTGCCGGCGATTCCCGAGGCGGCAGCGGCGCCGGCGATCCGTGCGCGGCCGGCGCCGAGCGCGGCGGCAGCGCGACTGCGGTCGAGGGGACGGCGGTCGCGGGGGTCGCGCCCGAGCCCGCGGCGCCCGAGCCCGCGGCGGTCGAGCCGGCCGCTACCGGCCGCACCTGACCGCGGCCGGATCAACGGCAGCGCGCCCCACCTCGTGCCGCCGGCAGC
>DATDGZ010000327.1:0-1783 GCA_036521795.1 Thermoanaerobaculia bacterium | reverse complement strand
GCCACCATGAGGTGGTGGGCATTGGAGTCGTGGGCGAGCTCTATATCGGGGGGGTGTGCCTGGCGCGGGGGTACGTGGGCCGTCCGGACCTGACGGCGGAGCGGTTCGTGCCGGCGCCCGGGGAGCTGGGCCTGGCGCCAGGCGCGCGGCTGTACCGGACGGGCGACCTGGCGTACCGTCGATGGGACGGGGTGGTGGAGTTCCTGGGCCGAGTGGACCACCAGGTCAAGATCCGGGGATTCCGGGTCGAGCCGGGGGAGATCGAGGCGGTGCTGGCGGCCGGCGAGGGGGTCAAGGAGGCGGTGGTCGTGGTCAAGGGAGAGGGGGCCGCGGGCAAGCGCCTGGTCGCCTACGTGGTGGGGCGGGACGGAGCGGCGAGACCGAATCCTGGGCAGCTGCGGTCACGGCTGGGCGGGCAGCTGCCGGACTACATGGTGCCGGGAGTCGTGGTGGCGCTCGAGCGGCTGCCGCTGACCGCCAACGGCAAGGTGGACCGGGCGGCGCTGCGGGCGATGGCGGAGCCGGCGGTGGGGGAGAAGCGGCGCCCGAGCCGGCCTGGAGAGGAGCTGCTGGCGGCGCTGTGGCAGGAGGTGCTGGGGATCGCGGAGGTGGGGTGCGACGAGGACTTCTTCGCCCTCGGCGGCCACTCGCTGATCGCCACGCGCCTGATGGCACGGGTGCGGGCGGTGTTCGGGGTGGAGCTGCCGCTGGTGGCGCTGTTCGAGGCGCCGACGGTGGCCGCGCTGGCGCGCCGCCTGGAGGAGCTGGGGCGGGGAGAGGAGTACCGGCCGCCGCCGCTCGAGGCCATGGCGCGCGACGGCGAGCTGCCGCTGTCGTTCGCGCAGCAGCGCCTGTGGCTGCTCGAGCAGCTCGCGGCGGTGGGAGCAGCGTACAACGTGGCGCTGGCGTTCAGCGTCGAAGGTGGGTTGTCGGTCCCGGCTCTCGCCGGGGCTCTGGCCGCGGCGGTGGCGCGGCACGAGACGCTGCGCACGACGTTTCGGGAGCAGGAGGGGCGTCCGGTGCAGGTCATCGCCCCGGCGCGCGCGGCGCGAGAGTGGGCGCGTCAGGCGCTGGTCGACCTTGCCGGCCTGGGCGAGGCGGCGCGGATGGTCGAGGCGCGGCGCCTGGCGCGGGAGGAGGCGGGGCGGCCGTTCTCGCTGGCGCGCGGTCCGCTGCTGCGCCTCGTGCTGCTGCGGCTGGGCGAGCGGTCGCATTGGGCGCTGCTGGTGCTGCACCACATCATCTCGGACCTCTGGTCGCTCGCCGTCCTGCTGCGCGAGCTCGTGGCGTGCTACGAGGCCGCGCAGGCGGGGCGGCCGGCGCGCCTGCCGGCGCTGCCGGTGCAGTACGTGGACTACGCGGCGTGGCAGCGGGGGTGGCTGCGCGGCGAGGTGCTAGCGGCGGAGCTGCAGTACTGGCGGGAGAGGTTGGCGGGGGCGCCGGCAGTGCTCGAGCTCCCCTTCGACCGCGGTCGCCCAGCGGTGGCAAGCTACCGCGGAGCGACGGTGGAAGCACGGTGGGCGCCGCCGGCTCCGGCGGCGCTGCGGGCGCTCTGCCGGCGGCACGGGGCGACGCTGTTCATGGGCCTGTGGGCGCTCACCGCGGCGCTGCTGGCGCGCCTGGCGGGCCAGCAGGACGTGGTGGTGGGCACGCCGGTGGCCAACCGCGAGCAGCTGGCCACCGAGGGGCTCATCGGCTTCTTCCTCAACACCCTGGTGCTGCGCGCCGACCTCCACGGCGAGCCGGTCTTCGCGGCCCTGGTCGAGCGGCTGCGGCGCTCGGC
>DATDGZ010000326.1:0-48988 GCA_036521795.1 Thermoanaerobaculia bacterium | reverse complement strand
ATGTAGCAATGCATCTGCTCCACCGGCGCTACGCACATAGTTTTGCAGCCTGCCGGCGCGCACTTCATGAAGAAAAGAAAACGCGCCTATAAAGTTAGATTTACCTGATCCATTGGGACCAATCAAAACATTTAGAGGCCGCAGCTGCAGGCGGTCAATATCTGCTATGCTCTTGAAGCCCTTGAGAGTCACGTAGTCCTAGGACATTGGGCGCTGGCTCCACTACTTGGCAATTCGTTGACGGGATCGCGGACTCTTGAGCCGTCGGAAGAACGCTACCATGGATCTGGCGGGTTGTTTCTGGCCGCCTTTAGGGCACCTGCGTGTACGGTCAATCGAAGTTTACCCCCTGGTTGCGCTCGTGTCTAGGGCGGCCAGCGGAGTTCGGAGGAATCTTGATCATCACGTCGAGGATCGGCGAAGCAGCATTTTCCCGCGCGTACCGCGGCGGGAGAGGGATGGGGGAGGGGCACGGGGGGTTCGGACCGGGGATATGGGTAACAACGCGGACCAGGGACATGGGTAACAGTGTGGTAAGAGAGGATCAAACCGCGGTTAGAATCGGCGCTGAGGTAGCGAGCCATGCTAGCCACGACGCCCACCTCATACGAGCACATCGCGCTGGACACGCTCCGCCCCCACTTGAAGCCGGCCGGGTCCGGTGACAAGATCTGCCAGCTCACCGGCGACATCGAGTGGGACGCGGCGAGGCCCACTCCGGCATGGACGGGTATGACCGACGAGATGATCCTCGAGACCCGAGGGCTGAGGAAGGAGTTCCAAGGGTTCGTCGCGGTCGACGGGATCGACCTGCGCGTGCGCCGCGGGTCGATCCATGCGCTGATCGGCCCGAACGGCGCCGGCAAGACGACCGTTTTCAACTTGCTGACCCGGTTCCTTCCCGCGACCTCGGGCGCCATCGTCTACAACGGCCAGGACGTGACCCGGCTCCGCCCCGCGGCGGTGGCGCGGCAGGGGCTGGTGCGGTCGTTCCAGATCTCGGCGGTGTTCCCGGGTCTCACGGTGCTCGAGAACGTGCGGGTCGCCTTGCAGCGGCGGCTCGGAACCTCGTTTCATTTCTGGCGCTCGCAGCGCAGCCTCGAGGTGCTGGACGAGCGGGCGATGGAGCTGCTCGAGGCGGTCGACCTCGCCGGCCAGGCGCGGGCGCACACCGTCGAGCTGTCGTACGGCCGCAAACGGGCGCTCGAGCTGGCGACGACCCTGGCGCTCGAGCCCGAGCTGATGCTCCTCGACGAGCCGACCCAGGGGATGGGACGCGAGGACGTCGGCCGGGTCGTGGCGCTGATCCGCAAGCTGTCCGCCGGGCGGACGGTCCTCATGGTGGAGCACAACCTGTCGGTCGTCGCCGACCTCTCCGATACCATCACCGTGCTGGCGCGCGGCAGCGTGCTCGCCGAGGGCGGCTATGCCGAGGTCGCGCGCGATCCGGCCGTGCTCGAGGCCTATATCGGAGTCGAGGGGGTCGAGGGAGCCGAGGGAGCCGAGGGAGCCGAGGGGGTCGAGGGAGCCGAGGGCGTCGAGCCGTGACCAGTGCCTTCGAGGCGCATCACGAGCTGCTGCGGGTGACCGACCTGCACGCGTTCTACGGCGAGTCGCACATCCTCCACGGGCTCGACCTCGAGGTGCGGAAGGGGGAGATCGTGACGCTGCTCGGCCGCAACGGGTCGGGGCGGACGACGACACTCAAGTCCATCCTCGGCCTCGTGCCACGCCGGACGGGTTCGATCATGATGAACGGCCGCGAGACGATCGCTCTGCCGCCTCACCGCGTCGTTCGCCTCGGCATCGGCTACTGTCCCGAGGAGCGCGGCATCTTCGCCAGCCTCTCGGCCGAGGAGAACCTGACCCTGCTGCCGAAGGTCGGGACCGGCGGCATGAGCGACGAGGCGATCTACGCCATGTTCCCGAACCTCCTCGAGCGGCGCAAGAGCCAGGGCACGCGCCTCTCCGGCGGCGAGCAGCAGATGCTCGCCATGGCCCGCATCCTCCGCGTCGGCGCGCGCCTGCTGCTCCTCGACGAGATCACCGAGGGGCTCGCCCCGGTGATCGTGCAGACGCTCGGACGCGTCGTGCGGACGCTCAAGGAGCAGGGCTTCACCATGATCCTGGTCGAGCAGAATTTCCGCTTCGTCGCTCCGCTCGCCGACCGCCACTACCTGGTCGAGCATGGCCGCAACGTCGATATGATCCCTCGCGCCGGACTGCAGGGGAGCGAGGAGACGCTCCATCGATTCCTTGGCATCTGAGGGCATCTGAGGGCATCTGAGGTTCATCGCATCGACTCACCCTAAGAAAGGGAGGACCCATGGCACGAACCAACCGGAACCTCGCTTCGACCGCCGCTTCGACCACCGCTCCGACCGCCGCTCGGACCGTCGTTGCGAACGCCGCCCTGACAGCCGCCCTGACAGCCACTCTGACCGCCGCCCTGACCCTCGCGCTGGCGGTCTGTGCCGCCGCCCCCGCCGCCGCGCAGATCTCGGATGATGTCGTCAGGGTCGGGGTGCTGACCGACATGACCGGCGCCTACTCGGACCTCGCCGGGCCCGGCTCCGTCATCGCGGCCCAGATGGCGGCGGAGGACTTCGGCGGCAAGGTGCTCGGCAAGCCGATCGTCATCATCAGCGCCGATCACCAGAACAAGGCCGACATCGCCTCGGGCATCGCGCGCAAGTGGTTCGACGAACAGCAGGTGGACGCCATCGCCGACCTGGTCTCGAGCTCCACCGCGCTGGCCGTCATGCCGGTGGCCGCCGAGAAGAAGCGGATCACCTTGCTCTCCGGCCCTGGCTCGACGCCGATCGCGGGCGACAAGTGCACCCCCTACAACGTCCACTACACCTACAACACCTACGCGATGGCGGCGGGCACCGGCCGCGCGGTGGTGAACCAGGGCGGCAAGACCTGGTTCTTCATCACCGCCGACTACGTGTTCGGCAAGTCGCTCGAGGCGGACACCTCGAAGGTGGTCCTGGCGGCGGGCGGCAAGATCCTCGGTGGTGTCAAGGCGCCCTTCCCCACCACCGACTTCTCCTCGTACCTGCTGCAGGCCCAGGGCTCCGGCGCGCAGATCATCGGCCTCGCCAACGCCGGCGCGGACACGATCAACTCCATCAAGCAGGCGAACGAGTTCGGCCTCACCAAGAAGCAGAACCTGGCCGGGCTGCTCGTCTTCCTCTCGGACGTCCACAGCCTCGGCCTGGCCACGGCGAAGGGAATGTACCTGACCACGGCGTTCTACTGGGACCGCGACGACGCCAGCCGCAAGTGGTCGAAGCGCTTCTTCGAGCGCCACCACAAGATGCCCACGATGGTGCAGGCCGGCGTCTACTCGGAGCTGATGCATTACTTCGCCGCCATCAAGGCCGCGGGCACCGACGACGCGGACAAGGTGATGGCCAAGATGCGCGAGATGCCGGTGAACGACTTCTTCGCGAAGAACGCCAGGATCGGCGCCGACGGCCTGCTTCGTCACGACATGTACCTCGCGCAGGTCAAGTCGCCCGAGCAGTCCAAGTACCCCTGGGACTATTACAAGATCATCCGGACCATTCCGGCCGCCGAAGCTTTCGAGGCGCCCGACCCCGCCTGCCCGCTGGTGAAGAAGTAAAGAAGCAAGAAGCAAGAGGGAGGCGCCGGCCCCCATGATCCAGGTCCTGAGCGGCCAACTCCTCATTGGCCTCATCAACGGCTCGTTCTACGCCCTCCTCAGCCTGGGCCTGGCCATCATCTTCGGCCTGCTGAACGTCGTGAACTTCGCGCACGGCGCCCAGTACATGCTGGGCGCGTTCGCCGCCTGGATGGCGCTGCATTACTGGGGGGTCGGCTACTGGTGGGCGCTCATCCTGGCGCCGCTCGCCGTGGGCCTCTTCGGCCTCGTCTTCGAGCGGCTCTGCCTGCGACGCCTCCACCGCCTCGATCCGCTCTACGGCCTGTTGCTCACGTTCGGGCTCGCCCTCGTCCTCGAAGGGCTCTTCCAGAACGCCTTCGGGATCTCCGGCAACTCCTACCCGGTGCCCGCGGCGCTGGAAGGCGGCACCGACCTCGGCTTCATGTACCTGCCGCGGTACCGCGCCTGGGTCGTGCTGGTCTCGATGGCGGTCTGCTTCACCAGCTGGTTCGTCATCGAGAAGACCCGCCTCGGCGCCTACCTCAGGGCCGGCACCGAGAACCCCGCCCTGCTGCAGGCCTTCGGCGTCAACGTGCCGCTGATGTTCAGCCTCACCTACGGCTACGGCGTGGCGCTGGCGGCCTTCGCCGGCGTCATGGCGGCGCCCATCTACCAGGTCACTCCGCTCATGGGCTCGGGCGTCATCATGGTGGTCTTCGCCGTCGTGGTCATCGGCGGCATGGGGTCGATCGTCGGCTCGATCGTCACCGGCCTCGGCCTCGGGCTGGTCGAGGGGCTCACCAAGTTCCTCTATCCGCCCGCCTCCGACGTCGTGGTGTTCGTCGTCATGGCCATCGTGCTGCTGCTGCGTCCTGCCGGCCTGTTCGGAAGGCCCCGCTGAGATCGATGAGAGCACCGAGAGCGATGCGGCGATGAGAGCGACGAGGGGCAGCGTGCCGGCCTCCGCCTGGGCGTACGCCCTGCTGGTCGTGCTCGGCCTGGCCGCGCCGTTCCTCATCTACCCGGTCTTCGCCATGAACGTCCTGTGCCTGGCGCTCTTCGCCAGCGCCTTCAACCTGCTCCTCGGCTACGCCGGGCTGCTCTCCTTCGGCCACGCCGCCTTCCTGGGCTCGGCGGCCTATCTCACCGGCCTGGCGGTGAAGGTCTGGGGGCTGCCGATCGAGGTCGGGATCCTCGCCGGCACGGCGGTGGCCGCGCTGCTCGGACTGCTCTTCGGCGCCCTGGCGATCCGCCGCTCCGGGATCTACTTCGCGATGATCACGCTCGGCTTCGCCCAGATGGTCTACTTCCTCGTGCTGCAGACGCCCTGGACGGGCGGCGAGGACGGCCTGCAGGGCATCCCGCGCAGCAAGCTGCTCGGCATCTTCTCCCTGTCGGGCAACCTCCCCATGTATTACTTCGTCTTCGCCCTGTTCCTCCTGGGCTTCTGGGTGATCCACCGCACCATTCACTCGCCCTTCGGCCAGGTGCTGCGCGCGATCCGCGAGAACGAGCCGCGCGCGGTGTCGCTCGGCTACGACGTCGACCGCTACAAGCTCCTCGCCTTCGTCATCTCCGCCGGCCTCGCCGGCCTGGCGGGATCGATGAAGGCGCTCGTCTTCCAGTCGGCCACGCTCTCCGACGTCCACTGGCACCGCTCGGGCCAGGTCGTCTTGATGACGCTGCTGGGCGGCATGGGCACGCCGCTGGGGCCTTTCGTGGGCGCGCTCCTGGTGGTCGCCCTCGAGAACTACCTGGCGAGCTACGGTTCCTGGGTCACCGTCATCACCGGCGGCGTCTTCATGGCCTGCGTGCTCGCCTTCCGGCGCGGCATCGTGGGCGAGATCCTGGCGCTGGTGAAACGCTCGTTCTGACCCGGGATCGATCTTCGCGACCTCTGCAACCTCTGCGACCTCTGCGACTTCTGCGACCTCTGCGACTTCGGCGACTTCTACGACCTCTGCGACTCTTGCAACCGGAGACCGAGCCGACCCATGCCGAGAACCCTCGAGAACCGCATCGCCTTCGTGACCGGCGCCGCCAGCGGCATCGGCTTGCAGATCGCCCAGGACTTCGCCCGCGCGGGCGCCCGGGTCTGCGTCGCCGACCTGAACGAGCCTGCCGCGCGGGCGGCGGCCGAGGCGATCCGGAGCGCCGGCGGCGAGGCGATCGGGGTGCGCTGCGACGTCACCCGCGAGCCGGAGCTCGGCGCCGCCCTCGACCAGGCGGTCGCCGCCTGGGGACGGATCGACATCCTCGTCAACAACGCCGGGCTGCAGTTCGTGTCGCCGCTCGAAGAGTTTCCCGCCGAGAAGTTCGAGCTCCTCCTGCGCGTGATGCTGATCGCGCCGTTCCTCGCGACCAAGAAGGTCTTCCCGCTCATGAAGCGCCAGCGCTACGGCCGCATCCTGAACATGGCATCGGTCAACGGCCTGGTCGGCTTCGCCGGCAAGGCGGCCTACAACAGCGCCAAGCACGGCCTGATCGGGCTCACCCGCGTCGCCGCCCTCGAAGGCGCGCCCCACGGCATCACGGTCAACGCGCTCTGTCCGGGCTACGTCGACACCCCGCTGGTGCAGAACCAGCTCGGCGACCTCGCCAGGACCCGGGACGTCCCGCTGGACCGCGTGCTCGAGGACGTCATCTACCCCCTGGTGCCGATCCGCCGTCTCCTCACGCCGCAAGAGATCGCCGCCTACGCCGTCTTCCTGGTCGGCGAGCAGGCCGGCGGCGTGACCGGGCAGCCGGTGGTGATCGACGGCGGCTACACGGCCCAGTGAGCCGCTCGAGCCCGGGCATGCAGAGCCAGGAGTGGCCCCGCCGGCCGGGCCCCGCTGATTCATGGCCTGCTCCCACGAGCACCAGAAGGGAGGCGATGCCCATACATTGACATCTGGGTATCTTGCCGCTTATCGTAACCCTTACCCAGATCTCTGGGTATTCACCTCAGGCGAGGAGCCGATGAGCAAGACCAAGAGCACGAGCGACCGACTTCGCGGCACCCTGGATGCGCTGATCCTGACCGCGCTCTCGGGGGGCCCGCTACACGGCTACGGCATCTCCCGCTGGCTCGCCGGCCGGAGCGGCAAGGCGCTGCGGGTCGAGGAGGGGACCCTCTACCCCGCGCTGTACCGCCTCGAGCGGCTGGGATGGATCGAGGCGGAATGGGGGACCTCCGAGCTCGGCCGGCGCGCCCGCTTCTACCGGCTGACCTCCGCGGGAGAGCGCCAGCTCGCGGTCGAGGTCCGGTCCTTCGCCGACTTCGTGGCCGCGGTGTCGCCGATCCTGCTGCCGCGGCCCGCCGTCCTGGCCGCCGTGAGAGAACGCGCGTGACCGGCCAGGAGAACCGCCTGCGGCGCCTGCTGCGCTCCCGCATCCTCGGCCCCTCGATCGCCCGCCAGGTCGAGGAGGAGCTCGACCTCCATCTCGAGCTGCTGGTCCGCGAGCTGGCCGCCGGCGGCCTCGACGAGAGTGCCGCGCGCCGGGAGGCGGCGGCGCGCCTGGGCGACCGGCGGGCGCTCGCCGCCACCTGCGGGCGGCAGGCGCGCGGCACCGAGCGGCGGCTGCGCGGGTCGATCCTGGCCGACGAGCTGCGCCAGGACGTCGCCTACGCCCTGCGCCAGCTCGTCCGCGCGCGTTCCTTCACCGCCATGGCGCTGCTGACGCTCGCCGCCGGGCTGGGCGCCACGACGGCGCTGTGGAGCGTCGTCGAAGGCGTCGTGCTGCGCCGCTTTCCCTTCGCGCATCCCGACCGCACCGTGCTCGTCGCCGAGAACTGGAGGGGCGGCGACAGCGACTTCTCGGCCGGCAACTTCGTCGACCTTGCGGGGGGCACCGCGAGCAGCGCGAGCACCGCGAGCACCGCGGGCACCGCGAGCACCGCGGGCACCGCGGGCACCGCGAGCAGCGCGAGCACCCGCAGCTTCTCCCAGCTCGCCGCGATGCAGTTCTCGCCCCTCAACCTGGCCTGGGGACCGGACCCCGCGCGGGTCCTCGCCGCGCGGGTCACCGGCGGCTTCTTCGAGGTGTTCGGGGTGCGGCCCCTCCTGGGCCGGACCCTCGGCGGCGCCGAGATCGCGGCCGGGGAGGAATCCATCGCCGTCCTGTCGCACGCCCTCTGGGCGGAGCGGATGGGCGCCGACCGCGCCATCGTCGGCAAGACGATCCGCCTCTCGAACCGGCCCTATCGCGTCGTCGGCGTGATGCCGGAGCGGTTCGATCCCACCGCTTCTCACGAGGAGCTGTGGATCCCGCTCGTCTTCACGCCGGCGCAGCGCGCGCAGCACGACGACCACTACCTGGACGTCGTCGGCCTCCTCCGCCCGGGAATCAGCGCCCAGGCCGCGCAGGCCGAGCTGAGCCTCGGGATGCGCCGCCTTGCCGCCCGCTTCCCGCAGGACAACGCCGGGCGCCAGGGCGTGCACGTCGCCAGCCTCCCGGCCGCCATTCTCGGCGACGTGCCGCGACGACTCTACATCCTGCTCGGCGCCGTCGGGCTCGTCGTGCTCATCGCCTGCGCGAACGTGGCCAGCCTGCTGCTCGCACGCGGGGCCTTGCGCCAGAAAGAGCTCGCCGTGCGCGCCGCGATCGGCGCCGGAGGAAGGCGCCTGGTGCGCCAGATGCTGACCGAGACCACGGTGCTCGGGCTCGCCGCGGGAGCGCTCGGCACCGGCCTTGCCCTCGCGCTCGTCAAGCTGTTCGTGCGCCTGGCGCCGCCCGGGATCCCACGCCTGGGGGAAACGCGGATCGACAGCGGCGTGCTGCTCTTCGCCTTCCTGCTGTCGCTGGCCGCGAGCCTGCTCTGCGGGCTGGTCCCGGCGCTGCGCTCGGCGCGGCAGAGCCCGCAGACCCTGCTCCGCGGCGGCATGCCGGGCGAGGGCCCGTCGCGCGACCGGCTGCGCCACGTGCTGGTCGCCGGAGAGGTCGCGCTGGCGCTCACCCTGCTGGCCGGCGCGGGTCTCTTGATCCGCAGCGCGCTGCACCTCGAGCGCCTGCCTCTCGGCTTCGATCCGGCCGGAGTGCTGACGGCGCGGGTCGGGCTGCCCGAGTCCGGCTATCCGCAGCCGCGCGCGGTCGAGGAGGCTTTCGAGCAGATCGTCGCGCGCCTCGGGCAGCGGCCTGGCATCCGCGCCGCGTCCGCGGGCAGCGGCGTGCCGCTCGCCGACCACGGCGGCAGCAATGGGCTGCTGCCCGAGGGCCGGGCGTTCTCGCCCGAGAACCTCATCGACGCGACCTTCCACCTGGTGATGCCGGGCTTCCTCGAGACCCTGCGCATCCCGCTCCTCTCCGGCCGCACCTTCGACGCCGCCGACCGCGCCGGGGGAGACCGGGTCATGGTGGTGAGCCGTGCGCTCGCCCGGCGCGCCTGGGGGGACGCCGATCCGATCGGCAAGCGGATCGCGTGCTGCGAGGACGCGGCGGCGAGCCGGCTGAAGACGGTCATCGGCGTCGTCGGCGACGTGCGCACCTCGGGGCCGGCGAGCGCCGTGCGGCCCGAGTTCTACCTGCCGATGGCGCAGGCGCCGCAGGAAGGTTGGAAGTGGCTGCAGCGCACTCTCAACCTGGTGGTGCGCGGCGACTCCCCCACGGCGCTCGCCGCCGCGCTCCGCGGCGCGGTCCACGAGATCGACCCGACCCTGCCGGTCCCGGTCGTCGCGCTCGCGGACGCACTGCGCCGCTCGCTCGCCGAGCAACGCTTCCACACCGCGCTGCTGCTCGGCCTCGGGCTGCTCGGCTTCCTGCTGGCGACCGTGGGGATCTACGGCGTCATCGCCTACTTCGCGAGCCAGCGGACCCGCGAGATCGGCATCCGCATGGCGCTCGGCGCGAGCCGCGCACGCATCGTCCGGCACCTGGCGATCGAGGGCTGCCTCCCCCTGGCGGCCGGCCTGCTGCTGGGCACCGCCGCGGCCCTCGCGGCGACCCGCTGGCTCGAGGGATCCCTCTACGGGGTCACCGCGACCGACCCGCTCACCTTCGCGGCGGTCGCGGCGATGCTCGGCGGGACCGGCTGGCTCGCCATCCTGCTGCCGGCGCTCCGGGCGACCCGCATCGATCCCAAGCAGGCCATCCAGGGCGGGTGACTCCCCCGCCCCTCTTGCCGATCTATCGCCGGCGGGCCCTCGAGCGGCGGAAGGCCCACACGCTCAGCAGGGCTGCCGCCAGCGCCGCGACCCAGGACGCCCAGATGGGGATCGACCAGCCATCGACCTGAATCGCCCACCCTTGGGCGGCACGCCAGGCGTGCGCGACGGCAACCACTGCGAAGACGCCACCCGAGACGACCTCGTACGTTCTCACCATCGCCGGCTCTCCTCTTGATGGGACGATCGTACACCAGGCGCCCATGTCGGCACCCCCATGTCCCGGCCCCGGCTGCAGGGACGTTCCCGGCTGGTGATATGCTTTCTCTTAACAAGAGGACGAACGCTGGAGGATCTGGAGACATTGGCCACGTCCCGCTCGCCCTTCGCGGCACGCACGCCGCGCCTCCTTGCCTGTGGCGGCCGGTGCCGGGGGCGGGCGCGGCGGCCGGCCCGCCGCGGGCCGCATGGCAGGATGGCCTGGGCCGCGCTCGCGGCCGCCGTCGTCTTCACCGCCCACTGTCGCCGCCCGGCGCCCCTGCCGGAGCGGCCGCTGCGCATCGCCCTCGGCAGCGCCGCGTTCACTCTCGATCCTCACGCCGGCGAGCTCCTGGCCCTCTCCGTGCTGCGGAACCTCTACGATTCGCTGACCGCCTTCGATGCCGGGAACCGCGTCGGGCCGGCCCTCGCCGAGAGCTGGGAGAACCCCGACGAGCTCACCTGGATCTTTCACCTGCGGCGCGGCGTGTCCTTCCACGATGGGCGCGAGCTGACGGCGCGCGACGTCCTGTTCAGCTTCGAGCGGGCGCGCCGGTTCCCCACGAGCGAGATCGGCTCCTACCTCGTCGCGATCGAGAAGGTGCTGGCGCTCGACCCGCACACGGTCGAGATCACCACTCGCCGGCCGGACCCGATCCTGCTCAACAAGATCGCCTTCGTCCTGGTGGTGCCCGCGGGCTCGCCGCCGGTGATCGTGCGGCCCGTCGGCACCGGTCCCTACCGCCTGGTCGCCCACGAGCCCGGCAAGCGTCTCGCCCTGCGCGCCTTCGAACGCTACTGGGGCGGCGCCCCGCCCGAGCGAGCCGTCGAGCTCCTGCCCGTCCCCGACCCCGAAGCCCGGGTCAAGGGCCTGCTGAACGGCGACCTCGACATCGTCGAGGAGCCCGGCTTCGCCGACCTGGCGCGCATCCGCGCCGCGCGCGGCTGCCGCATCGCGAGGCAGGCCCGCAGCCTCGGCGTGACCTATCTCGCGCTGCGCAGCGACCGCCCGCCGCTCGACGACCTGCGGACGCGGCGCGCTCTCTCGCTGACCTTGGATCGCGGCGAGCTGGTGCGGACGGCGCTCCACGGCGAGGGCGTGCCGATCGGCCAGATGGTGACCGGCAACGTCTTCGGCTTCGCTCCGGACATCCGCCCGCCCGCGGCCTCCCCGGCCACGGCCCGCGCGTTGCTCGCCGCCGCGGGGCACGCGAGTGGCCTCGACCTCGAGCTGCAGATCCGCCTGGGGGCGCGCCTCGAGCTCGACGCCCTGGCGCGGCAGCTGCTGAGCGCCGGCATCCGCGTCCACGCCCGCGAGCGGCCGGTCGAGGAGTTCTCACCGGACGCGGACTGCTGGATCGCGTCCTGGTTCTGTCTCTCCGGCGACGCCAGCGACTTCTTCGACGCGATGGCGCACAGCCCCAGGGCCGACAGCGGCTACGGCGCCGGCAACTTCATCCACTACCGGAACCGCGAGCTCGACGCGCTGATCGAGGACAGCGAGTCCGCCCTCGACCTGCTGGCCCGGCGGACCCAGCTCGAGCATGCGATGCACGTGCTGATGGCCGATTGCGTCTTCATCCCGCTCTACTCCGCGCCGATCCTCTACGGCACCCGCGACACGGTCGACTGGCAACCGCGCAGCGACCACCTGATCCTGGTCAACACCATCCGCCGCCGCGCGCCGCACGGATAACGGTAACGCTGGGTGGCCCGTGAGAAGCCCGGACCAGGTCGGGCTAACGCCACTTGAGGTCTCCTGGAGCCACGCCAAGGTGAGATCGAACCCCCTTGGGTATCGTGATTTGACCCTTGCTGGTGATCGTCGAGGTGGGCATTCCAAAAGCCTCCTTACCTGGAGCAAGGATACTACGAACCTTTCAGTGCTAGCACCGTCATGCGCAGCCACGGCCGGAGGCCCGATCCATCGCGCCGGGGATCACGCCTGCTCCCTGCGGCGCTGCGCGCGGGGTGGCGCGGCGCCCCAGGCCTTCACCCGCGCGGCCGGACCAGGCGCACGTCCGCCGGGAGCTCGCGCACGATCAGCTCGCCCGGGGGGGCGCCGCCGGCGTCCCGGCGCGCGGCCGGCCGGCCGTTGACGGTGGCCACCCCCGTGTAGGGCCATTGCACGGCGAGGCCGCCGGGCGGCAGGCGGAGGCTGCCGCCGATGCGCAGGCGGACCCGCGAGGCGCTCTCGACGAGAGAGTAGTCGAGAGTGCCGTAGGGGGTGCGCAGCCCGCGGACGGCGAGGCCGGCGCCCTTCGCCCAGGCCGCCGGCACGCCGGCGGCGAGGACCAGGGCCTGGTCGGACTCGCGCTCGTAGGCCAGCAGGTCGAGGAAGGCGCGGATGTACTCGGCGGCGACCCAGGCGTGGGGCAGGTCGCCGAGGAATCCCGGATAGCGCGGATCGCGCCAGACCACCTCCGGCCACTGGTTCCAACCCGCCGGACGGCGGTCGGCCATCATGGCGGCGAGGAGCTGCTGGGCGCGCTCGCGCCAGCCCAGCCGCACGAAGGCGCCGGCGTTGCGCAGCTCGTAGGGGGTGTAGGAGGTCCAGATGCCTTCCTGGCGGCGCCGCGCGAGCTCCTGGGCGTAGCGCTCGAAGGTGCGGCGCAGCTCGGCCGCCGGCAGGTCGGCCAGCTCGCCGCCCGGCGCCAGCGCGATCGCGGTCGAGGTGGGGTCGAAGTCAGCGAGCTCGACCGAGCCGGGAATGTAGTCGAGGCCGCGGCTGGCGATGGTGCGGCGCAGAGAGGCCAGGAGGTCCGCGCGCAGCTCGTCGCGCATCGCCGACCAGCGCGCGGCGAGGGCGTCCTTGCCGAAGGCGCGGGCCAGGCCGGCGGCATCGCCGAGCCCGCGCAGCGCGAAGAAGTCGTCCCAGTAGGAATGGACTGGATGCGCCGAGTAGCCCTCGTGACTGATCGACTCGGGAAGGAGACCGAAGCAGGCCAGCTTCTCGGGCTGGCGCCAGCCCGCCGTCCGGCGCTGCTGCCGGAGCTCGTCGATGTAGCCGACGGCGCCCTCCACGTGCTGCCAGCTGGCCTCCAGGAAGGCGCGGTCGCCGCTGAACCGGTAGTAGCTGGCGAACAGGTACAGCAGCTCGCCGGGGCTGTCGTTCTCCGGCACCGGATCGGCGCCGCGGGCATCGACGCAGCACGGCACCTTGCCGCCGGAGTCCTGGTAACCTGCGTACCAGGCGGCGAAGTCCCGCACCTCGCGCGTCGCCCCGAGCCGCAGTAGCGCTTCCGAGATCAGCGCGCCGTCGCGGATCCAGGAGCGCGCGTAGGAGCGGGTGCCGGGCCGCAGCGCCGGCCCGTCGCGGCTGATCAGGATGTGAGCGAGAGCGGTGCGCACCATCGCCGCCAGCGGCCTGGCCGTAGGCGGCAACCGGAGGACCACCCCGCCCAGGCGCGCCCGCCAGCCGGCAGCGACCTGCCGCAAGAGCCGCTCGAGGCTGGCCGGCGTCCGCGCCGCCCCTGCCTCGACCTCCTTCTCCCCGGCCGCCTCGACGCCGAGACCGCCGGCGGGCGGCGAGCCGAGCGGGATGGCGACGTCGACCTCGCCGGTGGCACCGGGAGCGAGCCGCAGGTCATAGGCCAGCGCCGCCTCGGCATGGCCGAAGGGGTCGTCGACGGCCGCGCCGGCGGACGGCACCCGGCCGCGGCGCAGCAGGTCGACGATGGCGCCCTCGTCGAAGGCCATGGCTCCGAAGGCCGCTGGCGCGGGCGACAGCGGCAGCAGGGTCCGGCGGGCGCGATCGCCGCCCACCGTCAGCTCGACCGCGCGCCCGTCGAAAGCGATCCGCCGCACCTCGACGACGCCTCCCGGCTTGCCCAGCCACTGCGACGGCGGATCGACCTGGAAGGGGCGGAGGGCCAGGAAGAGCCGCGGCCGCAGCGCCCGCGCGCTCCGGTTGCGCAGCCGGTAGCGGGCATAGAGCACCGGGCTCTCCCGCGGCCCCGCGGCGAACGCGGTGACCTCGAAGGCGAGACCGGCGCGGCGCCAGCGGACGCTGGGGATCGGCAGATCGCCCTCCGCGAGCGACGGGGTCGTGCGCACGTCGCTCCAGCCGATCAGCTCGCCGCCGGCGAGGATGAAGGGTTCCACCGAGAACCCGCCGGCGCCGGCTTCGAGCCTGCCGTCCTCGTCGAGGAGGCCCTGGTCGCGGCCGCCGTCGACGCCGACCAGGGTCCACAGCGACTGCTCGCCGCCGATCGCCCGCGGATAGCTGCCGCGGGGCGAATCCCTGGCGATCGCCGCGAAGAAGGAGTTGGCAGACGCCGACACCTCGACCGGCAGGACGGCGATCTCGCGGACGCCGTAGCCATGGCCGCGGCTGCTCGCCCGCAGGCGCAGCCGCAAGTACCTGGCATCGGTCTCGGGGAGATAGAGGTGGCTCCTGCCGCCCTCGGCGGCGCCGCCCCGCGCCACGCTGCGCGCCACCTGCCAGGCCGCGCCGTCGTCGGAGGTGAGGAGGTCGAACCGGGCCGCGAAGTCGTCGCGGTCCCAGTCGATCACCAGGCCGCCAAGCTCGCGGCGCTCGCGGAAGTCGACGACCAGCCACTGCTCCTCCGGCGCGGCGGGAAGGCTGTGCCAGCCGGGCCGGGCGCTCCGTGGCGGCGCGGATTTTCTCTCACGGCTCCCTCTGTACGAGGGTGCCGAAGGGCAAGGACCGCCGACTTCGGATGGCTCGCCCCCGGGGGGGCAGGAGGGGAGATCCACGCCGCCGGCGAGCACCAGCTCCGGCTCGTATCCGGGCTCCGCCGACGAGGCGCTCACCACCGGGCGGAAGATGTAGGGATGCGGCGGCGGCAGCGGCTCGTAGGTGAAGCCGGCGAGCTCGACCACCCCGCGGCCGCCGCGGCCGGCGCTGACCGCGATCTCGAGTGCGCCGGCGTGGTGGATCTCGCCACCTCCCGCCGGCCCCCAGGCGAAGGTCAGGTGCCGCTTCTTGACCACGATGCGTTGCCAGGTGCCGGTGAAGGTAAAGTCGCGCCGCACCGCCCACCAGACGTCGTCCCCCGAGGCGTCGAGGAGCTTGAATTCCAGGTTTTCGGGCGGCGCGTCGCCGCGCACCCAGAAGGCGAACTGGTAGTTCTCGGGCAGGTCGAGGGCCAGCCGCCGGCGCGCGATGGCATAGCCGCCGTGCCCCTGGAAGTCGATCTCGAGCCGGACGCCGCCGCCCCGAGGGCCGGCCCGGGCACCGGCGGCACCGGCGGCACCGGCAGCACCGGCGGCGCCGGCGGCATCGGCAGCGCCGGCGGCATCTGCGGACATCGGAGAGAGGCTCAGCTTCACCCCCTCCGCCGCCACCGCCTCCCAGCCGGCGGCGGGCGGGACCGCGAGGTCGTCGAGGCTGCGCACCTGCGCCGGAAGTTGCCCTGCTGTCCGTGTTACGGCCGGGGGCTGTGGCGCGGGCGGCGCCGGACGCCTATCCGCCGCCGTGGCCGGCGGCGCGGCAAGCTCCGCCGCCGTGGTCCCTCCACGCGCGCCGATGCCGGCGCCGGTGCTTGCCGCGAGCGCGCAGGCGGCCACCAGGGCGGCACCGGCGCGGGCGCCGTGGATCAGAGTGGCCCTGCGCATGGTCGCCTCCGGAGTCGCGGGCGACGCTATCATGGCGCGCCGCCACGACAGGCCGCGACGCCGCGACCGAGCGGCCGGAGCCCGCGCTGGCTCTCGGCCTACTTGAAAAGCCGCTGACGTCCAGGATCAGGTCCACGGTCGCGCCTGGCGGCAGGCTCGAGCAACGCGCCGGCCTTCTCGGCACGATGTGCATATCTCGGGCTGCTCTCCGTCAATTCAGGAGGAGGCCGCCCGCGCCGTTGAGGCCGTGCAGACTGCGTGCAGACTGGATGGTGCGGAATGCCGCGGTACCGCAAGGCGCGGCTCCGAGGCTCTCGACTTCCGAAGCTTGCCATGATAGGAACGAATCGATGGCGAACCTTTCCAGCTCGGCATCCTCGACCCTCCTCACCGCCGACGACCTCGCACGGCTCGACGACCCGAACGGGCTTCCGCACGAGCTGGTCCGGGGGGTGTTGCGCCTCGTGACGCCCACCTTTTCCGAGCACGGTTCCGTCGTGATGCGGGTCAGCGCGGCGCTCGCACAGCACGTCTATCCGCGCGGGCTGGGAGAGCTCTTTGGCGAGTCGACCGGTTTCCTGCTCGAACGCGACCCGGACACGGTCCTCTGTCCCGACGTCGCTTTCGTCGCCAGCCAGCGCCTGCCACCCGAGGGGCTGGGGCGGAGTTTCCCCGAGCTCGCGCCGGACCTCGCCGTCGAAGTGCTCTCGAAGAGCAACCGGCCCGGGGAAGTCAGGAACAAGGTCGCCTACTACCTGCGCCTCGGCGTGCGCTGCGTCTGGGTCGTCGATCCCCGGAAGCGTGCCGTGCGGATCCACAGCACGGACGGACCCGGGAGGCTGGTGGGTGAGGACGGCATCCTCGACGCCGGTGAGGTCCTGCCAGGCTTCCGCTGCCCGGTCGCCTCGCTGTTCGTCGCTCTCCGCCGATGATCGCCGGCATCGCCGATGATCGCCGGCGTCGCCGATGATCGCCGGCGTCGCCGATGATCGCCTGCATCGCCGATGATCGCCGGCGTCGCCGATGATCGCCGGCGTCGGCACGGATCGACCCTAACTTCAGTGTCCCGCTCGTCGTCTCTGATCGCAGCCGTTCGCCGCTGATCGCCGCCGTTCGCCGCTGATCGCCGCTGATCGCCGCCAGTCGCGCCGACGGGCCCGCCGCTGCCGCCGGCGGTGTTCACCGCGCCCCGCGAGACTCTGCTTCAGCGTCCGAGAGATCCTCGACCCCCTCAGCAGCGGCAGACCGGCAGGCGAACGACGAAGCTCCGGGAATCGCCGTCCGGCGAGCCGAAGGCGAGCTCGCCGCCCTTCGATTCGACGACCGCCGCCACGACCGCGAGCTCGAAGGCCAGGCTGCCGAAGTCGTCACGGACCGCCGGCGGCAGGCTGGCGTAGGCGCAGCCGGGGGTGCTCACCAGCTCGATGACCACCTCGGACCGCGGCGCGGCCGCCCCGCGCTGACCTCGCTCGCGGTCGCCGCCGTCCGGGCCGTCCGGAGCGAGCACCGCCTCGTGGCCGAGCATGGCATAGACCTTGCCGGCGCCGGGAGTCAGGATCTTGACGACCTCGACCAGCGAGGACAGGGCGCTGAACAGGATCTCGGAATCGGCGTCCATCTCGCTGCCGGACGCCGGCAAAGCCCGCCGGAGCGGCGAGACCGCCGGCGATTCCGGGCAGAGGCCGGTCGTCGCCAGGGCGAGCCCCAGCAGCGGGCGCAGGGCGAAAGCCAGCTGGCGGGAAGGGCGCGAGTCCGACTCCTGGCGCGCGAATCCGAGGACACGATGCAGCGGTATGGAGATTCGGCCGGAGCCGGTACTGATGTGCGGCAGAGTCGCGAGCGGCGGCGCTGCTGATTGCTGGCTGGATCTCATGCTGCCTCCCGTCGGTATGCGACAGCATTAGCGCTGCCGGCGCCTCCAACGGAAGATTCCAAGCAAGGACAGGGCCAGCTCCGGCCGAACCGCCGCGAGGCCCCCCGGCCGGACGGAGGCCCGAGGCTTGCAAACACCCCCCTGCGCCGGCCGCTCGACCGTGCAACCGCAGGAGAGAACGCGTGCGGCAGACGACCCGCCGCGTCTTCGAGCGAGCCAGGAACCGCCGCCGCCCCGGCGCCTGCCGCTCCGGCACCTCGCGCGCCGGCGTCTGCCGTCGCGGCACTTGCCTTGCCGGTTCCTGCCGCTTCGCGCCCTGCCTTCTCGGCGCCTGTCGCGGGGCTCGCCGCCGCACCGGGTCATCCTGCCGCGGCCCTGCCCGCGGCGGACTCCTCCGCCCAGGCCGGGACAGACCAGGCGCTCATTCCGCGATCCGACCCTCGATCACGCCAGGTGCAGCTCGACCGGCGGCGATGAAGCGGCCGGCCCCCCCACGTTCAGCCGGCCGCCGCGCACCACCTCCTGGGCCGGGTCCAGCCTGCTCCGAGCCGCTGCTTCCTGTCATTGAAATTGTAACCATTAATATTAACCATCGCGCAGCATGGTCGAGGCGCAGGCGCACCGGCCCGCAGCCTCCGCCGCCGCTACCGCCGCCGCGGCGCGCCGGCGCCGGATCGGTCCTGGCTTCTCACCGCGCCCCGGACAAGGCCGACCGCCTGGTAAAAGGATATGATCAACCTCTTGGGCCCATCCATGCGCAGCTCTGCCACTCCGCCTGTGCCGCCTGCCACCGGTCAGCCGAAGGCGAAACGCACCCCCGGTCGCAGCCGCGTCGCGCGGGCTGCCGCAGCGGCTGGAGGGGTCCCGCGCCCCTCGCGCCAGCCGCGACCCGCCTCCGCGGACATCGTCTGGGAGGGTTCGCCCGACGCCGACGAGCAGTACCGCCTGCTGTTCGAGCGGAACCCGCTGCCGATGTGGGTCTACGACTACGAGACCCTGCGCTTCCTCGCCGTCAACCAGGCCGCCATCCATCTCTACGGCTACTCCCGCGACGAGTTCCTGGCGATGACCATCAACGACATCCGGCCGCCGGAAGCCATCCCCGCCCTGCTCGCCGACCTGAAGTCCAACCTGGTCGGCCACCGCATGGACAGCCAGTGGACGCACCGCAAGAAAGACGGCCAGGTCATCGTGGTGGAGGTCGCCTCGCACTCCCTGACCTTCGCCGGCCGCCCGGCCCGCATCGTCCTCGCCCACGACATCAGCCCGCGCCTCGAAGCGGAGGCCGCGACGCGGCGCTCGCTGTCGCTGCTGCGCTCGACACTCGAATCGACCGCCGACGGCATCCTGGTCGTCGATCGCCAGGGCAAGGTGGTCTCCCACAACCGGCGCTTCGCGCAGATCTGGGAGATCCCGGCCGAGTTGCTCGAGGCCAGCGACGACGAGGCCCTGCTCGCCTCCGTCCTCGACCGCCTGCGCGACCCGCGGTCCTTCCTCGCCAAGGTCCACGAGCTGTACGCCGCGCCGGAGGCCGAGAGCTTCGACGTGCTGGAGTTCGCCGACGGCCGCATCATCGAGCGTTACTCCGTGCCGCAGCTGCTCGACGACCAGCCGGTCGGCCGCGTCTGGAGCTTCCGCGAGGTCACCGAGCGCCGCCGCGCCGAGGCGGCGTTGCAGGCGTCGGCGGAGCGCTACCGCACTCTCTTCGAGCGCAACCTGGCCGGCGTCTTCCGCACCTCGACCGCGAGCGTCATCCTCGAGTGCAACGATGCCTTCGCCCGCATCCTCGGCTTCGCATCCAGCCACGAGTGCATCGGCAGGCGACTGGTCGATTATTACGCCGAGCCGGTCCAGCGCCGGGCGCTGCTCGCCAGCCTGCTGACCCGCGGCGCGCTCGCCGACATCGAGATCCAGTTGCGGCGCGGCGACGGCACGCCGGTCTGGGCGCTGGCCAGCGCCACCCTGCTCGGCAGTGAAGCCGAACAGGTGATCGAAGGCACCCTGGTCGACATCACGCAGCGCAAGAATGCCGAGAGCCAGCTCGTCCACCAGGCGTATCACGACGCCCTGACCGGCCTGCCGAACCGCATGCTGTTCCAGGACCGCCTCACCCAGGCCCTCGGCCTGGCGCGGCGCCATCATCGCGGCCTGTCGGTGCTGTTCCTCGACCTCGATCAATTCAAGCTGGTCAACGACACTCTCGGTCACGCCGCGGGCGACCGCTTGCTGCAGGCGGTGGCGGCGCGGCTGCGCCAGTCGGTGCGGAAGAGCGACACCGTGGCCCGGGTCGGCGGCGACGAGTTCAACCTGCTGCTCCCCGAGGTCGGCCGCGGCAGCCAGGCAGCCAGGATGGCCGAGAAGATCCTGGCCACCGTCGCGCGGCCGGTGGAGGTGGACGGCCATCGCCTCTACATCACCACCAGCATCGG
The DNA here is from genome assembly GCA_036521795.1 of Thermoanaerobaculia bacterium. Classification (GTDB taxonomy): domain Bacteria; phylum Acidobacteriota; class Thermoanaerobaculia; order Multivoradales; family UBA5704; genus JASLEW01. Next base: position 29,134 of record DATDGZ010000326.1, on the reverse strand, counting down.
CATCAGCCTCTTCCCGGCCGATGGCGCCGACGCCGAGGCGCTGCTGACCAGCGCCGACATCGCCATGTACCGTGCCAAGGAGCTGGGACGCAACGGTTTCCAGCTCTGCACCCCGGCCATGAACGCGCGCTCCCTCGAGCGGCTGACGCTCGAGAACGACCTGCGCCAGGGGATCGAGCGCCACGAGTTCAGGCTCCACTATCAGCCGCAGCTCGACCTTGCCAGCGGCCGCACCGTCGGCGTCGAGGCGCTGCTGCGCTGGCAGCACCCGACCCGCGGCATGGTGTCGCCCGACGCCTTCATCGCGGTGGCGGAAGAGGCGCGCCTCATCGTGCCGATCGGCGAGTGGGCGCTGCGCCGGGCCTGCGAGCAGGCGGTGGCCTGGCAGGCCGCCGGCCAGCCGGGGCTGCGCCTCGCCGTCAACCTCTCCGCCCTGCAATTCCAGCAGCGCCACCTGCCGGAAGGGATCCGCCGCATCCTCGAGGAGACCGGCCTCGACCCGCGCCATCTCGAGATCGAGATCACCGAGAGCGCGGCGATCCAGAACGCCGCGCTCACCGTCGAGGTGCTGTCGGCGCTGCGCGCCATCGGCGTGCGGATCGCCATCGACGACTTCGGCACCGGCCACGCCGCGCTCGCCTACCTCAAGCAGTTCCCGATCGACGCTCTCAAGATCGACCGCGGCTTCGTCGCCGACCTCGAGGCCAGCCAGGAGGACCGCGCCATCGTCACCGCGATCATCAGCCTGGCGCACGGCCTCGGCATCCGGGTCATCGCGGAAGGAGTCGAGACCGAGGGACAGCTGCGCTTCCTGGCCGAGAGCGGCTGCGACGAATACCAGGGCTTCTTGCTCAGCCCGCCGCTGGCCCCGGAGCTGCTGCCGCCGCTCTTCCGCCCACCGACCCTCACTTGACCAGCTGCTCGAGCTCGTTGGCGAGCGCGAGCAGCAGGCCTTCGTGGTCGCCCAGGCGGCTGGGGATCTCGATCATGACCTCGCCGCCCAGGTCCTCGGCGGCCTCGCGCAGCCGCGCCGCGATGGTGCGCAAGCGATCCCGCACGTGCGCTGGGGTGTCGCCCTCCGGGCCCCTCGCGCTGTCCCCTGGCAGCGCCGGCGTCCCTGGCTGCGCCGGCGTCTCTGGCTGCGCCGGCTTCTCTGGCATCGCCGGCAGCGCCGGCACCGCAGGCTGCGTCGGCGGCACGGGCGTGGATGGGTCGCGGGCCTCCGGATCGTCGTCGCTCATGACCTCTACCCTACTGTAGTTCCTACGGGGTCCGGTACCCGGCGATGCCGGCGATGCCGGCGATGCCGGAGATGCCGGAGATGCCGGAGATGCCGAAAAACGTGGGGGGAGGGACAGCGGGCACAGGGGGCATCGGGGCATAGAATGCCGCCCGATGTCCGAGCCTCAGCCGGCCGCCATGGAGCCGCTCGAGTTCCTGCGCCACCATCCGCCTTTCGACCGCCTCGGCGAACGGGAGCTGCGCCGCGTCAAGGACGCCCTCGAGATCAGCTTCGCGCCGCGCGGCGAGCTGGTGCTGCGGCGCGGCGGGACGCCCAGCGAGCACCTGTCCGTCGTCCGCAAAGGCGCCGTGCGCCTCGAGCGCGACGGCCAGCTGGTGAGGGCGCTCGAGGAAGGAGACTGCTTCGGTCACCCCTCGCTGATCGGGCGCGCCAGCCCGGTCGCCGACGCGGTGGCCGCCGAGGACACCCTGCTCTACCGCCTGCCGGCCGCCGTCTTCAACGCCCTCATGGAGGCGTCGCCCGCGTTCGCCGAGTTCTTCCTGCTCGACCTCGCCGCACGCTTGCGGCGCTCGGTGGAGATCGAGCCCCTGGGTCTCGGCTCCGACCTCGCCATCCCCGCGCGCCAGCTGGCCGCGCGCGCACCGGTGTTCGTGGACGCCACGGCGACGATCGGCGACGCCGCCCGGCTGATGCGGTCCGCCGGCACCGGCGCGCTGCTGGTGGCGGGGAGCCCACCCGGCATCCTCACCGACCGCGACCTGCGCACCCGCGTCCTCGCCGAAGGTCACGGACCGGATCTGCCGGTGGAGCGGGCGATGACCAGGCCCGTGCTCACCCTGCCCGCCGGCGCCTCGCTGTTCGAGGTCCTGCTGTTCATGCTCGAGCACCACGTCCATCACGCGCCGCTCGAGGAGGACGGCAAGATCGTCGGCCTGCTCGGCGACACCGACCTGCTGCGCCTCCACCTGCGCAGCCCGCTGCACCTCATGCACGCGCTCGAGCGCCTGCGCGACCCGCGCGCCGCCGCCGGCTATGCGCGCGAGCTGGCCGCCATGGTCGAGGTGCTCGCCTGGAGCGGCGCCGACGCCGGGCAGATCGGGCGCATCGTGGCGCGGCTGAACGACGCTCTCACCGCCAGCCTGCTGCGCCTCGCCGAGCAGGACCTGGGGCCGCCGCCCTGCGCCTACGCCTGGATCGTGCTCGGCTCCGAAGGCCGCATGGAGCAGACGCTGATCACCGACCAGGACAACGCCCTGGTCTGGGAGGACGACACGGCCGCCGCCTCGGCCTACTTCGAGCGCCTCGCGCAGCGCGGCGTCGACGGCCTGCTCGCGGCGGCGTTCCCGCCGTGCCCGGGAGGCTTCATGGCGACGCGCTGGCGCCACCCGCTCGCCGCCTGGCGCCGGCTGTTCCAGGAGTGGGTCGAGGAGCCGCGGCCGCAGGCGCTGGTCGAGGCCTCGAGCTTCTTCGACTGCCGCCGCGTTCACGGCACCCTGGGCATCGAGCCGCTCGACGAGGTCCTGCTGCGCGCCGGCCGTGAGGGGATCTTCATGGCGCAGCTGGCGAAGGCCGCGCTGGGCTTCCGGCCGCCGATCGGCATGTTCCGCCAGCTGCGCGCCGAGCACGGCGGGGTGGATCTCAAGGCCGCCGGCATCATGCCGATCGTCGGCCTGGCCCGCCTCCACGCCCTCGCCGCCGGCTCGCGCGCCCGGCCGACGCTCGAGCGGTTGCAGGCCGCCGCCGCCGCGGGCACCCTGAGCGCCGCGGGAGCGGCGACCCTCGCGGAGTCCTTCCGCTTCCTGCTGCGCCTGCGCCTGCGCTCGCAGCTCGCGGCGCTGGGCCGCGGCGAGGCGCCGGCGCAGGCGGCGCGGCTGCAGGACCTGTCGGCGCTCGAGCGCCAGTACCTCAAGGAGACGTTCCTCGCCATCCGCGAGATCCAGGAGGCGACCGCGCTGCGCTACGGCGCCGACCGGCTCGTCTGACCGCCCATGGCCTGGTCCTCGCCTCCCTGGGACGAAGTCCTCTATTGCGCGCTCGACCTCGAGACCTCGGGCCTCGAGCCCCGCGGCGACGAGATCCTGTCGCTGGCGATGGTGCCCATCCGCGGCGGCGTCATCCGTCTTGGCGAACGGTTCGTCAGCCTGGTGCGCCCCGCCGATCCGGCCGGCCTGTCGCAGGAGGGGCTGCGCGCCCATCATCTCCTGCCGGCGGACCTCGCCGCGGCGCCGCCGCTCGCCGAGCTGCTCCCCGAGGTGGAACGGCAGCTGCGCGCCAGCGTGCTGGTCCTCCACCACGCACCCCTCGACCTCGGCTTCCTGCGGCAGGCCTGGCGAGCGAGCGGCCGGCGCTGGCCGCGCCCGCGGCCGCAGGTGGTGGACACCGTCGTGCTCCTGCGGCGCCTCGAGATCCGCCAGCGCCTGCTCGCGCCCCACCCGGCACCCCTGCCGGCGTCCCTCCCCGCCGCCCGCGCCGCCCTGGGCCTCCCCGCCTACCCGAACCACGACGCCCTGATCGACGCGGTGGCGACCGCGGAGCTCTTCCTGGTCCTGCGCGCACGCCTCGCGGCGCGGCGGCTGCGCGAGCTGCTGTAGCGCCCACGTCTCGTAGCGATTCTGTCGCTCGGCACTGACCATATGTAGAGCTTGTATTATCATGGACAATGATGTACCATGGCCGGGCGCTCGACGGACCCGGAATGGGAGAGCGGTCGTCGCCCTCTCTCCCGCACCGACTCTGCCGACGGACGATCGTTGGTTTTCTGGGTGCGCGGGGAGGCTGGCTCCCCGGACCCGTGGAGCGGTGCTCGCGCTCGGGGACAGGATCAGGGATGGCCAGGAACAGGACCAAGCATTGCAGCGTCTGCTTCTCAGCCAAGGAGATCGCCCGCATCGATGCCGCGGCGACCGATGCGGGTGTCACCCGTTCCGCCTGGCTACGCCACCACGCTTTGCGCGCAGCAAGGTATGTTAGGGCCCGCCCGGCTCCGTTGTCGGCCTCACCACCTCCACGCCTCTCTCGCGCCCGGGCCCCAAGGACCTGGCCGGCGATTACGCCGCGGCCGAGCTGCGCCGCGCCGTCCGCCGGCTCCAGGACGTCGCCGCCAAGACGGCCGGCGCCACCCGTGAAGAGCTCTCTCTGGGCAAGGCCTTGGCCGCGCATGCCGACCTCCAGCGAGCACGCCTGCGGGTCGTCGACGCTCGCCGCTCGCTCGCGGCGCCGGCAGCCCAGGCTTACGTCGATCCCGCCAGGGCCCTGCGCGGCCTGCTCGGCGATCCCGCGGCGGCCGACCGCCTCCGCGAGGGAAAAGCCCGCGCCTACGGCAACCTCCGCGGCCACGCCGTCCTCGGCGCCGCCAGCCGCGCGCGCGACCAGTCCCGTCAGGCCGTGATGACCTTGACCGGTCGCCTCTACGCCTACCAGCACAGCTTGGCCCACCTCAGAGCCGCGAAGACGACGTTCCGTTTCCAGATCCAGTCGCTCGCCAGGCCTGGCGGCCCTCCCCTCGCGCCGGCCACAGGATCAGCCTCCCGCGAGCTACCGGGAGTGGCCGCGGCCCACTCCCGAGCGCCGGCGTGCTTCGCCCCGCGGCGATCAGGCACGAGCTTGCCGAGGTCACCGCCACCCTCCGCACGTACCGGCAGGCCTCGCGCATCGCACAGGACGCCATCGAGACCGCCATTCGCGGCCTCGGGCCGGCAGCGGCCGACGGCGCCCTCCTCCTGCTGCCGCCGGAGGCAGCGCTCCCGGTCCAGCTGGCCGTGAGGGCCGTCGAGCGAGCCCTCGAGCGCGGCCTCGACCTCGGCCCCGCTCTTCCGCGACCCGGACGCCTCGCCACGCCTCACTGCTTGCCGATCTGCGCGGTCTGCTGCTCGAGCTGCATGCGGGTCAGGGTCTCGATCGGCAGATTGCGGAACAGGTCGATGCGCCGGTGCACGGCGTCATCCGGATTCGCGGTGAGCGCGTAGACAAGAGTAAGGCCGCGCCGGCGGCTCTGAACCCTCTTAGCGAACCTGACCTTGAAAGGAGACGTCATGCAGCGAAAGCTCACGTTGTTGGCCCTCGCCGCCGCTCTCGCCCTCGGCTCATCCGCCCAGCTCGCCCAGGCCCAGGGCATGGCCAAGCAGACGACGTTGTATCAGCGGCTCGGCGGCAAGAAAGCCATCAAGGCGGTGGTCGACGATTTCGTCGGCCGGGTGGCCGCCGACACGCGCATCAACGCCTTCTTCGCCGAGACTGCCGCCGACCCGAAGCGGCTGGCAAAGTTCAAGGGGAACCTGGTGGACCAGATCTGCGAGGCCGCCGGCGGCCCCTGCAAGTACAAGGGCAAGGACATGAAGACGGCGCACAAGGGCATGGGAGTCTCGACCGCCGACTTCAACGCGCTGGTCGAGGACCTGACGGCGTCGCTGGACAAGTTCAAGGTCGCCGAGGCCGACAAGGGCGCGCTGCTCGGCGTGCTCGGTCCGATGAAGGGCGATATCGTCGAGAAGCCTTGACTTCGACCGCCCGGGGATCACGACCCAGCGAAGAAGCCGAGCTTGCATCCCGCCATGGACAGCCTCCTGCACCTGCGCGGTACCCCGGCGGCCAACTGGAACCTGCTGCTGCAGGTCGCCATGGGGGCCGCGCTCCTCGTCGGCATGGGGTTGGCTCGCCGGCGGCAGTTCGGCTGGCACCGGGCCTGCCAGACCACGGTGGTGCTGCTCGAGGTCGTGCTCATCGCGTGGGTCATGGCACCCTCGTTCCACGACCAGGGCGTACTGTCACACGCCCTGGCCCACCCGCGTAACACCTACTACCTGGTCGCCCTGGTGCACGCTGTCCTTGGTACCGCGGGTGCCGGCCTCGGTCTCTACGTCGTCCTGAGCGCCGGCACCCCGTTGCTCCCCGCCACCCTGCGCCTGCGCAACTTCAAGCTCTGGATGCGCACCACCCTCGCCATCTGGCTGGTGGCCCTGGGGCTGGGCCTCGCGACCTTCAGGGTGTGGTACCCGCCGGTAACCCCGGCACCAGCAGCCACGCTGCATGCGGCCACCACGCCGTCACCCGCGCCGCCGGCGGCGAACCAGGAAGTCGTGGTAACGCTGACCAACTTCAAGTTCACGCCGGATAAGGTGACGGTCGCCGCCGGCGCCACCGTGACCTGGCTCGACGACACCGGCAGACACTCGGTGCGCTGCGACGAAGAGGCGTTCCAGTCCGAGCCGCTGGTGAGCGGCCAGCGCTTCGCGCACCGCTTCGACCGGCCGGGCACCTACCAGGTCTACTGCGGCGTCCACGGCCGCAACGTCATGGCCGGCACCGTCGCGGTCGTACCGCGCTGATTCGTAGAGGGTCGCTTCGCGCCGCGGCTCCCACTTCGGCAAGCCCACACCCTTCACGACGAGCCAGGTGGCCTACTACCCGGCGCGCAGCCGCGCCTTCAGGCTCTCCTCGCCGGCCGGCAGGACCTCGCGTTGCAGGGGGCGGTCCAGGAGCACCAGCAGCGCGGGCGGGAGGGGCGGCTCCAGGCCGTAGGCGGCGAGCGCGGCCTGGAACTTGGCCGGGTGGGCCGTCGCCAGGAAGATGCCGGTCTCGCCGCGGCGCAGGACGCTCTCGAGGACACCGCAGGCGACGGCGCCGTGAGGATCGGCCCGATAGCCCCGCGCCCAGAGCCGGCGCAAGACCTCGACGGTCGCGCGATCGTCCAGGGAGCCCCAGCGCAGGGCGCGCCGCAGCGCTTCCCGATCGCGGCGGTAGAGGTGGACGATGCGCTCCCAGTTGCCCGGGTCGCCCACGTCCATGGCGTTGCTCAGGGTGGCGATCCCGGGCCGCGGCTGGTAGGGCCCGCCGTCGAGGTAGTCCGGCACCGTGCGGTTGGCGTTGGTCGCGGCCACGAAGCCGGCTGCCGGCAGCCCGAGCGCGCGGGCGTAGAGGCCGGCGCAGAGGTTGCCGAAGTTGCCGCTGGGCACGGCGACGAGCGGCGGCCCGGCGCCGGGCGCCTGCCGGCGCAGCTGGGCCGACGCCTCGAAGTAGTAGAGGACCTGGGCGAGGAGGCGCGCGACGTTGATCGAGTTCGCCGAGGTCAGGCACAGCTCCGCCGACAGCTCGGGATCGGCGAAGCAGGCCTTGACCAGGCGCTGGCAATCGTCGAAGGTCCCCTCGACCGCCAGCGCCAGCACGTTGCCGCCCAGGCAGGCCACCTGCCGCTCCTGCAGCGGCGAGATGCGTCCCGCGGGATAGAGCACCGCGGCGCGGCAGCCGGGCCGGCGCCAGAACGCCGCCGCCACTGCCGCGCCGGTGTCGCCGCTGGTGGCGGTGAGCACGGTGCGGGGACGGCGGGACGGCAGGCGCGCCAGCACCGCCGCCAGGAAGCGCGCGCCGAAGTCCTTGAACGCCAGCGACGGGCCATGGAAGAGCTCCAGGGCGAAGAGGCGGCTGTCGCTCTCCGGCGCCATCGTTGCCGGCGACGGCTCCTTCGGCGTCGCCACGGCCGGCGTTGACGTGCCCGCAGCAGGCGTGTCCGGAGCCGGCGAGCTCGCCGCATCCATGGCCACCGGCACCAGCGGCACCGGGAAGTCGAACGCCTCGCGCACGATCTCCGCCAGTTCCTGCCGCGAATACTCCGGCGCCAGCAGCCGCCCCAGGATCTCGGTGCAGCGCTCCGGCCACGAGAGGTCGAGCAGCTCGGCCGCGTCCGCCCACGGCGACAGCTCGGCGGGCACGAAGAGGCCGCCCCCTTCCTGCGGCGTGGGTAGATTGCGCAGCACGGCTTCCTTGAAGCTCACCCGCAGCGCCGGGTTGCGGGTGCTGGTCAGCCGCACGCGTCCTCCGGGAACGGTCCCCGGTCCGTCAGCCGCACGCGTCCTCCGGTTCCAGCACCCGGGCGCCGCGGCGGTCGAGGACGCAGACCTTGATCTCGCAGGCGACGCCCGCACCGGCCCAGGCCCGGCGCAGCGCCTCTCCGACCGCCGGTGCGGCGACGGCCTCGGCGACGGCGAAGACCGCCGGCCCGGCCCCGGAGAGACTGCATCCCCAGGCGCCGGCGGCCAGACCCGCCGCCTGCACCTCGCGGAAGCCCGCCACCAGCGCGGCCCGGTGCGGCTCGGCCAGGAGGTCGCGCAGGCAGGCGCGCAGCAGCACGCGGTCGCCCGCGTGCAGGGCGTGCACCAGCGCCGCGAGGTTCTGGGCGTGGGCGACCGCGATGCCGAGCGGCACCGTCGCCGGGAGGGCGGCCCGGGCGGCGCGGGTGGTCAGGGTCAACGCCGGCACCGCCAGGACGAAGCGCAGGTCGTCCGGGAAGGGCAGCAGCCGCGCCCCCCCGCCAGGGTCGACCAGGCGCAGCCCGCCGAGAAGCGCCGCCGCGACGTTGTCCAGGTGCAGGGACCCCGCGGCATACGCCTCCGCTTCACCGGCCGCCGCTAGCAGCCCGGCCTCGCCAAGCGGCCGCCCCAGCAGCGCGTCGAGGGCGCGGACCACCGCCACCACCGTGGCGCTGCTCGAGCCCAGGCCGCTGCCCACCGGCAGCCCCTTCGTCAGGCGCAGCACGAGCCGCGGCAGCGGCCGGCCGCGCAGGAGCCGTGCGACGGCGGCGCAGGCCTTGAGGGCGACGTTGTCGGCAGGGTCGGCAGGCAGCTGGTGCGCGAAGGGGCCATCACAGGTCAGCGTGACGTCGGGCGCCGCCGGCGGCGTCCCGGGCGCCTCTGGCGGCAGTGCGCCGCTCTCGCCGCCGATCTCGCTGATCTCCACGATGTCGCCCCACGGCTCGCCGCCGGCCGGAGCCACGGCCGCGCCGAGCACGTCGAAGCCGGCTGCAAGGTTGCCGATGCCGGCAGGGCCGTAGGCGCGAACGCGCGACGGCGCGCGGGCGGGAGAGCTAGCGTCGGCCACCAGCCACCGCGCTCAGTCGAACTCGAGAGCGGGAGGCGACTGCTCGGCGCCGACCCGGCCGGCGACGATGTCCGCGCGCACGAAGTTCTCGCCACGCACCGGCGCGCCGGCGAGGCGGCGCAGCAGGGCGAGCTGTCCGACGTGGGTGAAGGCGTCCGCGATCGGTCCCTGGAAGAGCTTCTCGGCCGAGAACGCCGCCGGCGCACCGAGGGCCAGCTCCCCGTCGAGCCCCCGGTCGAGCGCACCCTCGAGCTCCCCGTCGAGCGCAGAGAGGGCGGCGAAGAACCGCACCTTCTCCTGCTCCCACGGCAGCGGCGGCAAAGAGCGCCACACGGACTTGCCTCGCACCTGCGACGCGGCCCACTCGAGGAGATCGCCGAGATGGGCGAGGATCTCCACCGGCGTGCGCGTACCCGGCGCGGCGCGGAAGTCGGCGAAGCCCTCGGGGCAGCCGCGCAGCGGCTTGCCGCCGCGGTAGGCGAGGGTCGCGACGGCGTGGCGGAGCAGCGCGAGCTTGGGGTCGGGGTTGGCTGTCGTGCTCAAGCGATGTCTCCTCGTGCTGGGGCTCTGATGGTGGGCGGGAAGCTGCGGCCGGCAGTCGGGAGCGGCGGGCCGAGTTGCCGAGAGGAGCGAAGTGCCCGGCATTCTACTCGAAGGACCGAGGACCCGGTCCGGCGGGTCGTGGGTCAACGAGGACACGGACCCACGACCGACCGGCGACCCGACAGCCGAGCCGGAACCCGCGCCAGGGCTTGCGAGTTGTAGTAAAACGAGAAGCAGGCACGGCTCGCCGCCGACGGAGATCGCCCATGCAGATCGCCTTCCTGACCCTGTTCCTCGGCCTGGTCACCGGCCCGCAAGCGGTCGCGGTCGACCCGGGCGCCGGGGTGGCCGCGGTCGAGCTGGCGCTCGACGGCCGCGGCGTCGCCAGGCTCGAGCATGCACCCTGGAGCGCCACGGTCGACTTCGGGCCGGCGCTGCTGCCGCACCGCCTCGAGGCGCGCGGCCTCGCCGCGGACGGCAGCGAGGTGGCCCGCACGGAGCAGTGGGTGAACCTGCCGCGGCCGCAGGCGGAAGTGGACATCGTGCTCGCCGGCTCCGCCGCGGGCAGCACGCGCACCGCGCGGCTCACCTGGGACAGCTTCACCCGCCAGGCCCCGTCCGAGCTCGAGCTCCGCCTCGACGGTGTGCCGCTGGCGCTCGATGCACGCGCGCAGGCACCCCTCGAGATCCCACGGGCCGGCGCCGCGCACGTGCTCTCGGCCAGGCTGCGCTTCCCGGACGGCGTCGAGGCGCACCGGGACGTGGTGCTGAGCGGCGACTACGGCAGCGACGTGGCCACCGAGCTGACGGCGGTCGCGGTGCGCGGCGCCGCCCCGGGGAAGCCGGCCAAGACGCTCGCCGCGCGTGACCTGCAAGGCCGCTTCCTGGCCGGCGGACAGCCGGCAGAGGTGGCGGCGGTCGAACAGCAGCCGGCCGAGGTGTTCGTGGTGCGCGCCGCCGGCGCCCAGTCCGCGCTCCTCGACAGGGTCGCGCCGGGCCCCGCCGGCGCTCATTCGCAGCCCAACATGGGGGCTTCGCGCGCCAGCGCCAGCCTGGGCGGCAGGGCCTACGGCACCTTCGAGCCCGATCCACGCATCCACTTTCATTTCGTCTCGCCGGTCGCCAGGATCTACAAGCGCGGCGCCGCGACGACGGCGGAGCGGTTCGACATCACGCCGAGCATGAACGCGCCTGGCCTCGACCTCGGACGCCTGCTGCTGGAGGTGCGCTTCCACCTCCCCGACCATCCCCGGCTCGCCGACGCCGTGGCGGCGGCCGGCCTGGACGCCCTCGCCCGCGAGACCCCGCGGGCCGTGGTGCTCATCGCCGGCGGCGAGGACGGCGCCGCGGACCCCAGTCTCTTCCTGCCCGCGACGGTCCGCGCCTACCTCGACGCCATCGGCGTGCCGCTCTTCGTCTGGTCCGTCGGCAGACCCGGCCGCGCGCTCGAGGCCTGGGGCGACGCCCAGAACGTCGCCTTGCCCTGGGAGCTGCGCCACGCCTACGACCGCCTCGAGCGGGAGCTGCTCTCGCAGCAGATCGTCTGGCTGCAGGGACGCCACCTGCCGCAGGCGATCACCCTCGCGCCCGGCGCCGGCGGCGGCGCACGGGGCGGTTCGGCCGGTCTGCTCGAGCTAGTGGCGAAGGCGCCTGCGCCCGCGGCCCCGAGGCACTGAGGATCTTTGCCCCGAGGCGCTCATGCGCCGAGGGCGGACCTCGCGACTGCTAGAATCAGCCTTCCCTCCCGCAGGGCTTGAGCGCGCTGCCGACGGTGTCACCGTCCAAGGGCGCGATCGCGGCGGTGACCCTCACCCCGAGAGATCGAAGTCGACGACTCTCCCTTGGAGATCCTTCAAGCTCGCGGGAGCCAACGCCAGCACCGCCGTGAACGGAGGAGCTGCCACCATCTCGGAGTGAGCAGGGTCGGATGGGCTTGAAGTCGCGGCGCAGCGGGTGGCCCTCGGTGTTGAAGATCACCTGGTCGAAGTCGAGGGCCTGGTCGGGGGCGAAGATCAGGTACAGGTACTTGAGCGTCTCGGCCAGGAAGTAGCTCGGCATCAGGTCGCCCTTCTCCTTGGTCACGACGTTCTTCAGCACCGTGTAGCCGGCATCGGTACGGCAGTGGGCGAGCAACCCTGCGAGGAAGGTCCGCCCCATCTCGAGGTAGCGCGGGTCGCGGGTGTAATGGCGGAGGTAGTAGGCCGACTCGACGATCTCCGGCCGCAGGGGGTAGCCTGCCTCGACCACCGCCATGGTGCGATAGTCGACGACCTCCGGCTCGATGCCGTGCAGGTTCCACATCTTGAAGCAGGAAGCTTCGAGGCGGCGGGCGCGGCCGAGATCGCCGCCCAGCGCGAGGACCGCCGGGAAGAAGGCATGCAGCGCCCCGAACTCGGTGGCCGTGCGCTTGCCGGTGAGCATGTCCACCTGGCCGTACCAGAGGCCGGTGGGAGCGTCGTCGGCCAGGTAGCGGTTGAGCGCGCCGACGCTCTCCCGCCACATCGCGCCGCAGTCCGCGTCGCCGAACAGGCGCCAGCACTTGAGGAGGTACTCGTAGTAGGAATCGATGCCGCCGCCCACGTGGCTTGCACGGCTCGTCCACCGGCCGGTCTCGACGTCGATCTCCTCCCCCACCAGGCCGAGCGGCGAGCGCCGCCGGTAGAGCTCGACCACCGCGTGCTTGGCCTTGTCGTAGAAGACCTGCTTGCCGGTCGCGCGGGCCAGCGTGCCGAATTCGAGCAGCAGCGTGCCGATCTCGGCAGGATTGCTGCGCGGGCCCCGGGTCTTGCCGGTCCTCAAGTTGACGAAGGTGTAGGGCATGCCCGTCGGCGACGCGAAGGCCGGCAGCAGCCGCGTCCCCAGATCGTCCGCCAGCCGCAGCAGCCGCGGATCGCCGGTCATCTGCCAGCCCGACAGCAGCCCCCCGAGCATCCGGATGGTGATCTCGAACGTCTTGACCGAGAGGTCCTGGTCGAACGCCGCCGCCCCTCCCGCCGCCGGTCGCGCGCCGTGCTCGCCGGCCGCGGCCCGGCCTGCCGCCGGTCCCGCCACTCCCCGGCCGGCGCCGAGCCGCTCGACGATGAGCTCCCGCGCCTTCGCCGCCTCGTCGTCGAGACCCATCAGCAGCAGGGTGTCGAGGGCGTCCACCGGCGTCATCAACAGCGGCTCGGCGTACCAGTCGCGAGTGGTCCTGCTGACCGGCCTGAGCTCGTCATGGCCCCACGCGTACCGCTCGTACCCGCGCCAGGCATGGAGCATCTCGGCGCGGACGCGGGCTGCGAGCGCGGCGCGGTCGAGCGCGGGCGCCGGCGGCGTGGCTGGCCAGGCGGCCGCGACTGCCAGCGCGAGAGCCAGCGAGATCATCGTCGCCGGCGCCGCCGGTGGCAAGTGTATGGGCTTGCGCTGCATCGCGATGCCTCGGCGACGGGTCGGAGTGAGCTGATCGGACAGTAGACCGCCCGGCGTGGGGAGTCAATCGGCAAGTCGGCCAGGCGGCCTCCGGAGGACTGCCGCAGGCCGGGCGATCGGCCTCGGGAAGGCCGCCGAGCGGCACCTCCGGCAGGAAATCGCGGCGAAGGTCCGTCTAGACCTGAGACCCGGACCACAGCTCGGAGGAACTTATCGCACCCTCCGACCTTCCTGGCCCGCAGGAGGCTGCCATGACTTCAAAGCGCCGATGGATGCTCGCCGTTCTCTTCGTTCTCTTCCTGCCAGGCGTCGCTCACGCCTTCCCCGCCGGTGCCGCGAGCTCCGCACCGGCGACGCAGACCAAGGCGGCCGGCGACGGCAAGAAGCAGTCCGTGAGCGCAGCCAGCTGCGCCACGCCGACTTTCACGTTCAGCAAGTTGATCGAGAGGCCGGACCCTGCAGATACCAAAGGTGCAGGGCTTCTGCACGTGGTGCTCAACGTCAAAGCTGACTACGAGGGCACGATGAACGTGACGATCTGGCAGGGCCCCACCGCCCCGCCCGCGGGAGCCTGCGCCAACGTGGAGAAGTGCTTTCCGGGCGCAGTTCGACTCTTTCCTCTCGATCCAACCCAGGTGAAGGCCTGCCAGCCTGACAACGACCAGCCGGAATGCGGGACGAAGATGTCGGTCGGCAAGAACGGCAAGGACAACTCCATCGTCTTCAGCAAGGACTTCTACCTCAAGAACGTGCTGAGGCACCCCAAGGTCTTGATCCATTATGCGACCGACCCGGACCCTGACAACACTGGCTGCTCCAAGGGGATCGATGGCTACGCGGTCGCGTCTCTCGCCGATCTGCACTCATTCGAGATCGACGCCGGCAGCGTCTTCGTGTACCAGAAGAAGTCGAGCAGCTCCTCGGGTACCAGCACGGGCGGGAACTTCAAGGGGCAGCCGGAGGCCGCCTTCGTGGAGACCGACCGATGGGCCCGCGATGTCACCAGCTATACCGACATCCGCTATTCCTACGTGGGCGCCGTCGCCAGCTCCACGAACATGGCCAACGGCATGCCGCCGCAGCAGAGCCGCGCGCCGGGAGCGTCGAAGGCCAATAGCTCGAGCTCCTCGTCCAGCTCCAGCAACCCATTCCAGAGTGGCGCCGGCACCTTGCGCACCAATGTCTACTTCGCCCTGTTCGGGTCGGAGTTCAAGGAGCGGCCCGCCAATATCAGCTGGATCGCCGGCGGCGGGATCACCACCATACCGGACTCCTCGAGCGTGCATTCCCCCACTCGCGGGTTCACCGGCATCCGCGTCGACATCGGGGACCTCAACACCGCGCAGGATGCCGCTCATTTCGGCGGCAGCTCCGGGTATTTCCAGGTGGGCTACGCCTACGACAACTTCTGGGCCTTCGACAAGGCGCCGTCGAGCGTCGCCGGCGCTCCGGGGATTCCTGGACAGCGCCACCGCATCTTCATCGAGGGGCAGGTACGCTTCCCCAACAGCACGTTGTCCATCTCGCCGCGGTTCTTCGTCGACCTTCCGGCGAGCGGCAGCGGCGACTCGGACATCAGGATCAGCGCGCTCGCAACCATCGACGCCACCAAGCTTGGATCGTGGTTCAGCTCCGTCACCGGCAGCGGCAGCAAGCAGTAGCCTTCGGCGGCGGCGGCCGTTTGGACCGGCCGCCGCGGCCTCCCTTCGCTGCTTCCTCTCATGAGACTGCTGTGCCTCGGCAAAGCGACGCCTCGGCGCCCTCGGCGGCATCCCATTGTCGTTCGTGAAGTGATCACACCGCCGCCAACCGCCGGCTGCTCCCGCCCGCGGCCGCTGCCGGCTGCCGTGCGGCGCGGCCGGAGAGGTGCACCTGGTTGCGGCCGTTCTGCTTGGCGCGATAGAGCGCCTCGTCGGCCGCCGCGACGAGATCCGCCGGAGCCGTGCCGGCGGCCGGCACCAGGCCCATGACTCCGGCGCTGATCGTGATGGCGGCCCGCTGACCCGCCGCGCCAGGCCTCGCGAGGTGCCCGCCCAGAGCGTGCCCTGCCGATCGCGCAGCAGCGTCCAGACGGTCGTCCCACTCGTCTCGCCACCCGCATCAGGCGAAGCAGCGCCGGGTGCGGATACACCTCGAGCGCTTTCCGCGGCCCTCGCGAGCTTTCAGCGCGTTATCGCATTGCTTCCTCCGTCTCCCGCCGCGCTCGACTGGGATGGCGCTACCGCGAGGTGATGACGCGCCGCTACCGATACCTCGACCTCGAAGCACTATCCGAGCCGCGGTCGCAGGCGGCCACGTCGGCGAGGCAACGGTCGAGCGAGCGCCGGTCCTCAGCGACGGCCTGGTCGACCAGGCTCACCTTCTCGGGGACGCTCATCGCGCCGATCGCCTCGAGCAGCGCCTTGGGGTCGACGCCGTCGGCCGCGACGGCTTCGAGGAACCCGGCCGAGCGCTTGAGCGACCAGGGCTCCGGCTGGCGGCGCACCAAGACCTCGTGCATCGCCTCGGGAAAGCCGCGCGTCCTCCAGGGATCCATCCACTTGAGGTACAACGTCAGCTCTTCGAGCGCGCGCCCGACGACCGAGCTGCGGCTGAAGGCCGAGCCCCCGCGCCAGGCATGGAGCATCTCGGCGCGGACGCGGGCTGCGAGCGCGGCGCGGTCGAGCGCGGGCGCCGGCGGCTTGGCCGCAAGCGCGATGCTCGCGGCCACAGCCGCCAGCGCGAGGATCGCCGCCGGCACAGGAAGGCTGGGCTTGGGCTGCATTGGAGGCCTCGACGCTCGATGAGGAACGAGCCACGAGCTGAGCAGACAGTAGACCTCCTCGGCGAGCCGAGTCAATTGGCAAGCAGCCGGAGACGAGCCGCGGCGGCACGATAGCCAAAGCATCTATCAATATATCCATCGGTGAATGTGACTTGATCGAGAGGATTTGTTACAGTGCAGTCATTCATTCCTGAAACGCGGTCACCCATGAGCACGAGCGCGAACCAGACCGGCGCGAGACAAGACCCGGCGCCGCCGGCACATCCTCCAGGAGAGCATCGACCCGCGGCCGCGCAGCCGCCAGCCGCCGAGAAACCGTCGCGTTGGCCGGGATCCGTGTGGCGGTGGGTGCGCGAGCTGAAGGTCACCGAGCTGGTGGCGCTCGTCGGAGTGCTGGTCGGCGGTATCGCCAGGCTGGGATTCGCCACCTTGCGGGCGCGCGAGGAGTTGCTCGGCATCGCTCCCCTGGGCTACCCGCAGGAGAACCTGGTCTGGGCAGGCGCCAACGCACTGGCGGCGTTGCCGGTGCGGGCCGTGGCGGCCTTCCTGGTGCATCCGGTGCTGCGCGGCAGCGCCGCGGCCCTGCTGCTGCTAGCGGTCGCCTTCCATGCGACCCGCTGGCTGGTCCGCTGCCGCGGCGCGGCGATCCTGGCGCTCCTCGCGGCGGCGGCGATCGTCCTGGCCTTGGGCGCCATGTGCTACCGGATCGCGCTGCGGGCCACCGACCTGGTGGGGGAAGCGTCCCTCGAGGGCGCGCCGTGCGGCAGCGGCCTCGGCCCGAATCTCGCCGAGCGCATGACCTTCGAGACCTGCTCGTGGCTGACCAACGAGTCGCTCGCCAACGAGCAGCGCCGGGAAGGCTTCGCCGGCCTGCTCGCCTGGCTGATGCTGGCGTGCGTGGCGGCGATCTGGACGGGCGCCCGGGCCACCGGCTTCTCGGGCTTCACCTTGGGGCTGCGGGGAGCGCTGGTAGGGCTGCACGTGCTGCTGCTCCTGTTCCTCCTCTACCAGCTGCCCCGGGCGCACGCCTACGCGGAATGGGGGCTGCGCTATCCCCTTGCGAAGGTCAAGCAGGAGTGCGCGAAAGACCTTGCCGCCGAGATCGCCAACTGCTGCGCCTTCGACGTCTCCGCCGGCGCCCAGAAGACGACCCTCCTGCTGCGCGGCAGCCGCTGCACGCCGAGGGTCCGCGGGGCCCTGAACCTGGGCAACGGGTCCGATGACGGCCGCAGTTGCCTGTTCGCGATCTCACGGCCCCGGGCCATCACTCGCGGGTGTGAGGATTAGAGAAGAAGAGGAGTAGAGGAGTAGAGGATGGTCATGCGGAGGAAGGGATGGCGCGGGCGGCTCCTGGCGACGCTGGCCCTTGGCGTCCTCGCCGCGTGGCGAGCGCAGGCCGCCGCGGCGCCCGCCGATCCGCCGCCTCCTGCCCGTCTCGAGATCGAGCCGAACGCCATCCAGGACCCGTCGCAGCCGATGGCCATCGAGGTGGGGGGCATCCCCGAGGGGGAGACCGTGCGGCTGCAGGTGTTCCGGGACTGCAACGACGGCGGCGAGCCGGACCCGCAGCGCGGCGGCGGGTGCGCCAAGCCGCTCTACGACCGCGTGAGCCGGCCTGCCGGCAAGGACGGCACGGTCCACGATCAGATCGATTTCGCCGCTGCCACCGGCAAGACGCTCCCCACCGACACCGTGCTCTGGCTGCGCGCATCGCGGCCACGCTCCGCCCGGGGCCGGAGCGTGCGCTTCGGGCTGGTGAAGGACCCCTGCTCGCTGTGGCAGGGCGTCGTCGGCACCTTCTTCGGCGGCAAGTGCGATCCGCATCTGCGGCAGGCGTTGCTGACGCACCGGGGCCTGTCGAGCCTGGGAGACACCGTGTTCGAGGTGCGCCGGCTGGACCCGGCAGCGGCAGTGCCGGGAGCCGTGCCGGTCCCGGGGACGCGCGGCGCCACGGGCGTCGCCTGGCTCGATCGCGACACCCTGCTCGTCACGCTGGCGCCGACCGCCGCGGAGTCAGGTGCGCTGGCGCCCGGCCTCTGGCGCGTGCCCCTGACCGGCAAGCCGGAAGCGCTGTGGCCGCTCCCCGGCGGCGACGTCTGGGTCCCGGCGGCGCCGCTGGCGCTTCCAGGCGGCCGCATCGCATTCGCGCGCCAGCGCGGCGGTCTCGCCGCCGGCGCGGACGAGGGCACGCTGGCTTACCTCAGCGTCTGGGACAAGGGCAAGGCCGATGCGGGAATCGAGCTGCCCTACCGTATCCATCAGCTGGTGGCCCATGATGCCGCGGGCAACTCGCTGCTGGCCCTGACCCTGGGCGCCGGCAACAGCCGGCCGGCTTTCCTGCAGATCGACCTGCGGGCGCGGACGGTGCAGTACCTGGGCTACGACCGGTGTCTCTACCAGGCGGCGATGCGGTCGCCGCACGGCGAAGACTCGGCGATCGCGATGGAGGAGATCAGCGGCAAGAACGGCTGGGACCTGGTGCTGGTCGACGGCAGGGGACGCTGGAAGAGAGACCTGCAGGCGCGGCCCGAGGACGATCTCCTTCCCGCCTGGCGGCCCGACGCCGGGGAGATCGCCTTCCTGGCCGAGATCCGGAGGACCGGCGGGCCCCGATGAAGGCGAAGATGAAGGCGAAGCCGGTGCGACCTGCCCTGCTGGCGGTGTTCGTCCTGGGCGCCTGGGGCGTGCCGTCGGCCGCGCAGAGCGCCGCGCCTCCGGCACACGCGGGCGATCAGGTCGAACAGGCCATCACCCTGGTGCACCAGGCCGACGACCTCTTCTCGCGGCGCCAGTACCGCACTTCGCTCGAGACGTATCGCAAGGCCCGGTCGCTGTTCGAGGCGGCAGGCTCCAAGGGTGGCCGCGCCGTCGCCTGGAAAGGCGAGGCGGACGCCCTCAAGCTTCTCCAGCAGAGCGACGAGGCGCTCGCCGCGTATCGCCAGGTCCTTGCCCTGCTCGAGGAAAAGCCGAACCCCGGCCTCCAGGGCGACGCCCTGAACGGCGAAGCCGACGTGCTGTGGTTCCTGGGTCGGAACGAGCAGGCGCTGGCCGCGTATCGCCAGGCGAGCTCCCTCTTCACGGCGGCCGGGTCCCCGCGCGGGCAGGCCATCTCCGCGAGCGGTGAAGCCTCTGCGCTGCTCCGCCTCGGGCGTCTCGAGGAAGCCCTCGTGGCCCACGCCAGGGCGCGCGGCCTGTTCGCAGCCGCCGGCGACCAGCGCGGGCAGGCCCAGAACTGGGACGACGAGGGCGACCTGCTGCTGCAGCTGGGCAGGGTCGACGAGGCGCTTCAGGCCCACCGCCAGGCCCGCGCCCTGTATGCCGCGGCCGGCGACCGGGCCGGCGAGGCCAACGCCTGGAACGGCGAAGCCGCGGTGCTCTTCCGCCAAGGCGACCGGCAGCAGGCGCTCGACGCCTATCGCCAGGCACGCCCGCTGCTCGAGGCGGCTGGCGACCGGATCGGGCAGGCCAACGGCTGGAACGGCGAGGCTGTCGTGCTCGCCTTTCTCAACGAGCGCGAGCAGGCTCTCGCCGCCTACGCCCGAGCCCGCTTCCTGGCCGCGGCGGCCGGCGACCGGATCGGGGAGGCCACCAGCTGGAACGGCGAGGGCTCCGTGCGGTTCGAGCTCGGCGAGTACGACCAGGCGCTCGACGCCTACACCCGAGCTCGGTCCCTGTACGAAGCTGCCGGCGACCTGGCCGGGCAGACCAACACCGCGAACCTCGAGGCCCAGGTCCTGACCCTCCTGGGGGAGCGTGACAGGGCGCTCGACGCCTATCGCGCGGCACGCCGCCTGTCCGCGGCCTCCGGCTCGCGGCTCGGGCAGGCCAATGCCTTGTCAGGGGAGGCCTGGGTGCTGTTCCAGCGGGGCGGCGGCGACGCAGCGCAGCAGGAGGCGCTGGACGGGTTCCGCCAGGCCCGGGCGCTCTACGAAGCGATCGGCGACCGGCTCGGGCAGGCGAACACCCTCGATGCCGAGGCGAGCGTGCGGTTCTGGCAAGGCAAGACCGACCAGGCCCTGGTGGGCTACCGCCAGGCGCGCACCCTCTACCAGGCGGTCGGCGCCCAGCTCGGCCAGGCCGAGGCCTCCCTGGGCATCGCTCGCGTCCTCGTCGCCCGGCACGACTGGCAGGGAGCCATCGCCGCGGCGACGGAGGCGCACGAGAGGTTCCAGAGAGCCGAGAGCGTCGGCGGCCAGATGGGCGCCATGATCGCGCTGGCCAGGGCGCAGCACGGCGCCGGGGCCGATGCCGCCGCGGAGCGCTCGGCCGCGGCGGCGATCCGCCTGCATGGCCAGTGGCGCGGCATGCGGATCGCGGACGCCCACCGGACCGAGAGCGACCAGAGCGTCATCAGGGCCTACGAGCTGCTGGTGCCGATGCTGGCCCGGCAGCCCGGGCGTGCCGCGGACGCCCTGACTCGCGCCGAGGAGGCGCGCTCCCGCGTGCTCCTCGACCTGCTGTCCTCCGGTCCGCCGCGGGCGGCGGGAGCCTCGGCCGTCGACCTCGTGGCCGAGCACCGGCGCCTGGTCGCGGAGAATGCGGCTGCCGAAGAGCAGCTCGCCGGCGCCACCGATCCACGGCAGCGCGAGGAGCTGCGGAACCGGCGCGCCAGGCTGGACCAGGAGCTCGAGTGGAACGACTACGAGCGCGCCGCCAGGGACAGTCCCTTGACCACCGGCAAGCCGCTCGACGCCACCGCCATCCAGGCCCTGGCGCGGGAGACCGGCCCGATCCTCGTCTACTACGTGGCCGACGAGGTCGTGGGCTTCCTCGTCCTCCCGCAGGAAGGAGCGGTCCGCGTCGAGCGCATCGCGCTGGCACGATGGGAGCTCGAGCAGAAGATCGCGGCGTTCGCGCTCGAGCTGGCCAATCCTCTCAAGGAGGATGCGGCCCAGCCGCAGGCGCGCGAGCTCTGGGACCGGTTGCTCGAACCCTTCGCCGGGCGCCTGCCCGCGGGCGGCAGCCTGGTGCTGATCCCTCACGGCCCGCTGCACGAGCTGCCGTTCGAGGCGCTGCGAGACCCGGCTGGCAAGCTGGCCTCCGAGCGGTGGCGGATCAGCGTCGCGCCGTCGGCGTCCGCGCTGGCCATGGCACGGCAGCGCCACCGGGAGAGCCAACCGGGTGATTCAATCCTGGCTCTTGCCGGCGGCCGCGGCCTCCGCCTGCCGGAATCCGAGGTCGCCGAGGTCGCCGGCTTCTTCCCCGGGAGCCCGCCCTCTCTCGGGTCCGCCGCACCGGGCGTCGAGACCTACCGCAGGGTGATGAGCGCTCGGCAGGTCTTCATCGCCACGGTGGGAGTGCATGCCAGCGACAGCCGCTCCGGGACCTACCTCGAGATCCAGCCCACCAAGGGCGCGCACGACAGCCGTCTCAGCGCGGCCGAGATCGCCACCATCCCGGTCGAGGCCGAGCTGGTCACGCTGGCGGCGTGTGACACCGCCGCGGGCGAAGCGATGCTCAGCGACGAGCGTCTCGACCTCACGCGGGCGTTCTTGATCGCCGGCGCCGCCGCCGTGCTCGCCACCCGCTGGAAGGTGCCGGAGGACAGCGCCACCAGCCACTTCGTCGCCGACTTCTACCGCGCCTACCGGCGTGGCGGCCCCGACGGCAAGGGCCTGCGCAAGGACGAGGCCCTCGCCGACGCTCGGCGCCGGTCGCGCGAGCGGGGCGACCCGGCGCAGCTGTGGGCCGCCTGGGTGATGGTGGGAGATCCGCGGTGAGCGCCCGCCGGGCCGCGCTCACACCGCCGCCAACCGCCGCCTGCCCGTGCCCGCACCCGCGGCCGCGGCCGGCTGCCGGGCGGCGCGGCCGGAGAGGTGCACCTGGTTGCGGCCGTTCTGCTTGGCGCAATAGAGCGCCTCGTCGGCCGCCGCGACGAGATCCGCCGGAGCCGTGCCGGCGGCCGGCACCAGGCCCATGACTCCGGCGCTGATCGTCACGCAGCGCGCTGCCGGCGAGTCGGGATGCGCGATCGCCAGCTTCTGGACCAGCTGCCGCAGGTTCTCGGCGATGGCGGCCGCGGCGGGGGCCGCGGTCTCGGGCAACAGCACCGCGAACTCCTCGCCGCCGTAGCGCGCCACCAGGTCCGCCGGGCGCGAGGCGCCGCTGCGCAGGGCCATCGCGACCTGGCGCAGGCACTCGTCGCCGCTCACGTGGCCGAGGCTGTCGTTGTACCGCTTGAAGGAGTCGACGTCGATCATCACCAGCGAGATCTCGCTGCATGCACGGGCGGCCCGTCGCAGCTCTCTCTCCATCGACTCCTGCAGCACCCGCCGGTTGGCGAGGCCGGTCAGGGCATCGTTGGCGGCGAGGGCTTCGAGCCGCCGGTTGGCATCCTGCAGCTGCGCGGTCCGTTGCCCGACCAGGGCCTCGAGCGCCACGGCCCGCTGCCGCAGGTGGCGGGCGGCCCAGCGGTGGACGCCGTACGACACGCTCAGCAGCGCCAGGGCGGCGAGAGCGAAGAAGCCCGGGCGCTCGTAGAGCAGCGGCTCGACCTCGATCTCCTCCAGCCGCAGCGGCTCGCTCCAGCCTCCCTGCTCGTCACGCAGGGCGACCTCGAAACGATAGCTGCCGGCGTCCAGGTTGGTGTAGCTCGCCCGGCCGTTACGGTCATCCACGATCCAGTCGCCGTCGAGCCCCACCAGCCGATAGCGGATGGCGGTGCGCCGCTGGGCGACGAAGATCGGCGCCGAGAAGGTGAAATCGATGCGCCGGAAGCCGCCGGGAACCAGCAGCGCCCGCGAGCTTCCGATCTCGAGGTCGCGGCCATCGACCGTCAGGCGGTCGAGCCGCGGCTCGATGCCAGGCTGCGGCGGCGCCAGGCGCTCGGGCCGGATCTCGACCAGGCCGTGATTGGTCGCGAACCAGAGGTGGCCGTCGGCGCTCCTCGCCACACCCGGATGCGAGCCGCCGTAGCAGACGCCTTCGGCGACGCCGTCTTCCGGTCCGTAGCTGAACGGGGTGACGGCCGCCGCCCGGCCCGCCTCCAGGTCCGCCACGGCCTGGAGGGGGATGCGGGAGATCCCGGCGCCCGAGCAGATCCAGACGTTGCCCAGCGGGCCTTCCTGCACCTGGCGGACGGTGTCGTCGGCGAGCCCGTTGCCCTCGTGGAAGCGGTGCCACCGGCCCGCGCTGTAGTGCAGCAGGCCGGAGCCGAAGGTTCCCACCCACATGTCGTCCGCCAGTCCGCGGTGCACGGCGGTGACGATGGGCAGCTCCGCCGCCGAGCGCAGCGTCTCGAGCTTACCGTCCCGCAGGCGCAGCAGACCGGCGCCGCGCGAACCGATCCAGAGCGCGCCGCCGCCGTCCTCGGCGATGCCGGTGATCTCCGCGCCATCGAGGCCGGCCACCGCGACGACTCGCGCCGGATCCTGGGCAGACATCATCCCGAGCCCGCCGGCGGTGCCGATCCACAGGTTGCCGCGCCGATCCTCGTAGAGGGTGTCGACGACCTGCGTCGCCGGCATCCCCCATGGCGGCAGGAACGTCCAGCGGCCGTCGACCCGCCGCGCCAGGCCTCGCGAGGTGCCCGCCCAGAGCGTGCCTTGACGATCGCGCAGCAGCGTCCAGACGGTCGTCCCGGAGATCTCGGCGGCCGCGAACGCCGCCTCGTCGAAGCGGCGCGCCAGCCGCGTCAGACCCGCGAACGTGCCGACCCAGACCGTGCCGCCGGGCTCCACCAGGACCGACGTGGCGGTGTCGCTGCCCAGGCCGTCGGCGCGGGTATAGGTGCGGCTGCTCTTCTCCACCAGCTGGCGGAGGCCGTCGCCCGCGGTGCCGAACCAGACCGTCCGGTCGGCGGCGACGAAGACCTTGAAGACCAGCGCGGTGGCCAACGGGTGCCCGGGGCTGGCGAACCAGGCCTCGCCGCCGGCGAGCTGGACGACGCCTCGCTCGGTGGTGCCGAGCCACAGGCTGCCGCCGCCCGCTCCCGCAGCGACCACGCCCTCGATGCCGGGCGGCCGCCCCGGGGCCCTGGTGACGGCATCGCCGTCCCGGAACCGGCCGGCGGCGCGCGCGGCGAACACCAGGATCGAGCCGTCCTGGTCGCGCACCAGGCCGGTCACCGTCTCTTGCGACAGGCGCGGGTCCGCGGTGACCGGTTGCAGCTTGCCGGAGCGGACACGCCAGGGGCCGAGCGACTCGGTGCCGATCCAGACTTCGCCGGGATCTCCCGGCAGCAGCTGCACCACCCTGGTGCCGGCGAGCCCGACCCGGGTCACCTTGCCGGACGCGGCGCTGCGGCGCAGCAGGCCCAGGCGGGTGCCGATCCAGAGATCGCCGCCGCCGTCCTCGGCGAGGGCGCTGACCGCCGCGTCGGCCGCCAACCCGCCGGGGGGGCCCTCCGGCGCCACCACGCCGCCGCGCATCCGCAGCAGGCCGCGCTCGGTGCCGATCCACAGCGTGCCGTCGCGGCCGGCGGCCAGCGCCCCCACCAGGCGGCTGCGGAAGACCTTCGGAGAGCGCGCGCCGACCGCCACGAAGCGCTGGCCGTCGAAGCGCGCCAGGCCGTTCTCGGTGCCGATCCAGAGATAGCCATCCGCCGCCTGGGCGATGGCATAGACGCTGTTGCCGGGCAGGCCGTCGCCGCGCCGCCAGTTGCGCTCGAAGTAGCGGGCGTCGATCGAGCCGGGGCCGCCGGCGCCGGCCGGCGCTGCCATGGCGCTGGACAGGCCGCCGGGCAGGCCGCCGGACAGGCCGCAGGCGAGCAGCCACGCCGCACCCAGGAATCCCGTCCGCCCCATCCGCCGGCCACCGCGCGTCGCTGTCGTCGCTCGCATCGGGTGTCGTCTCCACCCGCCAGCATGGACGGCGCCCCCCGGCACGGCTATCGGCAAGGATCGCGGTCCGGGGCCGGAGATTGGCTTGAACCTCTGTCCGTTCCTGTCCTACAGGCCGACCCAGTGACCGCAGACCTGGCAACCGACGCTCCGCCGCGGCTGGTGTAGATTGGGGGGCGCACGAATCGACGCATTCACCCCGGCCGGGTTCGCGAGGGAGCGGAAGGGAGAAGGAGCCGATGCCCATGAGAGCTTCGCGATGGAGCCGCGCTTGCGGTGCCATGATGATCCTGCTCTGTGCCGTGGCGGCGCCGCCGGCGGCGACGAGGGCAGCGCCCGCTCCGGCCCCGCAGGCGCCCCCGACGACCCCGGCACCCCCGGCACCCAACCCGAAGGACAAGTCGATCCCGCCGGCGCCGCCGCGCGCCGAGGGCGAAGGGCCGTTCGCCCGGCTCATCCTGCGCGGCGCCACGTTGATCAACGGCACCGGCGCGCCGGCGATCGGCCCGGTGGACATCGTGATCGAGAAGAACCGCATCGTGCGGGTCGAGAGCGTCGGCCAGCCGGGCGGCATCGACCCCGACAAGCGTCCGCAGGCCGCCAAGGGCGACAAGGAGATCGACCTCTCGGGCATGTTCGTGCTGCCGGGCTTCGTCGACATGCACGCGCACATCGGCGGCAAGGAGCAGGGGACGCCGGCCGAGTACGTCTTCAAGCTCTGGATGGGCCACGGCGTCACCACCATCCGCGACCCGGGGAGCTTCGACGGCACCGACTGGACCCTGATGGAGAAGGCCAAGAGCGCCCGCAACGAGATCACCGCGCCGCGCATCCTCGCCTACATCGCCTTCGGCCAGGACCGGGACGCGCCGTTCACCACCCCCGACGAGGCGCGGGCGTGGGTGGCGAAGATGGCGCAGAAGGGCGCCGACGGTGTGAAGTTCTTCGGCTACCGCCCCGACATCATGAAGGCGGCGATCGAAGAGGCGAAGCGGCGCGGGATGCGCACCGCCTGCCACCATGCGCAGATGGACGTGGCGCGGGTCACCGCGCTCGATTCCGCGCGCTGGGGCCTGACCTCCATGGAGCACTGGTACGGGCTGCCGGAGGCGCTGTTCACCGACCGCACGGTGCAGGACTTCCCGCTCGATTACAACTACGCCGACGAGTCGCACCGCTTCGCCCAGGCCGGGCGGCTGTGGCGCCAGGCGGCGCCGCCGTACTCCGAGCGCTGGAACCAGGTGATGAACGAGCTCATCGCGCTCGACTTCACCATCGACCCGACGTTCAACATCTACGAGGCGACGCGCGACGCGATGCGCGCCCGGCGCGCCGAGTGGCACGACGAGTACACGCTGCCCTCGCTGTGGGACTTCTACCAGCCCAGCCGCAAGAACCACGGCTCGTTCTGGTTCCATTGGACCACCGAGGACGAGGTGGAGTGGAAGCAGAACTACCGCCTCTGGATGACTTTCGTCAACGAGTACAAGAACCGCGGCGGCAGGGTGACGGTCGGTACGGACAGCGGCTTCCTGTACCAGCTCTACGGCTTCGCCTACGTGCGCGAGCTCGAGCTGCTGCGCGAAGCCGGCTTCCATCCGCTGGAGGTGATCCGCGCCGCGACGCTGCGGGGGGCGGAGGCGCTGGGGCTCGCCCACGAGCTCGGCAGCGTCGAGCCCGGCAAGCTGGCCGATCTCGTCGTCGTCGAGCAGAACCCGCTGCAGAACCTCGCCGTGCTCTACGGCACGGGAGTGATCACGCTCGACGACAAGAGCGAGGTGGTGCGCACCGGCGGCGTCAAGTACACCATCAAGGACGGCATCATCTACGACTCCAGGAAGCTGCTGGCGGACGTGCGGCGCATGGTCAAGGAAGCCAAGGAAGCCAGGGCGGCGAAGGCCGCGAAGTCGGCCCAGGCGCCCCAGGCGCCCCGGGCACCGCAGCCGCCGTAGCGCGCGCAAGGGGGGAGGGGTATCCGCTTCCCCGGACGCGGCGCGCTGTAACGATTTGCTTGACACTCAGATTTTACAATGCGATGATTCGCTCACTCGAAATCCAGTGGTTGCGCGTGAGTCTCGGCCCACGGCCGTGACTTCGGGACCCTGTTTCCGATCTCGAGCTCAAGACGGGAGTAAGAATGATGAGATCGCGAATCTTTTCCATGTTCTGCGTACTATTCGCGGCGGCGCTCGCCGCCGCGGCGGACGGCGGCCAGCAGGGCCAGGGTTGGCCGCAGTGGGGGCAGAACCCGCAGCACACCGGGGCCGTCTCCAACCCCGGTCAACCGGCCACCAGCATCCTGACCAGCCTGGTCTATGATCAATTCGCGACTCAGGAACAGAACGACCCGCTGTCGGGCGGCACCCTGCTGGTGCACTACCAGGCGCCGCTCATCGATGCCGGGGACGATGATGATCCCGTCTACATGGAGCTCAAGACCGGCACCTACACCAGCCTGGCGACCTGGGAGACGCAGATCTGGAACGAGCAGCGCCTGGATTGGCATCATGGCGCGCTGGTCCAGACCTGGGCCTTCCAGACCGACTGGAAGCCGATCCCCTACAGCGCCCTGGCCGTGGGGCCCGGCTGGGAGCCGGTCTTCCATGCCGCCGTCGCGGACGACTCCGTCTACGTCCCCGGCTTCGGCGGCTCCGTCTACCAGCTGTCGAAGCGCGACGGCTCGCTGCAGGCGCACATCCAGCCGTTCGGCTCGACCGTCAATCCGAACATCTTCCTCACCGGGCCGATCACCGTCGATCCTGCCGGCAACGTCTACTTCGTCGCCACGCAGCTGGACCCGAACAACCCCTGGTCGGTGGACGTCGTCAACTCCTGGGTGGTGAAGGTCGACGACGATGGCCGGGTCCGCACGGCGACCTTCGCCTCGCTGACCCATGGCGCCCCGCGCGGCACCGACCAGTGCCCGGGCACCTTCGACCTCAACAACACCCCGCTCCCCTGGCCGCCGACGCCGAACGCGGTGCCGCCGACCACGCAGTGCGGCTCGCAGCGGGCGGCCATGAACTCCGCCCCCGCGGTCGCGCCGGACGGCACCATCTACGTCGGCAGCGTCGCCCACCTGACCAGCCGCACCGCCTACTTGCTGGCGATCAACCCTGACCTGAGCCCGAAGTGGAAGGCCTCGCTGCGCGAGCGCTTCCACGACGGCTGCAACGTGGAGATCCCGCCGAACGGCACGCCGGGCGGCTGCGCCGCCGGGGCCCACACCGGCGTCGACCCGGCGGAGAACCGGCCCGGATCGGGAAGGATCATCGAGGACTCGACCGCCTCGCCGGTGGTCGCTCCGGACGGCAGCATCTTCTACGGCACCTACACCCGCTACAACTACGCCCAGGGCCACATGATGAAGTTCAGCTCCTCGGGCCAGTACCAGGCCGGCTTCCTGTTCGGCTGGGACGACACCCCCGCCATCTATAGTCACAACGGGACCTACTCCGTGGTCACCAAGAACAATCACTACGGCGGCGTCGGCTCCTACTGCAACGACAACACGCTCTGTCCGCCCGTCCGCACGGCGGCCGACCCCGAGTCCTACTTCATCACCCAGCTCAGCAGCAACCTGGTCCCGGAGTGGAGCTATCAGAACACCAACACGCTCTCCTGCACCCGCGGCGCCAATGGTCAGATCACCTGCACCTCGACGAACCCGAACGGCTTCGAGTGGTGCGTCAACGCACCGGCGGTCGACAGCAACGGCGTGGTCTACGCCAACAGCGAGGACGGCAACCTCTACGTCATCAACCAGGGCGGCGGCCTGCGCACCAACCCTCTCTTCCTGAACCTCGCGATCGGCGCCGCCTACACCCCGATCTCCATCAGTCCGGACGGCAAGATCTTCACCGAGAACTTCGGCACGCTGTTCGTCGTCGGCCGGCACTGATCCTCCCGGCCTGCTTCCCCCTCCGCCGCCGGGTTGCCGGCGGCGGAGGGCATTCCCGCGACCCACGACCATCGCACCCGGCTCGCGCTCTGCTAGTGTCCGGTCTCAGATGACCGGACCGGTCACCATCTCCGACTTCGAGGAAGTTGCCCGGCAGCGCCTGGCAACCATGGTCTACGATTACTTCGCCGGCGGCGCCGGCGACGAGATCTCGCTGCGCCGCAACTGCGCCGCGTTCGACGAGCTGCTGCTCGCGCCGCGCGTGCTGCGCGACGTCAGCCGCCTCGACACCGGCCTCGAGCTGTTCGGCGCCAAGCTCCCCTCCCCGATCCTCCTCGCTCCCGCCGCCTATCACTGCCTGGCCCACCCGGAGGGCGAGCGGGAGACGGCGCGCGGCGCCGGCGCCGCCGGCACCGTGATGGTGATCAGCGCACTCTCCACCACGACCGTCGAGGACGTCGCGGCGGCCGCCACCGCACCGCTCTGGTTCCAGCTCTACGTGCAGCAGGACCGGGCCTTCACCCGCGACCTGGTGCAACGGGCCGAGGCGGCGGGCTGCGCGGCGATCTGCGTCACCGTCGACACGCCGGTGCTCGGCACGCGCTACCGCGAGGTGCGCGGCCGCT